>CALHPU010000143.1 GCA_938036435.1 uncultured Pirellulaceae bacterium | reverse complement strand
TGCTAACCGGGACGTTTCTTGAACAAGCAGACGTCCTCGAAGACGATGAAGTGAACTTCCTTGACATTCCGCCGTTTATCGGAATTTTAATGGGTGACTAAGACGCTATCTGGGCAAGCCGCGATTTTTTGATCCATTCTTTTTTACTGAGGATAGTCAAATGAAAACGCACACCTCTTTCAAAGCGAAACACACCGGATTGACGCTGGTTGAGCTGCTGGTAGTTATCGCAATTATCGGAATCCTGATCGCGTTACTTTTACCAGCCGTTCAACAGGTGCGCGAGGCTGCTCGACGTACTCAATGCCTGAATAACCTTCGTCAAAAGGGGGTGGCGGCACTTAGTTTTGAATCCGCAAGAGGTAATTTCCCCACCTCCGGTGGTGCCGTCGTTCAGACGCTGCCTGACGGCCCCGATGAGTTTATGAACACTTTTGGTTTCGAGAGCGCGAGTTGGGTTTTTCAGATTCTTCCCAACATCGACCAAGCGAATCTTGCGAGCCTTCGTTCAAGTTTCGGATTCACAGGTGATCCTTCAACGACCACCAACCCGAATGCAAAGCCTCTTCGGGCAGAAGTTGTCCCATTGATGTCATGTCCATCAAGAGGTGCAAGAACGTCTCTGCAACCAGATGGAACCCAAGCACAGCTTGGTGACTATGCCGGAGTTATGGGGACTTGGAATCAGCAGGCTTGGAATCCGGATGGTGACATCAATGGCTTTTCTTGGGGAATTGGTCCAGAGGGTGATGGTACCGGTGGTTTGGAGGATGGCGAAGTAGAAATCATGTCGGGTATTATCGCGCGAGACGCCGGTGTTCTGAATGAAACAAAAGTAATTCAAATCCCAGACGTGACTTTCGGTACTATTGCGGATGGTTCGTCCAATACGATCATGTTCATGGAGAAGGCTGCGGACGCTAGGAACTACAGCTATTCTTTTACTTTTGGCGGTGATGATTTCTGGGATGGTGAAGGCATGTACTTCGGACACACGTGGGCCACGATGCGCATTATTGCTGCTCCGGGAACCAATGGGACAGGACTCATGCTTACACCTCTTCCGCCTGTAGGTGACGGCAACGCTTCTTTCCGGTCAAATTTCGGAATCAACTCAGCTGGCAGAGCCCAAGAGTACGGTTTTGGGTCGGCTCATCCCGGTACGACCAATGCTGTTTTGGGAGACGGGTCAACCCATTCAATCAGCAACAATGCAGACCTCTCGCTTCTGGTGAATCTCGGGGATCGGGCTGATGGCCAAGTCACGTCCATCGAAGAACTCTAATCCGTTTCAAAGACCGCGGAATGGCAATTTAGCGTCTGATCATCAAAAGTGATCAGCCGCTTTCTCAATGTAAAACGGGTGACCGGAAATTTTCTAGAAGAAGCGGATTGCAATAAGGACGGCCAAGTTGACTTCGAGGATATCCCTCGATTTATTACGATCTTGGTGGGCAACGAGCCGGCATTACTTGGGCTTTCCAAGACGTTATGATTTCATGAGATTTGCTTAAGTCGGGGCGTATTTGCTGCTAAAGCTGGGAAATTTCTAGGATCCATTGAGTGTGAGAGCCACCTTTCTTATTAGAATAAACGAACTTCTGGGTTTCCGCCGGACGGCCTTGCAGTCGTTGATTCCAAACGGGTAGGTTCATCCGGTCAGATTCTCCTTCGTTAAAACACAAGATGTGGTTATGAATCGCTCCATGAATGTACAACAAATGATTACGCGCTTTCCATTGTGCTTACTGGGTTTACTTGGTTTAACTCTATTCGCCTCGCCCGTCGCAGCGCAAGTTTTTGATTCGGGGCCGTCTGATCCGCTACTGTTTGAAACCTTCGTCATCGAGCTGCCAACAGATACAAATATTGGTGATGCCCAAAGCATGGGGGGCGATCCTTCACCGACCCAACTGAACGTGATTAATGGTGGTAGTATAGGCTTTTTGTTTGTGGCTAATTCTGGCATTGAAATCAACGTCAGCGGTGGCTCGATAGGTGCGTCTCTCGACGCAAACGACGGCAGTGAGGTAAATGTCAGTGGAGGCGTAGTAGGCAACGGAGTCGATGCCAACTCCGGTAGCTTGTTTAACATCAGCGGCGGTATGGTCGGCGATCTCTTCGATGCAAACTCCGGTAGTATTGTGAACATCAGTGGTGGCATCGTAGGAGATGACTTTGACGCCAACATCGGCAGCGTTGTAAACATTAGCGGCGGCTCCGTCGGCGACGGCTTCAACACGTCTACCGAGGTGAACATCAGCGGCGGTACTGTTGGCGACGGTTTTGACGCCTTCTCTGGCAGCGTGGTCAACATCAGCGGTGGCTCCGTTGGGGATAACTTCGACGCCAATGTTGGAAGCGTGGTAACCATCTCCGGTGGTGAAGTAGGCGCTGGCCTCGAAGCCTCAACCGGCAGCGTTCTAAATATCAGAGGCGGGTTGATAGGGGACGGCTTGATCGCCCGAGGCACCGTAAATCTTTTTGGTCGAGATCTTATGCTTGACGGTGTGTCGCTCGACGAAGGCTTGACATCTGGTGACACGTTGACCATCGGCGACCGCGACGTGACTCTTTCAGGTCAGTTTACCGATGGCACATTGTTTAGCTTCGATCTTAACTCGATCGCTCCAGCAGACGGGGGCAATGTTTTTGATCCCGACGCGACGCTTACGGTCACTTTTTTCTTGCTCCTTGGCGATACGAATCGAGATGGTGTTGTGAACTTTTCAGACATTCCTCCGTTTATCGACATCGTAATTTCCGGCGAGTTTCTCGAAGAAGCAGACATCAATCAGGACGGTGAGGTAAACTTCATGGATGTCGGACCGTTTATTGAACTTCTGATTGACATTTAGGCCGCAATTGAATGTCGGTCTCGATTATTTAGTTTGGCGTTAAAAATGCTTTGCGGGCCAGGCGGTTTGGTTCGTTTTCTGAACACAAAAGACTACTTCTATGAATACGCAACAAATCATTACGCGCTTTTCAACTTGCATGTTGGGTTTTCTCGGATTGACTCTGCTATCCACAACCGCTGTCGCCCAGGTTTTCGACCTAGGACCTTCCGATCCGGCTTTGTTTGAAAACGTGACCAATGTGCCATCGGATCCGAACGTTGGCGATGGAATCGGCTTGGATGGCTCAGTCACTCAGGTTAACGTCTTTGACGGTGGCTCAGTAGGCGTTGGCTTTGACGCTTTCTTGGGCGAAGTGAATGTGCGTGGAGGTAGCGTCGGCAATCTCTTTACCGCCAATTCTGGAACTGAAGTAAACATCATCAGCGGAGACGTTGGCATTTTCTTGAACGCTAATTCCGGCAGTCTAGTGAACATCAGCGGTGGCAGCGTCGGTGCTGGCTTCAAGGCTAATTCGGGTAGCGTGGTAAACATCAGCGGCGGTTCGGTCGACTCAAACTTCGACGCCTTCTCCGGTAGCGTGGTGAATATCAGTGGTGGTGCTTTTGGCAATTCGTTCGACGCCAACGGTCCTCTTGGTGGCGATCCCGGCAGCGTGGTAAATATTAGTGGTGGTTCTTTTGAACTGTTTAATGCCGAAGGTGGCGAGGTCAACATTAGCGGCGGTTCCTTCGGAGATGGCTTCGACTCAGGTTTTGACAGCGTGTTAAATATCAGCGGCGGCACTTTTGGCGATGACTTCGATGTCCGCTCAGGAGAAGTAAACCTGTTTGGCGGCGAACTGGCGCTTGATGGTGTACCACTGGAGGGCTTGACGATGGGCGAGCCATTTTTAATCGTCGACCGTGGTCAGACACTTTCAGGTAGGTTCGCCGATAGAACCGAGTTCAGTTTTGTCCTAAATGAGACTAATGTTTCTGGCGAAGACTTTTTTGCTTCAGACGCTACTGTGACAGTGACACTCGTCGAGGTAACTCCTCCCACCCTCGTCGGTGATGTGAATCGAGATCGTGTTGTGAACTTTTCGGATCTCCTACCATTCATATCAGTTCTGTCCAACGGAGAGTTTCAAGTCGAAGCGGATATTGATCAGAATGCAGCAGTGAACTTTTTTGATATCGAGCCGTTTATCCAACTTTTGATCGATAACTAGCGACAAATTTCGAACGCCAACATTGAAAGAAGTCTCTAAGTACTGACTTCTACCTAACGCTGGCGAATTGGCAATCGTAACCGATGGCCTATAGGCTTCAGGCGTTAGAAGGTGTGAATCTAAGTTTCGTTGTTGCGCGAGCGAAACTGTCGAGGTGAGATCTCAAACGTCGCAACGAACCGGCGACGCAACGTGCTTTCGTTACAAACACTGACGAGCTTTGCGATTTGGCCGAAACTCAAATCGGTATCATCAATTAGACGGCAGACTTCTTCCATTGGTCGCTGTCGGATCCACTTTCCGATACTCTCTCCGAACTCTTATTTGAATCCCCGCGGTAAAATTCTTGAACTCATACAGGTGATCTTCGCCGGTCTGTCTAGCGAAAGGTCATATTTTGATGAAAGAAATGGTGGCGTGGGCTTTTTGAGTATCAGTCCGTTTATTGAAGTATTTGTGGCCGGTAGCTTTGTTGAAAAAGCAGATATCAACCGAGATGGCGCATCTTTAAGGTTAAAGATATTTCTTGACCAACAAGATCCCACATCCAGCGTTGTCTCAAGGTTGTCGATATCGGTTCGCAGAAAGCCGTATTCAAACGTAAACCGCATGAGCGTTGGTTTTACGGTCCTGACTAACCACGCCGCCGTCGAACTGCGAGGGCGTTTAACGCAATGCAAAGCAACAAGGTCGCGTTGGGTTCAGGAATGGCATCGACCGTAAGAGAAACGTCGTCCAATCCAAATCCACCTGGTCCAGTAAAAGGCTCTGGGATGATGTTTTCAAAACGTAAGGTGAGCTCGTTGCCTGCGTTTCTGGCGAGAAGATCGGTCAAATCAACAGAGTTTCGAATCCAATCTTGCTCAAAAATTCCGCCCACCTCAATAAAGCTTTCGGAGAACACGTTTTCAATCAGAGTAGTCCCTGAGCTATCAAATACGCCGACAGAGAATTGGCGTGGCAAAATAGGATCTGGCCCAAGATTGAAATCGATGTTGTAAGTTTCATCCCAGCCTAGAATTGCCGATGTTACTGAGCCGGGAACTTGGATCTGCTGGCTAAGCCCGAATACAACTAGGCCAGGACCATCGAAGCTATTGTAGGCAGCAAATAGACCTTCGTTCGGCGAGCCCGGAGTCGTTCCTGAGAAGCCTGGTTGGCAGCCCGTTGCCGCAACTCCTCCAGTGTTGCTGACGGTCCAGCCCGACTCGCAACCTACTGCACCTGAGCCACCGGAGACGTCCCAAGCTGAAAAATCACCACTTTCGAAGCCTCCATTGTCGAGCAGTTCGACCTGAGCAGACGCCAAACCACTCCAACAGACTGTCCAAACGAGCGCCGCAATCAGCCAAGCAAATGAGTTATTCATGATGAGAGAGTCCATTAGTGGTGTTAGTACAATTAAGTCGTTCACCATAACAACTCGAAATGGGCTGTCAAATTAATTTTCGAATTAAAATTTGGAAGGAGTATTAGAGGGATGTTCGACCCTGACTTGAGTTTTCCTGCATTAAATCGTTCAGCGGGGTTCCTTGTCCCTCAGCGACTGCCTTGTTGTGGGGACACACTGCCTCGGTTTCACCACAGTCGCGTTTGCCAAACCTAGTGCTTCATCCAGATTTGGAATTAGGATTTAGATGAAAGCGAAAGGAGAAAGCGAAAGGACGCGAGCCCTCAGGTCCTCACTGTTAATCAATTGGTATTTATACCGAACGGCTTGCGCCATTACGCTTTAAGAGCGAACCGGCAACCCGAAAATTGAATCTGGATAAAGCACTAGTAACTAATTAGCACGAGTTCACTCAAGTTTGCCGCTGATGCGGAATGAGTCCGTAAATTCCGCAACCCGCGGAGAATCAAGTAGCAGCGTCTTACGCGCAACGTTGCAGCACGTTCGCTGACGCAAAGGGCCGAGCCAAATCCGCCAGCCGAACCGCCGCGACCGCTTTGGTGCTGAGTTGCACTTTTTGAAGTTGCACATTTGAAATCAAATTTCACATTCTATTGAATAAAACGCACATCAATTTGAAATCGCGAAGCGTTTCAATGCGAGCCCGACGCGCGAGCGAGGAATCCCGAAACCCTCGGAAATATCCGCTCGCTTGCGCTTCGGGCTTGTATTGTCGCAACTTCACAAGTTGCACTTTAGGCAGTACGCCTTTCACGATTGTCGACCGCGATGCAACCCTTAGAGGTCGGTTAGACGATGGGACAGCGTTCAGCATTGACCTTCATTCCAATGCTCCTACTTCCGAGTCCGATGCGAACTACGTAGATTCTGCTGCGATACTGACAGTGACTCAGACGCTTCTTCTGGCCGATGGTGATGGAGACGGAGTAGTGACCTTCAGCAATATTTCTTTGGTTTATCGGTATCCTTCAACCTGGCCAATACGAACCACAAGCAGACATTAAAAAGATAGGTTTGTAAACTTTGATGATGTCGTGGCCTTGATTGCATTTTCGAGTGCACAGTAAATTCGTTAGAACCCTCGACGATCTCGGCTTTGTTACGTTCGGGCACCGATGGCAAGCGGTTCCAAAGATCCAGTTTAAGTCGTCGAGTCGTCAACTTTCAAAATGCCTAATTTGGTGCCGCGGAATCAGCTTCATCACGTCCGTAAAACAGCATGTGCTGCCAAGGCAGTTTGTCGTAGGACTTGACTAACTTGAATCCGTTGGCGGTTAACTCCTTTGCCACCTGCTCTTTGCTCATCTTGTGTTCAGGCTTGATCGGCACCGTTTTGTCTTCCGCCCGATATTCGACCAGCACCACCAGCCCATCAGGTTTGAGACTGTTGCGAATTGCGGCCAGCATTTGCTCGGGGTGGGAAAACTCGTGGTACACGTCCACCATCAACACCATGTGAAATGTGTCTCGTGGCAAGCGCGGATTGTGATAAGAACCAAGGATCGGAATGATGTTTTCAATCCCCTCTTCTTCCATGCGTTTTCGCATCATGGTCAGCATTTGAGGCTGAACATCGACGCCGGCGACGTAGCCCTTAGGGCCAGTCATCTGAGCCATCTTGGTTGAGTGGAATCCGACGCCGCAGCCCATGTCGCAGATGACCATCTGAGGCCGTATCCCAAGATTAGCCAGCATCAAGCTACATCGCTCCTCACGTTCTCGCTCGTCACGGATCAGCCACGGAGCACCGGTGTAGTGCATCGTCTTGGCAATCTCGCGCCCCATGTAGGATTCGAGGGATGGCGGAGTCTTTCTCCTTGCGAGCTCTGCTGTTTGGTCGTCTGATTTAGCGTCAACGGCCTTTGAGGATGATTGCTCCTGAGAGAGAGCGGCCGGGCTGCCGGCACTTGGCATCAAGTACAGGGCGATGATGGCAAAAGCCAGAAAGAGATGCCGCATCGTTGTTGAAAGTTTCATAATGCTGCCTTGCGTTGGTGAGTTGATTGGCAGCCAAACCTATACCGCTTCGACTTGTTGTTCGAGGAGTAAACTTAAACTGGTATCGGCAATTCGGCTTCCGGCGTGCGCGTGGGACCGTCGTTGGCAACCCGCCAGCGATTATAGAACAGCCACGTCATTACGCCAAACAATACGGCATTGATCAGCAACGTCACAGCAACATAGGCGGCAAAATGCCAGAAGTCCTGAAACACGTAGTCATACCGCGTTGTAACCGTGGCAGATGGACTGGAGAGGTTCTCGGGGTTCAGCGGGATGTTGAGGTTCGCTGAAAATGGACTGGTGACGGTCATCGCCGTAAGTGCCGTCTTACTAAATCGTTCAGGGAAATACTCTTGGGCAAACATGGCAACGGCTGGCGGAGCAAGGTACAGCAAAAGAATAACCGCATAGGTGGTGATCAAACTGCTGCTGGTTTTGCGGTGGATGGTGGAGCAGAACAAGGCAAGTGTGGCAGTGGTCAAACAAGTCAGCGCGAAGATGACTAGATAGCAAACAAACGACGGCCAGTTCTCCCAGTACCCCGACGGCATGATGAAAGCAAGAAACGGTGGCCACAACAAAAACGCCGTCAGCACGCTCGACACGCGCAGCCCAGAAATCAATTTTCCCGAAAGAATCTGCCAAGGAGTGATGATAGTCGTCAGCAACAGGTCTAACGTTTGTCGCTCGCGTTCGCCGGTAACGCTTCCCGCCGAGAACACAGGGCCAACCAAAACATTGAACAACACGACGTAGCAAAAATACCACGGGGCCAATGTCTGGTACATGAACAGACACACCGCCATCAGAATCATTGCTACCATCATGCTGATCTGGATCGCCATCCTCAGCATTAAAGTCCCTTGACCAAAAATCTCGCTGCGGAGTTCTTTGTCGTAGATAGGATTGATACCGTCAGGCATCAACGTGTCGCGAATCGGAGGAGCAAACAAGCGGTCGGGAAATTGATCGCGGTTGATGACCAGCCCTACCGCATTTTCGTTTTCAGTTTCGAGGTCAACGACTTCTTTTCCTCCGGATCCCATGTCTGAAGGATACAGCATTCGAGCGCTGACAATATAAAACAGCACTGTTGCGATCGCGATCGCCAAACCGGGCACCACCGTCACCGCCAGTTTGAACCGCGTCTCGCCATAGTCGCTCATCCCCAGCCAGCTGAGCACGCCAATCAATGCCAGTGGAAGAATCAACAGGTATGACACGACCAAAGAGGAACTGGTCCGCGGAAAGAAACTGCCGCATGCGACACTGATCATGCCGAAGGCTAGGATGCTGGAGATCAGCGCGACGTAGGCGGCGATCACCTCGTAGAACGACACGCCGCCCAATGGCAGACACAACATGACGATCGGCAGCGAAGCGAATACCAACAGCGCCAAATGCGTTAGCGCCGCGATCAGTTTCCCGCTGACGATTGACTCAGGCCGAATCGGGCTGGCCAGCAGCATCTCGTAAGTCTCGCGCTCCTTCTCTCCCGAAATCGCTCCGGCAGTGAAGCTGGGCGCCATCAAAGAGGCCAGTACGAACTGTCCCAAAAAGACAAGGTCTACCAATTGCCGATTGGAGCTGGTTGCCTCGGTAAGGTCGAGCGTGTTTGATGGCCAAGCTAGATACACCATCGCGGCCAATAGGAGCTGGTAGATCAACAACAGACCGAACGCTCGGGGCATTCGAAGGTTGACGAGCAGCTCGCGTTGGAGGACGGGGTTTTCTAGCATAGAAGAAAGGATACAGTTTACCGGGTACAGTGGTTAGGAGGTCTGAGTTTCTATCGCTTTGTGAAGACCTGCGAGCATTCTTGAGATTTGTTTTGTCTCATCAATTAGGCTGCTGAACTGCTCAGGCGGAATCAACCCCACCTTTTTCGAGATGTAAATTTGAGTTCTTAGTTCTGCTGCGGAGCCTTTGGCGATTCTGAGAAAACGTACGAAGTCTTTTCCTCGGCGCTCGTGTCCCTCAGCGATATTCGATGGAATCGAAACAGCACATCGCTGCATTTGATCTTTCATCCCATAATCTCGCCAGTCCTTAGTCAACTCGTAAACGCTAACTGCCAATCCACAAGAGCGTTTCCAAACGTCGAGTTCTTCGAACGACTGAAACGCCATGGCACCCTCTTAAAGATGAAACTAGGAAAACTGTACCCCATACACTGTAAACTTTAATACTCTCTCGGCAAAATTCGTGCTTGCACGCGTCCGGGCAATCCTTGAATTCGCAGGAAGCCCTCGGCGTCGTCTTGGTTGTAGGATCCGCCGCCTTCCATCGAAGCAATCGCTTCGTCGTACAGACTGTTAGGACTAGAACGTTTGGAAATGATGATGTTGCCCTTGTATAGTTCCAGTTCCACGCTGCCGTTGACGCTCTTTTGAGCTTCCTTATTGAAGGCCAATAGCGCGTCAAACTTGGGACAGAACCAGAACCCGTAGTAGACCATTTCGGCAACTTCAGGAGCCAAGCGATCGCGCAAGTGCATCAGGTCACGGTCCATGGTCAATTGTTCGACGTAGCGATGAGCGTCATACAAGACCGTCATGCCGGGAGATTCGTAGACGCCGCGGCTCTTCATACCGACAAAACGATTTTCCACCATGTCGATTCGACCAACACCGTTGCGGCCACCGATCTCGTTCAATTTTTCCACCACACCAAGCGCCGATAGTTTTTCGCCGTTGACGGCTACAGGAACACCCGATTCGAAATCAATCGTGACTGTCTCGGATTTGTCAGGAGCCTCCTGCGGCGAAACACCCATGCCAAAATCGACGATCGAAACGCCGTTGACATCCAGTTCTTCCAGCTTTCCGGCTTCGTAGCTAATGTGCAGACAGTTCTCGTCACTCGAGTAAGGCTTGTCCTTAGATGCTTTGACCGGAATGTTTTTCGCTTCGCAGTACTCGATCAACTCGGTGCGCCCGGGAAACGCGTCGCGGAATTTCTTGATGCGCCACGGAGCAATCATCTCGACGTTGGCCTCCAAAGCCTCTGCTGCTAACTGGAAGCGACATTGATCGTTGCCTTTGCCGGTTGCACCATGAGCGTAAGCCGTCGCGCCAACTTCTTTGGCGACTTGCAGCATCACTTTCGAGATCAGCGGCCGCGCGATCGACGTGCCGAGTAGATACGGCCCTTCGTATTTTGCTTGCCAAGCCAGCACGGGAAACGCGTATTCGCGGCAGAGTTCTTCTCGGACATCGACGATGCGAGCACTTTTAGCACCTGCGTTTTTGGCTTTGTCGAGGACTTCTTGGCGGTCTTCGCCGGGCTGGCCCAGATCGACATAGACGGCGTGGACTTCGTAACCTTCATCCATCAACCAGCCAAGAATTACAGAGGTGTCCAGTCCGCCCGAGTAGGCCAAAACGCAGCTTTTCATTGATTCGTCCGTTTGCATCGACATTGAGTGAAATCGTTGGCCACGCCCAGTTGCGTCGCCATGATCGCAGATTGTAGTTCAAAACGTGATTTGATAACATCAGCTCATTGCCGTTAACGGGGCTAACTGACCAATTTCCAATCCTCTTTGCAGACTTTCATTTTATGGCGAATCGACAACGTGATTTTTTGATGGCGGCCAATCACTATCGGGCCGGCCGCATCACCATTGATGAATTTCGGGAAAAAGTACTTTCGTCCATCGTTGCAAAGGGGCAAGTGACCGTTTTGACTACGCCGCAAAGCGATCCGGACGAAGTGAAGGCCGCGGTGGAAGCAGTGGAGGCCGCTGAAGCGACAGTCAACTGCAGCGATCTTCCCGAGAGCGGTGACCTGACAGATTCAAAGTCGCTTCAGAAAACGCTTAAGTCCGCCGACGCAGTGGTGATGATTGGTTTGACCGATCTAGCGACAATTGGTGCGGTCGCGAAATTGGCCAAGGGGGCCTTATTTGTGGTGCCAGATGAGAAATGCACTCCCAGCGATTTGGCGCTCGCTGTCTCGGAGTTACCGGCGGCAGTTGCCATCGTTGGCAAGAACCAATCGGCCAGTGCAGCAAGGTTGGCTGCAGAAGCCGCGCGTAGGTAGCCGATCTCGCAAGAGATTGTAGGTGTGCAAAAATTCGTCTAACCCGAGTGGCCCAGATCTTTCTCTGGAGCAATCGCATCACGCACGCGTTGCTTTAACTCTTTGGCTTGGGGAAAGCCATCATCGACTTTACGGTCCCAAACAGTTTGACCTTCGGCGATGACTTTAAACGTCCCGGATTCGGCAGGGATGAGCGCCACTTCGCCTACTTCTGACTCAAAAGTCCAGAGCAATTCCTGCGACAGCCAACTGGCGCGCGGCAGCCAACGACATTTGGGACAATAGTGGATCTCGACGCGTGGTTTGGACATAACGTTAGTCTCTGGAAGTGTGAGTCGCGGACGTTTTACTTACAATTGGTGACTCCGGCAAGCGTTCTCAAACGTTTCACAAAATAGCCCGTTCTCTCAAAGCGTAAAGGGCTCTAAAATGGGTCCAACTAAGACCCTTTTGGAAAAACGATGGCTGAACGAATTAAATACCATTACGACGTGTTGGTGATCGGTGCTGGGCATGCCGGTACCGAAGCTGCCGCTGCGGCCGCGCGCATGGGGGCGAAAACGGCGCTGCTGACGACCAACTTAGACACCGTAGGGCAGATGAGCTGTAACCCCGCCATCGGCGGAGTCGCCAAAGGCCACATCGTACGCGAGATCGACGCCATGGGTGGGCTGATGGGGCAAGCCATCGACACGACGGGTATTCAGTTCCGCATGCTCAATATGCGAAAAGGGCCAGCCATGCACAGTCCGCGCGCCCAAGCCGACAAGAAGGCTTACCAAAACTGGATTAAATTTGCGATCGAATCGCAAGAGAATCTCGACCTACGGCAGGAGATCGTTGAGGACTTGCTGGTCGAAGAGATCGACGGCCAAAAGAAAAGTGTCGGCGTTGTCGTCAAAGGCGATGTCGAATACCGCGCTGATGCTGTGATCCTGACCACGGGCACTTTTCTCTCAGCGCTGATGCACACGGGTGAGGCCAAAATTGCTGGCGGCCGCGCTGGTGAAGGGACAACGACGGGTATCAGTGGAGCGCTGAATCGATTGGGGTTTCGATTGGAGCGTTTTAAGACTGGCACGCCGCCACGCTTGAACAGTCGTACGATCGACTACAGCAAGGCCGAGATCCAACCGGGGGATGAGAATCCTGCGCCGTTCTCGTTTATGACTGGCAAATTGAAATTGGAGCAACTGCCCTGCTGGATTACTTATACCAATCCAGATGTGCACAAACTGATCGAAGCGAATCTACATCGAGCGCCGATGTACAGCGGGCAAATCCACGGCAGCGGACCGCGCTACTGTCCGTCAATCGAAGACAAAGTGGTTAAGTTCGCCGACAAGGACCGGCATCAGTTGTTCCTCGAACCTGAGGGACGCAGCACGCACGAGGTTTACGTCAACGGAATTTCGACCAGCCTTCCTCGTGATGTTCAGGACCAAATGTTCAAACTGATTCCGGGATTGGAAAACGCGCAGATCATGCGATACGGCTACGCGGTCGAATACGATTTTTGTCCGCCTGATCAATTGAAAAATACGCTGGAAACGCATTCAGTGTCTGGCCTGTTTTTCGCAGGACAAATCAATGGAACCACCGGTTACGAGGAAGCGGGCGCTCAAGGATTGATGGCTGGTGCCAATGCAGCGCTGAAACTTGCCGGCAAGGAGGGGCTCGTCCTCGAACGCGACAAGGCTTACATGGCGGTGTTGATTGACGATCTGGTCACTTGCAGTGTGGATGAGCCGTACCGAATGTTTACCAGCCGCGCTGAATATCGCCTGCTACTGCGTCAGGATAATGCCGATCGCAGATTGACAGCTACAGCAAACGAAATTGGATTGATTTCAACCAAGCGGATGCAGCGATTGGAGAAAAAGGAAACCGAGATTGCCGAAACCAAAAAACTAATCAGTACCAAAAGAGCTGGTGATGTTTCGATGGAGAAGTTTCTTCGGCGGACCGAGACACAGTGGGAACACTTGCTCGAGTTCGCGCCTGAGCTGGAGTCGGTGTCGGCCGATAGTCGGCAGCAAGTCTTATACGATCTGAAGTATGCCGGATACGTAGAGAAACAACAGGTCACGATCGATCGCCACAAGCGATTGGCCAAACGGAAGATTCCGGAGAATTTTGACTACGAGGCAATGCCTCATCTGCGTCGTGAGGCCAAGGAAAAATTCTCGCGCTTCCGCCCTGAGAGTCTTGATCAAGCTCAACGTATCAGCGGTATTACTCCCGCCGACATTACGCAAGTGATGATCCGTTTGGACGACAAGTAGATCTCACCGATAGCAGGTGTCCAGCGGTTCGCTGGCTTTGGACATTGCCCGAATCCCGTAGTTGTATTCTTCTGCGATTTGACCTTCGGGTGCCATACTTCACGCCTTACTTTGAAGTGTTGCAGACAATTAGAGGCATGCTTACGCGATAGGTTAGGCATTGTTTAATCTGGCGTGAGCATGTTTCCGTTAGTACGTCTGACTCAAGCATTCGAGAAACGCGTAAACATGGCACCCCGGCCATGTTTCCATTAGTGCGATGGACTCAAGCCTTTGAGTGATTGTTTCAGCACGGCACCCCGCCCGTGGCGTAAGCTTCCAGCTTGCGAATCCCTGCGCGATTGTGTAACGGCAAGCAGGATGCTTACCCCACTTGTTAGATCAGCCAGTGCACTAACGCGTCCGGTGCAACTCGACTTCCCGCAACTGGGCAATTTTCCTTCACGGCAATCGAC
>CALHPU010000142.1 GCA_938036435.1 uncultured Pirellulaceae bacterium | reverse complement strand
GATCAACGTACCACCGCCGAGCATGATCTTGTCGGCAGTATTCAGCTTTGGGATGTGGGCAAGAAAATCGAAGAAAGAGCCGTTACGAAAGTTGACCAGCGATTGCCACTCGCACACTAACATCAAGCCAAGTCCCATCACGGCGCAGGCGAAGCCAAACGACCAAGCCGACCGACGCGAGAGCGTGCTAAAACCTGCGCCAACAAGAGCGCCGGGAATCATCAAACCATCGTAGCCCTGATTGAGCAACCAAAAATAAGCGAACCACCCTACCCCGCCGCCAATGATTGCTCCCAGTAGCCCGCACATCCAAGCACCCGTCATACTGCCTTGCATGACATGGCGGATGGCCTGTCCGGCCTCGTATGGGTTGTGATCGCTCATGATTCCCCCTAACTGATACGGGGATTAATATACCAGAGAAGTCTGGAGTTTGGGGGAGAGTCCGAAGCAGTTTGCGGCTTACTTGACTGTGATACCAGTCGTCTTCCACGGAAGGCCAAAAACTGATCCATAGTCATTCAGACCATACGCCATCATCAGAGCGGCAGCCGTCACAAGCAATAAGGAAAAGACCAACATCGCATCAAAGATGCTGAAGTCCGCAAGAAGTCCTCGGCCCTTTGGTGCGGCTACTACGCTTTTGGTTGCTTTTTCTTCGGGCTCATCCGCATCTTCAACGAGATCGACCGCTGATTCGACGGGTTCATCCAATTCAGGTTCGACTGCATCAATCCCCGACACGCTGCCGCTATCGCTGATAATGTCGGTCTCTAAATCTAGCGCCGACGACGAATCCTCATTGAGTAAGTCGTCGAAATCGCCTGAGAGTTCGAATGATTCGTCGTCAGCCATGATTGTTTGTTAGTTGGTGTCGTTAAAAAGCGAAGACAATTTTCGTTTGCCTAGACGTCGATTGAACCCATGTAAGAAAAAAGAATGATTGCCGAAGTCAGCATCAAAAGCATGCTGATCAGAATCAGGAAGCTATCGAGCGTGAATCCCTTTTGCTTGACTGGTCGCGCTGGCACCACGGGGGCACCCATGGCAACTGGATCAGTGGGCGGTGCGATGAATCCACCGTCGGCGTCATCGAACCCTATGCCAGAGTCGATGCCCGATCCAAATTCTTCCGACCCAAACATTGAGTCTTCGGAATCAGAATTTGCTAGTGACATTATCGCCCTCCTTGACGGAAGTTTGCATGAACTCGCGGACTGTTTCCAAAACCGCCAAGTCATTTTGTACTTCACGCACAACGGCTCGTCCAACGAAGGTGTCACCGCGATAGATGTCCAAGACGTGACCTTCTCGCAGTCCATCGTCCGAACCGGCGGCCACTGCGAATAGTGGACCAGTGCTTTTGACGACAACCGCATTGACCAAAGGAACAATGTCGTTGGTCAGTTCATTTTCGTCCCAACCCTTCAGTCTGCGGATGCGGTCAGATTTTGCGACCGAAGCACTCAGTTCTTGATTTAACTTTTCAATTTCCTCAATACGCGTGCTGAGTTCAAACGTGGTGTTGGTGAGGTCTGTTAGTTTTTCATAACTGGTGGCAACCTCTTTATTCAGTTGGACGTTACTCTCAGTCAATGCCTTGTTCTGTCGATCCAACTGTGCCGCCCGCGCTTCGGCTTGTTCCATGCGAGCCAAGCGTTCTTTGGAAATGATTGTTTCTTCGTTGAGCAATTTTGAAAGGTCATCGACTTCCACCTGTTGAGCGGCGAGTTGCGACTCGAGTTGAGCCAGTTGCTGGGCACGGGCAACCTTCTCGGCAATGATCGATTGCTCCTTTTGGATGGTACCTGTTTTGGCCGCCTGCAATTTCTGGTTCAGCGTGTCGTATTCGACCTGCAAGGTTTCGGCAGCCTGTTTCCAGTTGCGATGTGTCGAAACGGTCATGATGGCCACTGCGAAGAAAAATGCGCTCATCAGCAAAATGAGAACGGTCAGGATATTGCCTACCAGCTTCATCTGGGTCACCTCAGGTATCACCGGATCGATCGTCCGGAATTGGTTGGAACAGTAATCGTTATCAATAATCTTGACAGCAGCGCGGCGAAGTCTAGCCTTGGCACTGATAAACGTGCCAATCACCCGCCTTTTGTCACCAGAAGTATAGTTAACGGCCGAAAATGGTGTCAACGAATTTGGGCAAAACGCGGAAGATATCCCGGCTCTCGGGACAGGTTCGCTTATCTTGTTGCATCGGAAAAACCCCAGCTACTGTGTAGGCATACCGTTTTTTTTGCAGAAGTTCCGCCGCCAGTGGACCAACGGGCTTCGCCTGAACAAATGGCTTGCCTGGCCAGACTCTTCGGCATAACCCGAGCATCTAACGCGTTCGTCAGAGCTTGACGCCTAGGAGTGCATCTGCATGGTCTGGCTTTGGGCATGCATCAAATCCTCGGCCGCGTCGAACAGATGGACCAGCAAGGCGGCCCTTGCCCACATGCCGTTGCGTGCTTGACGAAAATAAAGGGCGCGTGGGTCTTGGTCGATTTCGGTCGGAATTTCGCCCACGACACGGTCGCGCGGGAAGGGATGCAGGATGGCGGAGAAAGATTTCAACTGATTGACGCGCGTTTGGGTCAGCCGAAATGGTTCGAGGTCCATTGCAGCGATTTCCGTTTCCGTTTCTGGCGAATTGTGTTCGCGCTGAATGCGCGTCATGTAAAAGCAGTCCGTTTGAGCGAGAATGGGCTGGCCATTGATGCTTTCATCCAGACTGTCGAACTGACGAACATCGACACCACTGGCGACCAGATTGGCTTCGAGTTTTTTGTCCAATTTTAAACTATCGTGGTTTGGAGAGACAAAGAACATGCGGACTCCCGGGTATTGGGAAAGTACCGTCGCCAATGATCGCACCGTTCTCCCGCGGGCGATGTCTCCGCAAAACAGATAGGTCTTCTGCTGCGGTCCTGAGACCAAATCGGGGTATTCGCGCTTGAGCTTGCTCAAACGCGATTTCTCCTGCGCGGAGCCTTGGGAAAACCGAAACGTACGGTAGATCGTGTACATGTCCAGCAGAGCCTGAGTCGGATGCTCGTCCGAACCGGCTCCTGCGTTGATGATGGGCACCGATCGCTGTTCGGTCTCCTCGAGGTCGTTCATCATGAAAGCGCAAACTTCGGCAAGTTTAGCGACCTGAGATCTCATGATGATCACATCAAAATAGCTGCTGAACATGCGGATCGAATCGGTTTGTGATTCCCGTTTGACCTCCGAGGAAGTCTTTGGATCGCGCACTTCATTGCAGGTAATGCCAAGGATCTGGCAAGCCGCCATGAAGGACAGAAAGGTGCGTGTGGAGGGCTGGGTGAAGTACAGCATGGCACGCTTGTGGGCCAGCAAGTTGCGAAGGCTGCGGTTGCCATCGGGCGTTTTGGCCATGGTGCGAATAGTATCGGCACTGCGACAAAGCTTTTCTAGAAGCGGAACATTTAATTGGGAGCCAAAAATCAGATGTTTCAGGCGGCCGTGACGCTGAAAGTCAACAGCTTTATTAGAGTTCGGACGCTCGATACGTTCAAAAAAAGGCGAGAACTGTTCTTCTGTCATTGCGGTGGCTTTGTCGGCAAGTGAGTTTTTTCAATCATAGCCGACACGCGGTGCGCATTAAAGGAGTGATCAGCGGTGAAATACCAGCGCGAAGTGCAGGTTTTGAACTCGCATTTCTATAAGCCCAAAGCGCTTTTGAAGTTGCAGTGTTTGTGTTTAGGGGCAAGGCCCCGGTCATTCGTCTAGCCCAGCCTAAAGGGCTGGGAACGCAATTGAACACGAAACGAAAAGGCCAACGGCCCGGCAGTTTTAATTCTCGGCAAACAAGGTTGGTAAAAACGGCCGGGCTTTCAGCCCTAAACGAACATTCAACGCAGCACCCGGCCCTTCAGGCCGGGCTAGGTAAATTGCTGGGCCGTTGGCCCGAAACGACCTAACTCCAAAAAGCGCGCTTCGGACTTGCAATGACTATGAAAAAAGCAGCCATCAAATCGATGGCTGCTTTGAAATCGCGGAACTGTCTCTGCGCGTTACATGGATTACTGTGGCGAATGCATCTGACGACCAGCAATCGTATGCCCTTGGCTCGGCCGTGAGTGGCCGATAGCCTGATTGAGCACCAAAGGTCGGGCACGTCTGGCTGCTTTGATACCCATCGCGATCCCCGCGTCACTATCGATCGCAGCATCTTTGTTGTGCTCGCCATATTTGCCGAGCTGAACGACTTCGTAATCTGCCTCAACGCCGTTTTCGCTGATCGCTTGGCCGCTGGGCGAGAAAAATTTGGCGGTGGTTAATCGCACGCCGCCACCGGAAACGTTCAGCGGGAAAATTCCCTGCACGCTGCCCTTACCGTAGCTGCGTGCACCGACGATCTTTCCACGTTGATGGTCGCGAATGGCCGCCGCGAAAATCTCGCTGGCACTGGCTGAATTTTCGTCTACCAAAACAACCAGTGGCACACGCCACGTACGTTCGAGGTTGGCGCGATGTGTATAGTTTTCCATTGTGTTGCGGCCACGTGTGGTCACGATTTTTCCTGAGGTCACAAACCGGTCTGCAACCTCAACCGAAGCAGACAGCAGTCCACCCGGATTACCTCGCACGTCCACGATCAGTGATCGCATGCCTTGGCGATGTAGTTTCCACAACGCGTTATCAAAATCGCGAGCGGTTGTCTTTTGAAAATTAGTTAGCCGAATGTATCCCACGCCATTTTGGGCATCGAGGATACTGACCTCATCGACGCTAGGAATCTCCACTCGGCGGCGTTGCAATTGAAGTTCTACCGGTCCTTCGCCACGATCAACCGCCACATGAACGTAAGATCCCTCGACACCGCGAAGCATGTCGGCTGATTTTTCGCTGCCGACGTCTGAAACGCGTGCATGATCGACCGCAATAATTCGATCGCCTTTAATCAGCCCGCCAGTGTCCGCCGAACCACCGGGAATTACGCTAACAATCTCAAGATCATTTGAATGAGTTCTCAGTTCCACGCCCAAGCCCACGAAGTTACCTTCAATCTGGGACATCGTTTCGCTGTACTGGTTGGATGACATGAATGCCGAGTACGGGTCGAGCGCGGAGATGGCTCCACAGATAAACTCGTATGTCGCAGCCTGTTGTGACAAACCCAAATTCCGGGACAGCGACAGCGATACGCTATTGGCGAAACGATAGACGTCTTGGCGGTCGTTGACGGTCGTCTGATCGGCCAGTTGTCGATTTCGTAGAATCTCAGCTTGAATCTGCTTGCGGGAAACACCCGGTAGATTTTCATCGACGAACTCAGGGGTCATCAACGCCACTTCTAGGCTCGTCAAGCCGTAGCTGGCGAGGTCAGCCCAATCGGGAGAGTCAACATAGTAGGACTGTATTTTTAGCAGCACTTCGGAGTAAACGCCCATCGCCGTTTGAGCATCGGTGCTGCGAATGGTGTCAATGAAGCTGGCGTCTGAATAACGACGTTCGAGATCGTAGTGGATCCGAGCGACGGCTCGGCGCGTCTTGACAATCTCGCTTGCTGGATCAGCCTTAAGCGCCGACTGGTAGAGACTCAATGCCTCACCCCAGAGCCCCTGTTGTTCTAGGCTCTTGCCTTCAAGTAGAAATTGTTCGACATCTACTGCCCCATCAGGGGGCTCAATGGCAATCGCTTGCCCTGACCCGATGGCTGTCAGAGAAGTAAAGATGATGCAGCTTGCGAAGAAGAATTTGGATGTGAAACGATTGGATGCGAAGCGTTTGGAGAGACGCTTCACGTTCGTTTTCTTCTCGGCAAACTGCATCGGCTGAAGCATATGCATAAAAGTTGCTTTCCTAGTGAAGGCGACCTTTACCGCGTTCGTTGCCACTTGATTTTGGGAGCGAGGCAGACGCACGTTGAAAAGTCAATCAGGAACCGGCCTCATGAACACATGTACTCATGCGTGTTCAAAACAAAACAGACCGGTAAAAAATAGATCACGTTTATACCGCAGTCAAAAAATAACGAATCATTCTTTGACTGCGTGATCCATACAACCCAGTAAAGCATTGACCGACCGTTGGGTCGCAACGGTCCGCGAAAGAAAGCGGCTTTACGGGTTGGCTGGTGCATCCATGCCAACGTTGTTACGAAACATCCATTGGATAGTTCGGAACAAATTATAACCCTTGTGATCGATAGGCGTTAACAAAAATAAAGTGTGGTATTTAAAGGAACTGTGTGGTTTTGATGAAAGCAACTTTTGCTGGCGCTGGTGCCGGAAGTCATCTTTCACCGATAGGTGAACCGCTTTTGATTTCAATTAATGCTTTTGATTTCAATTAATCGAAATCAACTTGCAGCACAAATGTCTATGAAAAAAACGCCGTGCTTTCACCGCCGACGTTGTTGTTTATCTCAAACGGGCTGTTGCAAAACAGCCCCGCGATTGAGGCACCGAACTGAGCTCGGGACTAGCCTAATTGTTGGCCAGCGACGATGGGTTGGAAACGGGAGTCGTTGCACCAAAGGGAAACTTTGGGGCGGGCGCTGAAGACGTTGGTTTGGCACCCTGCCCACCGGCGACAAGCGCTGCCTTGGCTTCGGCAGCTCGGGCTTCGGCCATTTCTTGGGCGCTGCGACGACGCCGACGTTTGGCCTTGAGCTTGGTCCATTCCTTGGTCAGGACTTCGAACACCTCGGGAGACTCGTAGCGGACGGCCGTTTTGCCTTCGGGAATCGGCCCGACCAAACCACGGAAGATTGGCATCCCACGCAGTTCAAGATCAGTGCTGCAATCGTCGATGCCGATCTGCTCGTGGGTGGCTTCGATGGATTCAAAAGAATCGTAGTCTTTCGTTCGCATATTTCCGTCAGCGGAACGCGTGACGATGCGGATAATTCGGTTTGACATTGGTGGTCCTCTGTCGGTGCGGATCGGGAATAGGGTGCCATAGGCATAGACCGCAGCTCAATTACAACTGTGTGCGGCTATGACAGCGCCCCGCTTGTCCAACGTGAGGGTCTCGAATCCTTCGAATCACTGTGTACCACCGTAACAATCGACCATTGCCAAGAGAAAGTGCATTCATTGCATGCTGGCAACTATGACCCCGACGACCGGACTATTCCGAACAGCGCTAATCTCGGCCGCCGACACAACCGGTCTTTTGAAGTGTGTTAATGAAGTGTGTTAATGAAGTGTGTTAATGAAGTGTGTTAATCTTGGGGTGCCATGTTTACGCGATCTCCGATACTTGATTCCAGCCTGCAACTGGAAACATGCTCACGCCAGCTTCATCACTGTCAAATCTATCGCGTAAGCATGCCCTCTCTATTGTTCATAGTAATTCTCGATAAGGCGTGAAGCATGGCACCCGAAAAGCAAGTCACGTTAAAGGACTAGATGTGTTCGAACCGCACTGGGAAAAGTTGCGTGACAATATGGACCAACGCAGACGCTACGGCGCAAAGAATCACAGTCAGCATCAACAACGACAGCAACGCACTGATCGCCGCAACCAGCCAGACCGCAAACTGTGGATCGCTTTGCAGGATGAAGGCCAACAGCAACGTTGCCAACGCGACCACGGCTACGAAGATTATGAGGCCACGTCTTGCACCGGCGTAGTCACTGCGGCTGGGCGCCATGTGAGAGCCGATGCACAACACCAAGTACAAAAACCCCAAGAACCTTCCAGATCCGATGTGCTCTGGCGAAAACACGTGATGGCACAGCCCGGTTGTCATCGTAACGAGTCGATCTAGAGGGCTAATGTGAATTGCTTGGGCGCTGGTCGCTTGCTCAATCGCTTGCCGGGCGGCGTCTGGATAAAACATCCACAGCAACACCGATAGCGCTAACGATCCGCCAATCAGCGGCGCGATGCCGATAAACAGGTTTCCCAATTCCTCAAATGTGTTTCCATGTCGAAACGAGTGCCTGACATAGCCGAGGCGTCCCGCGTCTTCGTCGGGTTCGAACAGTGCGATTTCGTCGATTCGATGCCTGAAGGCAATGCACATCACTGCGTGGCTCAGTTCATGAATCGGCGTGCCCAGCCAGCCGGTCCACATGATGCTACGCCAGCCAAACCGCTCAGCCAGTCGTCGTTGAGTCAGACGTTCGATCTGGTGAATAATCCACGCGAACACCAGCAGCGGAATCGCGAGCATCAACATCAGTTGCAGGGCGTTGGTGACCGAGATTGGCATGGTTTGCGAAGGTTCCAAGACGGCGAACGAAATTCCAAGGGCCACTTATTGTTGTGCCGGTCCTTAGTGGCTTTCTGATGTCAGGCCCGCAGTATAGACTTTATCGGCTATGGATCGAAAACCCAATTTGAAATTTGACCGTGCTCAATTGGCGCCCGGTGAGAATCTGTGTGAACATTGCACGGCCAAATGCTGTCGGTATTTCGCGTTGCCAATCGACACGCCCAAGACCAAACGTGATTTCGATTTCATGCGGTGGTATTTGCTGCATGATCGGGCCTCGATTTTCGTTGAAGGCTCGACGTGGTATTTATTGGTCCATACGACCTGCAAGCACTTGCAAGAAGATCACCGATGCGGGATTTACCACACTCGACCTCAGATCTGTCGGGAGTATACAACCGATGAGTGTGAGTTTGAGGACTCGTTCACCTACGATCAGTATTTTGAAACGCCCGAGCAGATTCACGAGTTCTCCAACGCGCTCTTTTACAGCCCGGAAGCCTTTCGGACGCCCTGCCCTGACCCAACACAGCTACCTGTCGTTTAATCGCGATTAGTTCCATCAACCAAGTTTTGATTATTAGACGCTAACATGATTGTGCCCCGTACCCTCAAAGGGTTTCGCGATTACTTGCCCGAAGCGATGATTCCGCGCGAGCGACTGATGGAGATCTCCCGATCTGTCTACCGCAGCTACGGGTTTTGTCCGATCGATACGCCAGCCCTTGAGCACGCTGACGTTTTATGCGGCAAAGGTGGAGACGAAGCCGACAAGCAAATGTTTCGCTTTGAGGATCACGGCAAACGTGACGTCGGCATGCGATTTGACCTGACCGTGCCGCTAGCTCGGTTTGTGGCCAAGCACGGCAACGATTTGGGGATGCCTTTTAAGCGCTATCACATCGCGACGGTGTGGCGGGGTGAGAAACCACAAGCCGGAAGGTACCGAGAATTCGTGCAGTGCGATTTCGACACGATCGGTACCACTTCAATCGCTAGCGACATCGAAACGGCGCTAGTGATCAATGATTTGATACGCGCGATTGGGTTTGAGAAATTTTCCATACGCACCAACAACCGTAAAGTGCTCAACGGGCTACTGGAGAAGAACGACCTGAAAGAGCACAGTGTGGTTGTGCTTCGCGCTCTGGATAAATTGTCCAAGATTGGTGCCGATAAAGTGCGCGAGGAAATGATGGCCACCTCTGGCGCTAGTAGCGCTCAAGTTGACGAAATTCTCAAACTGACGGAGATCAAAGGCAACAATCAGGAAGTGTTGAAGCAGCTCGAACCTCTGTGCGCGAAAAACGATCTGGCGCGAGAGGGTTTTGATCAATTGAGGCAACTGGTAGATGCCGTTTCCGCCGTAGGAATAACCGATGATAACTTTCAAGTCGACGTTTCTATCGCGCGGGGATTGGATTATTACACCGGCACCATTTTTGAGACGTTTTTGGATGACTTGCCAAGCATCGGATCGGTTTGCTCAGGCGGCCGCTACGACAATCTGGCTCAGCTGTATACCAAACAAGAGTTGCCCGGCATTGGGGCGTCCTTGGGTTTGGATCGGTTGCTGACTGCGATGCAGGAATTGGGCATGATCGAGCCGACTCGCACGACGGCGGACGTGCTGGTGGCTCAGTTTGATGCCGATAGTTTGAGTGAATATCTGAAGATCGCCGCGGCGTTGCGAGCCCAAGGGATTGCGACTGAGGTGTTCCCAGACGCGAAGAAACTTAAGGCACAGTTCAAATATGCCGATCGACGGGGCTTTCGAGCGGTAGTTTTAGCTGGAAAAGATGAGTTGACTTCTGGTCGATTGAATGTGAAATGGTTGGAAGACGGAAGCCAGTCAGAATTCCCTCTCTCTGAGGACCTTGAAGATCTGGGCCAGTGGCTACGTCAGCGTTTGGGATAATCGATTCGATTTCTTTGGTCAGCACTTACATTTAAGAAAAGACAAAAGCGATGGTAGAGCAGAGTTTTATGGGGTACGCGTTGGTGCTGGCGCTGATCTTTTTGGGGTTTCTTGTGGTGTGTATGCCGCGTCCGCGCGGTATCGCGTTTGAAAGCGAAGAAGCCGAAGAAAAACACATGAAGCGTTTGAAAGCGGCGAAAGCCAAAAAGAAGAAATCGCGCAAGAAAAAGAAGCCAACCAAGAAAAAGAAAAAGTGAACCAGCCGCCATCAAGTCGCTATCGAAACTACTGTCGAGGGCTTATTGGCGTCGTTGGTGTTGGTTTGATGCTGGCGACGGTCGCTGTGTTTCTTCCGGTCAGTCAAATGGCGATCATCCACCGCTGGTTAGGATTGGGAGATTTTCCCGATGCCCCAATTACGATCTATCTGGCGCGGTCGACCAGTCTGTTATACGCCTTGCACGGCGTGGTCATGTTCTACGTCGCTTGGCATTTTGATCGTTGCCAAATGCTAGTGCCGTTGCTTGGGTTCTTGCATGTCGTGTTGGGCATCGCGATGCTGGGTGTCGATCTTAACGCCGGCATGCCCCTCTACTGGACTGCAGGAGAGGGCTTGCCTATTGCGCTCACTGGCGGAGCGATCCTGTGGCTAAACCGCCGCTCGTCGCCGGCAAGTAATCGCTAGTGCTCCGAGGCTCAAGAGCATTGCGAAAGTTGACGGTTCAGGGACTGCGGCGATGACGATATTGTCCGCTGCGAAGTAAGCAGGCGTGTTCAAGAATCCAAAACTACTTCTGTCACTTCCGTCGTATCGGAAAGACAGCGAATTCGCGTTGAGCGCGCTGACATCGATCGTTTGAAACGTGGTGGGTACGTTGGTGACGTTTGTTGGATCTCTGAAGTCTCCAAATGATACGGGGATGTCAATTCCTGAACTTCCACCGGAAATAATCAGCTCGAAGAAACCGTTGCTACTTGATAGCGGTCCAGAAACGAAATTGTTGCCGCCGTCATCGCCGTCGCGGACCGCCAGAGCAGTGTAAGTCGTCGGTGCAATGTCGATACTTTGAATGACGCCTGAGGCAGTAAAGCTAGTGTCACCTGAGGCAATGAGGTAATTACTGGAACCGTTTGCTCCCGATCCCGGGAATGAAGCGTATTGATTGCCGACCCCAGAGGTCGAGTTGTCAGATACGTTTGAGTAACTAAAACCGTTGAAAAAATCAGCGAAGCCGGCGTTTGGTTCAGTTCCAAAGAAACTGTTTCCAAAGGTAAGCGTTTCGCCCAACGCGGATACCGAAAGCGTCTGATCGACTTGGGTCATAATTCCAAAATTTGATCCGGGCGAGAAGTTTGTTTGAACCACGTTGCCGAAAAAAAGTCGCTCAGAGGCGCTCAGCGACGGGTCGCCATTGTTGAACCCGCTGGCTGGAACAGGTAACGCTTCGAAATCAAAGACCGTCTGTGCTTGAGCGTGTTGATCGTTGGTGGTGATCAAAACGGCAATCGCTAAAAAGGGAAGTGTACAGCCTTTTGTTATGGCATTGATAGTGTCGCGAATCATGTTGATATTTCCTTGGTTACTTCGATGTTTTCTAAACGTAATTTGGCTAAAAATCGTTGGTTACTTCACCGGACGCTCGTGTACAGATCGCCCCCAAAGTAAACAGTTCCATGGTCTCGGTTAGGAACTGAACGTGCCCGTCGGCAAACACGCCATTGGCACCACCGGTGTGGTTGCTGCGAATGTCATTCTCGAAAGCTGGTGCGGCGTTAATTGCGAATGCTTGGTCAAAGACGTTGCGCCCGTTGATCCATTCTCCGTCACTAAAGTCACTGTCTTCGGCGACGATTAGCGTATTGGAAGATCCGTCAGTAATGTCGGCATGACGGAATGCTCGGTCGAATACCATCAGACCTTTGGGAGGATTGTTGGCGCTGTTGATTCTCTCCCCAAAAATTCCTCCGTAATCACACGCGCCACGCGTGGAATTGGCGGCTGCTTGCCGATGCGAAGAAGGGCAGATAAAGGTTGAAATGGAAGTTGCGGCTGCTTCGGCGTTGTTAGGGTGGTCGAAGGGAAGCTTAAGGTCTAGTTCTGAAAATACATTTTGCTGCTCCAGATAGGGCAACAGGAATACTGACCAAGCTAGATTCCGTTTGTCGGGGTCGCCTTGAAAGAAGTTGCGAAATTCGGTGACGCCTTGCGGAAACTCCATTTTGCTACTGTGGTGGTTTTGGAGTGCCAGCCCGATCTGTCTGAGATTGTTCGCGCAAGAGATGCGCCGAGCTGCTTCGCGCACTTGCTGGACTGCTGGTAAAAGCATCCCGACCAAAACGCCAATGATGGCGATGACCACTAATAGTTCGACCAAAGTGAAGCCGGCTGTGGTGATTGCGAGTCGGAGGCGTGTGGATCGCGCAATGCGACCGCCCTGTCTGGCGCGCACTGGCACGCGCGTGCTATTTTTTTCAAAACGTCGCATGGAAAAACTGGTTCCTCGGGTGCTTTCGTCCCTCGCAGATCGCACACCGAAAATGAACAGGCAGGTATTCTGACTTCCTTCTGGTCTGTCGCCGCGACGTGCGGTCGAACAAACGGAGGCGATCCGCCTTCTCACCCAGCTTCCTTTGTGGAGGCCCGGCAATGGCTTGAGATGGATCGTTAATACGAAGGTTACAGCGGCGGGGCCGTGACGGAATTACACCGAACTTCCCTTTAATTGACTGACGAGAATGCCAATCAATCACCTGATCACTGGAGCCCTTAAGGTAACAACAGCTTAAGGAGTGTCTATGACAAAAGTGTTACTTTTTGTTGCAGATTCCCTTAAGATCCCTTAAACGATGCGTTGGACTTGGGTGAATTAGCGGAGAGCTGCCGGAAGCGTGTTAATATTCAAAACATCCCCATTATCGACGACTATTAGACTGGCCATAGGACTCATTGTCTGACATAATTCGCGGCTTTTCCAGAATAAACCTGCCCCACAGCAACAGCTTTATTGGCCTT
This sequence comes from uncultured Pirellulaceae bacterium, assembly GCA_938036435.1. Classification (GTDB taxonomy): domain Bacteria; phylum Planctomycetota; class Planctomycetia; order Pirellulales; family Pirellulaceae; genus Mariniblastus. The sequence continues at coordinate 11,749 of CALHPU010000142.1, read as the reverse complement.
TATTCAAATGTTCGTCTAACGAGATGCGCATTGGAGGCGGAAGTGGGGAGTAAATGAACGACGCCGCCGCATGTTGGCAACATTCCCAGACGAATGTAGCGTCCACAAAAATACAACGGAGAGATTTATGCAGTACAAAATTCTGAATAGCGGCGGTTTGGGTGTTGGTGGACGACAAAACGAACTGATCGAATTGGCGTTGACGCACAAGTACGACGGCGTCGAGATTGACATGAACGATTTAGTCGGTCGGCACGATACCTTGGGCAAAGAGTTTGCTTGTCAATTCCTGCAATCAGCACGAATCGATTTAGGTACCTTCGATCTGCCTATTGACTTCGGTGCTGCTGACGCCGATTACGCCAAGCAGTGCGAGCGATTGGACACGATCATCGATCTGGCGCAAACTCTCGGCACGCATCAAGCGGTGGTTCGCATCGCACCGAAATCCAAAGACCTTGCTTTTCAAGAGAACTTTGAGAAACACAGCTCTCGTATCAGTGAAGTGGCCGACAAGTTTAAGGCTGCTGAAATGCGGCTGGGGCTATTTTTGCAAGCCTCTAAAGTTGCCAAAGCAACGGGAGACTTCAAGTTCATCCAGACTGCCGAAGAAATTGCGACTTTGGCCAAAACAATCGGCCACTCGAATGTTGGTTTGTGCATTGACGCCTATGAGTGGTGCGTCGGAGATGGTGCATTGGATCAGCTTTCTGATGTTGACGTGAATCAGACGATTACTGAGGTTCGTTTTGCGGATCTCGCTGCAACTGCGGACAAGGCGAATTTAGGTTCGAGCGACTTGTTGTTGCCTGGCGATGGTGAGGATTCATTCTCGGTCAAGTTAGCCAATCTGTTAATCGAAAAAGGCTACCAAGGGCCGATCGCGGTTGCGACTAATGTTGCCAGCTACACTGACGGTAATCGTCATCGCACCGTAGAAAAATTGAGCTTCCGCCTTGCCCAACTAGCAGCCGGCGAAGATCCGACGGCTTCTGCCAATGGTGAGGTCGCCGAGGATGCAGTCGAAGAAGGCGCTGAAGCTGCCGCCGAAGGCACCGAAGCCACTGATGATAAAGCAGCCAAAACAGAAGATGCGGCCGCACCTGCGTCGGCATCTTAGGCTCCTGCATCGTTTGGCGTGAAAAGTCCGCCAAAGTAGAATTCGAATCAGGGCAGGTTTTTTTCCAAACCTGCCCTGATTTCATTTAGACTTCAAAGAACTTGAACAAGCCTTCAACCATCTAAAAAGAATTAGTCGATCCGAGGAAGCCATGGCCAGTGAATTAAACAAGTACAGCAAAACCATCACGCAGCCCCCCGTGCAAGGTGCATCCCAAGCCATGTTGTACGGTACAGGCATGACTTCTGAGGACATGAACAAAGCCCAAGTAGGCATTGGCAGTGTTTGGTACGAGGGAAACACTTGCAACATGCATCTCAACACGTTGTCGGCAGAGGTGAAAAAAGGCGTTGTCGATGCAGGTTTGGTTGGAATGCGGTTCAACACGATCGGTGTCAGCGATGGAATTTCCATGGGGACCGACGGGATGAGTTTTTCGCTCCAGTCGCGCGACATCATCGCCGATTCGATTGAGACCATCATGGGCGGTCAATGGTACGACGCCTGCATCGCGCTTCCGGGTTGTGATAAGAATATGCCGGGCTGTTTGATTGCGATGGGGCGTTTGAACCGGCCCAGTTTGATGGTCTACGGCGGTACCATTCGCGCTGGAAAACTTAATGGTTGCAAACTGGATCTCGTTTCGGCATTTCAGTCTTACGGCGAATACGTTTCGGGAAAAATTGACGATGCCGAGCGCCGAGAAATCGTCAAAAACTCTTGCCCGGGTGCGGGTGCCTGTGGCGGGATGTATACCGCCAACACCATGGCCAGCGCAATCGAAGCGTTAGGTATGGCGCTGCCTTACAGTGCCTCCATCCCGGCAGAGGATCCTGCCAAGATCGACGAGTGTCATCGCGCTGGTGCGGTGATATTGAACTTGATGGAGAAGGACATCAAACCGCGTGACATCATGACGCGCGAGGCCTTTGAAAATGCAATGGTCGTCGTAATGGCGCTCGGCGGATCGACCAACGCCGTGCTGCATCTAATTGCGATGGCCCGTAGCGTCGATGTGTCATTGACGCTAAACGATTGGCAGGCTGTCAGCGACCGAATTCCATTGCTGGCCGACATGAAGCCAAGCGGAAAGTTTGTCCAGGAAGATTTGCATGCTGTCGGAGGCACGCCAGCGGTGATGAAGTTGCTGTTGGCCGAGGGATTGCTCAACGGTGACTGTATGACAGTGACAGGAAAGACGCTGGCCGAGAACCTGGCAGAAGTACCCGAACTGCAAGACGGCCAAGAGATCATTCGCCCGCTGTCCGATCCGATCAAAAAATCAGGTCACTTACAAATTCTCTACGGCAATCTTTCTCCCGAAGGTTCCGTCGCCAAAATCACAGGTAAGGAGGGACTGGAGTTTACCGGTACTGCCAATGTGTTTGATTCTGAAGAGGCAATGGTCGAAGCGCTCGCTGAGAATAAGATCAACAAAGGCGACGTTGTCGTTATTCGCTACGAAGGGCCCAAGGGCGGTCCGGGCATGCCTGAGATGTTGACGCCGACATCTGCGATCATGGGCGCCGGGTTGGGCAACGATGTGGCGTTACTCACTGACGGGCGATTCTCAGGCGGATCGCACGGATTTATTGTCGGGCACATCACGCCTGAGGCGCAGGAAGGCGGTCCGTTGGCATTAGTCGAAAACGGCGACAAAATCACAATCAACGCCGATACCAATCGACTTGATGTGGCACTGTCAGATGAAGAACTTTCAGCCCGTCGTGAGAAATGGACGGCCCCTGATTTTAAGGTCAAACGCGGCACGCTGTATAAGTACATCAAGAACGTCAAATCAGCTTCCGAAGGTTGCGTGACCGACGAGTAAGAGGTGCTCGACCTTTCACCGGTTTGCAACTGTTGCAGTAAACCCAGTTGGCGTTCTCTATTTTCGTTTGGCTTTCTTCTTGCGGCATTTTTTCTTTTTGCTTGTTGTTTCCTTTTCGTTATTTGCTGCTTTTTGATCTAGCTTTCGAGCCTTACGATCGGCTTGAGCAAATGCCTTGCTCAAACGCGCCTGTTGAACTTGTCTGATATCCAAGTAGCGGTGTCGGCTATCAAATGTCTTACAGAGCACAAAGGGAAGACAAATCTGCAGAACGATTAGTGCCTCTTGGTCTTCAAAGGGAAGGTATGTGACCGAGATCGGTTGCTCGATTGCCAGCATGCTGGCAATCGAAACAGTACTAGTTGAAGGTTGGGTATTGGGCGGAGGTAAAAAGGATTACCACGTCGTCATCCACGGCAAGGTCTTCCGGATGAAGTGGTTTGGCGAATGCTAAATTCGACAGCTGCGGCGTGTTTGAGGTACCGGAGTCAGGTCGGTTGCTTGAGTTGTTAGTTTGGCTGGGCATGTGAGGAGGACATTTCGAAATGTGTCCGGTTCGCGGCTGTTAGGGCGGTATACGTTCTAATTCTCCAATTGCCTTAAGCCGGAGCGCTGATTTTCCCCTCGAAATCGCGAGTTTTTACCTGCGGATTGGCCTTTTCTGGCCGGTTTTTCAAAGCTTGAAGTCAAATAACGACATAGACTTTAAGAGGTGGTTGCGTAAGATATCACTCCCTCCTTACTCTTAAACGTGCCTGCCCAATTCTTCGCCCACTCAGAAACGCTTGGGCTGTTGATTTCCCACCACAGGTTTAACTTCAGGATGAATCGATGAAGCTTCTTCGGGACTATTGTATCGCTCAAGTTGTGGGCTTGGTCTTTCTCTTTTCACTGGCGTGCCCGACCAACGCACAATCGGTAGCCGACCAAATCGGCTTGACTCAGTTGCGTGCAGAGAACCCGAACTTGACTGAAGGCGCAGGAATAACAGCTCATTTGGTGGAAGCAGGTACTGCATATTACCCAGACACTTCACTGGCCCGTTTTGCCGGAACGACATTTGAAAATCAGGGGCCATCATCAACGGTCAGTGGGCACTCGACTGGCTCCGCGACAATCCTCCTTGGTTCGTCAAGTTTAAGCGTAGCAACTGACTTGGGAACCGCCGGCAATCCCCCAGTGCAAGTTTACTCGGCAGCGTTGTCTTCTGGAGAAGACTGGGTTAACGGTGTGATCAATAATTTTAGTCCCTTTACTGGATTCCGAGATCCCGATACTTCTTTGTTTGATCGATCTACGGTTTCAAGCCACAGCTATATTCTTAACAACCCAACTGGTGGTGTGTTGGATATTGACCTGCTTCAACGTCTCGATTTTGTGATCAATGAGACAGATACCACCGTTGTTACCGGGTCAGCCAACACCACGACGCTACCGCCTGGCTGGGCACCTGCTTTCAACAATCTTTTGGTGGGACAAACGAGAGGTACGCATGGGCAAGGCTTGACGACAACGTATGGATCTGGACGTGTCGCCGTGGACGTTGTTGTTCCCATTACTACGTCGAGTGCTGCAACACCTTATGTCGCTGGCTCCGTTGCCATCCTTCAGGATGCGGCTGACGGATCTGACGCGGCAACTTCTGAGGTCATCCGAGCCACGATCATGGCAGGGGCAACAAAAGATGAACCCACTAGTGCAGGCGACCGCAGTGGAACTCAACCTTTGGACTCAATTTCTGGCGCGGGTGAATTAAATATTCTCAATAGTTACAACATCCAACAAGGCGGCGAGTTCGATGGAGGAGCCATTACGCCGGTCGCACTGACGAGTTTTTATGGATGGGACTATGAAGGTAGCTTGGAAATCAACGGCCAGCGGCTGTATGAGTTTGAGGTGACCGCTGGAAACCAGCTAGAAGACCTCTCCGTGGTGTTGGCTTGGAACCAGAACATTGTTGATACCAATACTAGTCCGTTTCAGTTTGCTCCCGTCGAGGAACTGGCTAACCTTTCTTTGGAGCTATTAGATAGTTCGGGAACCGTCGTGGATTCCAGCCTGAGCGCCGTTGATAATGTAGAACATGTCTTTCAAAACGTCCTTGCTGCGGGTACCTACCAATTACGTGTAAGCAACGACAATGCATTGGCAAGTGACTATGGTCTAGCGTGGCGTGGAGATTTGGTTGCGGTCTTTCTGCTAGGTGATGTCAATTTGGACGGTGTCGTAAACTTTTTGGATATCGCCCCATTTATTACGCTACTTACAGATGGTGACTATCAAGCCGAAGCTGACTGTAACCAAGACGGCGTCGTCAATTTTTTGGATATCGCCGAGTTTATTGCGATTCTCAATGGTGGATAGGCCGCGGTACTGAACCTCGCCCGCCCAATCCTAGTGGTCTGTCAACATTTAATTTTAGGGTAGCTGGATTCGCCAGAATTCAGTTCAGCAGTATAAAACCGAAGTCTGGCGACTCCGGCTACGATGACACACTCTAACTTCCATCCCTGACAAACCACTAGGCGATTCTCCAGCTTAAAAAATCATCTGGTATCAATTTAGCATGAGCGCTCCCATCACCATGTCAGGGGCGGTTCTTATCTCTTTCTTGCTTGAATCTCGTCATGCACTCCATGTGACATATTGCCCACGAAGCCTTGTTGTTGTGCCTGGCGCCCGTATGCGGTCTTCCATCTGAAAGCGGAGACGAACGTTGGAAAGGTCTCATCGTGGATGAGATTACCTGCAGAGTTTGTCGTCTTCAAAGCCATTGTGTCAATTGTGGGTCAGACCAAACCCCCGTATTCCAAATAGGACGACCACTGGGCCGTATTTCCTAAGCGAGAAAATAGGGCTCCGACAGCTCAATTGGGACGTTATTAGCACCAATGCCTGATGCAAAATTAGTTCGGTTCGAGTAGATTAGTGCGGTCGTCCCAGTAGCAGGCTTAGCCGCCCAATCCAAAGAAGCTCACAGATCAAGAAAATGACACGATTCTCAAAGTTCTACGCTAGTTCAATCGGAAAAAAATTCATTGCAGCGGTCACAGGGCTAGTTCTGTTCGGGTTTTTGGCCGGGCATGTTGCGGGCAACTTAAAGGTCTACACAGGCGCGGATCACGTCATGGTTGACGGAGCCGAAGACGCGATTAACGTCCCGCACATCGACCAGTACGGGCATTTTCTGCGAGTGGTCGGAGAGCCACTGGTTCCAAAGCTGTTTGTGCTTTGGGGAGCGCGGGTGGTGCTGTTGCTTAGCGTCGTTTTGCACATTATGGTCGTTGTTCAGTTAAGCATGAAGAGCGCCGAGGCACGCCCGGTGGACTATGTAAAATCCAAGAAAGCGGCTGCGAGTTGGGCCGCGCGATACATGATGGTTTCGGGCTTAATCGTGCTGGCGTTCATCATTTTCCACCTCTTGCACTTCACCGCGGGCGTGATCGTGATTGGAGATTTCGAGGAGGGCAAGGTCTACAACAACCTCAGATCGTCATTTCGAAATCCTATCGTCGCGATAGGCTACGTCGTTGTGATGGCAATGTTAGCCTTCCACATGTACCACGGCGTGTGGAGTCTGTTTCAAACGCTTGGTCTCGATAATCCAGACCGCAATCGTTTTCTTCGTGCTTTTGCAATTGTTGCATCGGTAGGAATTGCGGCAGGCCTTGCTTCGGTGCCGCTGGCGTTTCTGACGGGCATGCTTCCGGATCTAGGTGAGTACCCTAGCTATTTGTTAGAGAAGTAGCTGCTGTGAACAGTTCGAGCTAATTGCCGGCGAATTGCCGGATAGGAAATTCTTCGTAATGGAATCCATTTAACCTTCTGAAATTCAGAGACTGACTTACATGTTGAATTTGGACGCAAAACTTCCCGGTGGGCCAATCGAGGAAGCTTGGACAAACCACAAAGACCAATTGCGATTGGTCGGCCCCAACAATCGCCCCAATTATAAAGTACTGGTTGTCGGCACCGGTTTGGCGGGAGCGTCGGCTGCCGCATCGATGGCGGCAATGGGCTACCAAGTGGAGAGTTTTTGCTTTCAAGACTCGCCACGTCGCGCTCACAGTATCGCTGCGCAGGGTGGAATTAATGCTTCCAAAAACTATCGTAACGACGGTGATTCGACTTGGCGTTTGTTTACTGACACGCAAAAAGGCGGCGACTTTCGAGCTCGTGAAGCCAATGTTTACCGCTTGGCGGAATTGAGCACTGCGATCATTGATCAGTGCGTGGCGCAGGGAGTTCCGTTTGCACGCGAATACGGTGGTAAGCTTGCCAATCGCTCTTTTGGTGGCGTGTTGGTGGAACGTACCTTCTATTGTCGCGGTGAGACTGGTCAGCAGTTGTTGCTGGGGGCTTATTCGGCAATGCAAGAACAGATCGCGGCCAAGCGAATCAAAATGCATACGCGGACTGAGGTCATGGACTTCATCGTCGTCGATGGAAAGCTTCGCGGCTTGATTACTCGAGACTTGACCACTGGAGAATTCAAGCGTCATTCGGCCGATGCCGTTGTGTTGGCCACCGGCGGATACGGGAACGTGTTTTACTTGTCCACCAACGCCAAAGGTAGCAATGTTTCTTCACTGATGCGGGCCTACAAAAGAGGAGCCGGTTTTGCTAACCCATGTTTTACTCAGATCCATCCGACTTCGATTCCCGCCTCGGGAGATTACCAATCGAAATTGACATTAATGAGCGAGTCGTTGCGAAATGATGGCCGCATTTGGGTACCACGCAAGGAAGGAGACAATCGGGCTCCTGTAGACATTCCAGAGGCAGAGCGTTTTTACTATCTCGAAGAACGTTACCCTCGATTTGGCAATCTCGTTCCACGCGATGTCGCCGCCCGCAATGCAAAAGATGTTTGCGATCAAGGGTTGGGCGTGGGGCCAACCGGATATGGCGTCTACCTAGATTTCGCTGCTGCGATCAAGGAAAAAGGTGCTGATGCTGTCAAGGCAAAATACTCGAATCTGTTTGAGATGTATGAGCGGATCACTGATGATGACCCTGTAAAAACTCCTATGCGGATTTACCCTGCGGTTCACTACACGATGGGCGGCCTGTGGGTTGACTACAACCTGATGACATCGATTCCTGGTTTGTATGCCGCTGGCGAGTCCAATTTTGCCGATCACGGAGCCAATCGACTGGGCGCGAGCTCGTTGATGCAATGCTTGGCAGACGGATACTTTATTGTGCCGGTTACCATTGGTGATTATCTGTCGCGTGTTGAACCGGGCGAAATTGGCACCGACCACGAGGAGTTCGAAAAAGTAGAATCCGAAGTGATTGAGCAGACGTCAAAATTGCTGTCGATCAACGGCGAACGTTCCAGCCAATCGTTTCATCGTGAGTTAGGCAAAATCATGTGGGAGCACTGCGGTATCGCCCGGTCCAAAGAATCATTAGAGGAGGGATTGGAGAAAATACCAAAGCTTCGAGATGAATTTTGGAGCAATTTGCGTGTTGCCGGCGAATCCAACCACCTCAACCAGACCTTAGAACACGCTGGAAGAGTGGCCGATTTCATGGACTTTGGGGAACTAATGTGCCAAGACGCGCTGGCTCGCGAGGAGTCGTGCGGCTGCCACCTTCGGGAGGAGTACCAAACCGAAGAGAACGAGGCCAAGAGAAACGATGATGAATTCGCGTTCGTATCGGTATTTGAACATAAGGGCGATGGCCAAAAGCCAGAACTTAACAAGGAATCGCTTGCTTTCGAGGCATTCCCGCTAGCGACAAGGAACTACAAATCATGAGAATTAAGATTCACGTATGGCGGCAAAAGTCGGCCGATGACAAAGGACGCATGGAGTCTCATGATCTTGACGGCTTGACTCCGGACATGTCTTTTTTGGAAATGCTCGATTGCCTCAATGAGAAGTTGACCGTCGAGGGTGCTGAGCCGGTGGCTTTCGATCATGATTGCCGAGAGGGTGTGTGTGGAAGTTGTTCGATGGTCGTCAACGGCGAGGCCCATGGTCCGCGGAGAGAGACAACTACCTGCCAGCTTTATATGCGTTCATTTGAAGACGGTGCCGAGATTTTTGTCGAGCCATTTCGAGCGGCCGCGTTTCCGATTGTGCGTGACTTGGTCGTGGATCGTTCCGCGTTTGACCGAATCATTCAGGCTGGTGGTTATATCAGCAACCACTCGGGTCCCAAGCCCGAGCCGAATTCAATCCCGATCGAACCTATCGTTCAAGAGGCGGCGCTCGACGCGGCCAGTTGCATTGGCTGCGGCGCTTGCGTGGCGGCATGTCCCAACGGTAGCGCTATGTTGTTCACGTCTGCCAAAGTCTCGCATCTGGGGCTGATGCCTCAAGGGCAAACCGAGCGCTACGACCGTGTCGAATCGATGGTCAATCAGATGGAAGAAGAGGGTTTTGGTTCGTGCCGAAACTATGCCGAGTGCGAAGCGCAATGCCCCAAAGGAATTAGCATTGCGTTCATTGGTCGGATGAACGCTGACTACTTGAAGAGTCAACTTGTTCAACCTGACGACCGTCGCGGCAAGATGCACGCCCAGTAAGATATAAGTGGCAAGGCAAGCAAGAAGGCAATGAGTATTCTACTTGCCTTTCTTAGACCATAGAAAAAGCCGTAAACATTTTGTTCACGGCTTATTCGCTCACTTCATCTTTTGACGCTTTTGCATCGGTCGACTAGAAGGTGAAGATCGTCGGTTGGATATTGGCGATCTGCTTAAGTTTCGGCTGAAGATCCTCAGCCTCTTCGGCATGAAAATGCTGTCCATTGCCAATGACGGCGACTTCGACCATCGCTCCTTTCCATGGCTGATTACTTGCATGTGGGAAATCTGGATTCGTTGTTATTCCAGTCCCGTCACCAAAGGTCAACGTATGAATAGTGATCATTTCACCGCTGGCCTCGGCATCCGCAACCACATCTTCGGCTCCGCTGATCACTCGAGCTGCTCCACCTTGGCTGTTTACTCCATCGGTCATGACCACGATGATTTTTTCGGCAAATGGTCTCGTGACGCCATCTTCGAGGACCAGCTCTAGTCCCTCTGTCATTCCTTTTTCGATCGCAGTGCCGTCTCTTGGGATGATGACCTCAACCTCATCTAGTACCCTTTGATAGTTCGATGTAAGGGTAACTAGTGCTTCTGCTTCGCTGTTAAATGAAACAAGCGAGATTTTCTCTTCGGCAGGAGTCGCCTCTAAAACGTTGATGAAGTCATTGATTCCTCGATGGAGGTAATCCCATCGGCTTTCCACTGGAGCGTGGTTGTTGAACATGCCTGAGGCATACCACGGATCGTGGTTAAAGCCAGACTTGCGGTTTCCGCCGTATGGTGAAACACCTTCCCAGCTTTTAACGAACTTAAGCATTGACTCAATGTCTCGTTCGTCGCCAGGATTGTTGTCATGGAATTGTTGCATCTTGTCGATCGTGTCGAAACCGCTTACGAAATTCCATCGTCCATTGAAGAATTGGTAGTGATTAAATGGCACTCTGTATCGAGGACGATAAATACTGGTGGAGCCAAAATTTTGAAAGTAAGGGAGCCCTCCACCGGTGACCCTAGCTTTTCGGAAACCCCTAGCGATAGCGAACTCTTGTTGGTTGATGTACCCCTGAGCTCGCATGTCCTCCAGTACCGATTGGAGATTTTGCGTCTCTTTGTACTGTATCATTGAACCTGATCGATCGATGACGATTGCAAGGTCACGTTCGGTTTGCTTTGTGATGGAGTTGCGAGTTGGAGTGAAACTCCCCAACGATCCTTTCCCATAGCTAAAGTCGAACGCGAAGTCTGTCTCAATGTTTGCTTGCACACCGACTCCGTTGAACGCTGTGCCATTGCGTGCCTGGCTATAAGATACGATATTCTGTTGGTGAAAGACTTCGTCCAGTCGATCCGTTCGAGTCCCTAGATTGTAAAATTCGATATAGCTAGATGGATCACTAGGAGGCGTCAGGGTTTTTCCGCCAACGGTGTTCAAGACGTAGTATCGGTCGACAGTTTCTCGCAGCTTGTCGATGACTCTGGTGGCCGAAGGATCGTCCATGTTTTGGAAGACATTTAGTGCGCGCCCGCCAGCGTGAGAAGTAACGTCTGTGGCAACTCGGAGTTCGGTCGTTGTCAGTTGCATCGAAGCAAGGTTGACGGCAAACGCTGCCAGAACCAATAGTATTGGCAATAGGATTGCGAATAGCGGAACAATGGCTCCGTCACGGTTAGGTTTTCTGTAGCGAATTGGTTTTTGCATTGGTCCTGCTCCGAAAGTTTCGTTGGCTTGGTTCTTATCTGTTGGCTGTCTGATAGAGGAGCTCATTGAGATCAAAAATGAATCAGTCAATTTATTCAGGCGAGTGGAGATTAGTTCGTAGAGTAACTTGCGAGGTCATCGTTACATCGCTGAGTGAATCGGGAAGATATGGCAAGAGATATCCGTTCTCACCATAAGGCACATCAACTTGCACATTGACTCTGGTCGCTTGTCCGGGGGCAACTGCAGCTTGGGCTTCGTTTTGGAATCGCACCGTTGTAACTGCACCTTTGATGCCGTGAAAATCGAGAGTGCGATCAACCGATTGTCGTGCGTCCGCCGCTGAACTGCCCTGTACCATGGCAAACCTTGCTGCTTCATAAGCAGCGTTGGCGGTTTGCGAACGAATCATACTGATTTTAGAGAACTCCATGCATCCAAACACAAAGGCTAGAAATATCGGCAGTACTAGTGCCATTTCGACGGATGTTGTGCCTTCTCTTTGGAGCAAGCTTTGGCGAGTAGGTGTTGAAATTTTCATTACAATGT
>CALHPU010000141.1 GCA_938036435.1 uncultured Pirellulaceae bacterium | reverse complement strand
CAAAAAAAACGCTCCCGACAAATCGTTGGGAGCGTCTTGTATTTCGTAAGACTAAACTAATCTTAAGACTAGTTGTCTGGGCTCGCGTCATCATCGTCGCTGGTTGCAATCGCGACGATGCCACCGATCGCTCCGAGGCGAACGAGAGGTGAGCTAAAAAGCCCGCCGCCTCCGCCACCGAGAAGTCCGCCTCCTCCGCCGCCGAATAATCCGCCACCACCGCATCCGCCGCCGCAACTTCCACAGCCGCCGCCGCAAGGAGATGAGCTGAACGCTTGTGCTGGGGCCGAACCGCAACTGCTGTACGTCACTTCTGCAGGCTCAGACGCGAGACCCATGCTGCAAGAAGAGCAACCTCCAGTTGCGTAAGGAGCCACGTCGTAAGAAGCTTGTCCTACGTAGGGATCTGCCGCACCGAGTACTTCGTAAGAGCCCGGTTCGATGTTTTGGAAAGCGAAGTTTCCTTGCTCGTCAGCGTTAACTGTGCTGATTACCTCACCTTCTTGGGTCAGAGTCATTTTCGCATCGGCTGCAGCCTCAGCTGTTTCAGCAACGAATGCTTTTCCTGTTAGGGAACCATCTTCTTGGAGTGAAACAGCTTCTTGAGCGTTGACGGTGGAGCAAGCCACAACGCAAACAACCGCTGCAACAAATTTTGTCAGGGAATTTAGGTTAATCATTGGATGTCCTTTGGTGACGACCGAAGCCGAAAATTCAACAAGTTGGGGAGATGAGGGGAACTACGGAAGCCAAATGTTAAAATATGGAAACCGCTAGTCAATCCCCACAGGTAACAAAAACGTTATAAATGCCCCATATCCGCCCCATCAACGTTTGGGTGCAACATAACGTTTTAATTGGGTAAACCAGAGCGTTACATCTCTAGTTGCCGGGAAGCATAGTAGCAGATAGCTCGAAGGCAACATCAAAATCCGTTAAACCCTCAAATTTCTTTTTTTCGGCAAACATCCCGCCCAAAACCATGCTTCAATGACCTAAGAGCCCCTCTCCTCCAAGCAGTTTTAGATTGAACTGGTTAGACACTCTTGGTTCGATAGAAAAAATTGGGGTAGGGGCGAGCGAAAATAAAAAAAGCGACCCGGATTTAATCCGGATCGCCTTGCTCCTTAATTGCCCCGCATTTGCAGGGGAATTATATAGGAATACTTGTTGGGATCTTAGCTTCGAACTTAATTGTCCGGGCTGGCGTCATCATCGTCGTCGCTGACAGCGATAGCAACAATACCGCCGACAACTCCCAGACCAACCAGAGGAGAGCTGAACAAACCGCCGCCGCCACCACCGAGTAGTCCGCCGCCGCCGCCAAGTCCGCCACCACCGAGTAGTCCGCCACCACCGCAACCGCAAGGGCTGGCGCTGAATGCTTGGGCTGGAGCTGAACCGCAGCTGCTGTAAGCAACTTCAGGAGCGGAAGCTGTCATTCCTAGGTCGCACGATTGGCAAGACTGGCATCCTGAGCTTGCAGCAAATGGAGCCACAGTTACATCAGCACTGCCCACGTATGGGTCTGCCACGCCTTGCATGTTGTAAACGCCAGGCTCAACGTTGGCGAAAGAGAAATTTCCTTTTTCGTCGGTTTCAACGGTGCTAACGACTTTGCCGTCTTGTGTCAGAGTAATTTTAGCGTCGACCGCTTCGTCGGTGGCTGCAACAAAGGCTTTGCCTTTTAAGGAGCCGTCTTCTTGGAGAGTGATTGCATCTTGAGCATTTACTGCAGAGCAGGTTGCAACACATGCAACCACAGCAAACAATCGTGAAAGGGGATTGATTTTCATTGGGGAGTCCTTGAACGGTTAGACCGCATTTCTAAATTGGAGGAGGCGGCGGCTGTACTGATGCATGAAGGAACAATTTCCTTTTCCAGCCCCAGCTCCGCCAATAACAAACAACGGTGAAAGCTGGCTAACTAAGTAATTGGGTAGCCAAACTCTTCCGAAACGATAATTCCCACTCTGTTCACCTTCCTAAAAGGCGATCGGAGAGGGCGGTTAGCCTAGTTTAGAATCACTGATTGTCCTTCGGGCGGACAACGCAACAACGCGTTTCAGACCCTTAGAACGTCTCAATCAATTCAGAATAAAACTTTGGAAGTGTAGATTGCAAAATGTGAGCGTGCGTGGAACATTCCTCAGGTTTTCCAAAAACTTCCTTTTTTTGCCCTAGTGTCTAAAATATCGAGAGCAACTTCTATTTTCTAAGCAAACATATAGAGGAAGTTATCGTCCTGCATTTAAACACTTCGTAAACGTTTCTTCCCTCTGGCCCCAGCTAATTGACCCATTTCCATGAAACAGCGCGGATTTACTCTAGTTGAACTTCTGGTAGTGGTTGCCATCATTGGCATTCTCGTAGGGATTCTACTGCCTGCCGTTCAGATGGTCCGAGAGTCGGCTCGCCGAACCCAATGTCTGAATAATCTCAAGCAGATCGGGCTCGCGGTGCAAAATTACGAGGGCGCTCAGAGCCAAATACCACCGTCGCGCCCCGCAGACCGGTTCCTCACATGGCCCGTGTTTTTGATGCCATTCCTGGAGGCCAACAACCTCTTCCAGCAATTTGACGTTCAAGCCCAGTACTCTGCTCAAGACCCATCGGTTTTGACAATGGGAATGTCAGTAATGATTTGCCCGAGCCGCCGCAGCGGGATTCCAATCAGTCTCGCTGAAACTAACGGTGCACCTGAGGGAGTCGTTGGTGACTACGCGGGTAATGCCGGAAGTCACGCCCATTTCAACCAAGGGGAGTGGGCTTTATTTGAAAATGAAGTCGATGGCGTCTTCAACAGCGGACTTTCGAGGGATAATAGAACGGTCAATTTTATGCTCGCCGGTCAAATCAAAGGACGCTACGGATTTGAAGATATTACTGACGGTCTCTCCAACACACAGTTCATCGGAGAAAAATTTGTGTCGTCTGATCGCTTAGGCGAGGCCGGCGGCAATGGCGACGGTTGCATTTACAACGGTGACGAACCATCCACGTTTATGAGACTTGCGGGCGGTTTTCTAAGACTCGCGTCGAGCCCGAATGACAGGACGATTGTCGGAGAATTACCAATCTTTGGCAGTGCCCATCCGGGGACCGTCAATTTTGTTTTTGGTGACGGCAGCACGCACTCTCTGAATATCGACATCGACCGAGACGTTTTGGCAAACTTAAGTGCTAGGAATGATGGCCAAACTGTCGCCTTGCCTTAGCAACGCCGCATTTGACTTCACTCGGAGCAGCCTGTTTTTTTACATTGTCAGCCGCAGTTCAATTCATCAACTATCTGGACAGCACTTGAGTCACCCCTCCCTACTCTTTATTGGCACTCCCAAAGAGATCGGTCATCATGCCTCGCCACTGATGCAACCGCTGTCTGATTACGCGCCGCAGATCGTGGATCCGTCAACCGTTGTCGATATTGCCAAACCGGGTGACATCGCCGTTTTCTATTCCGAGCATTTTGAACGTTTCCGATCCGCAATCGATCAACTGAAAAACAATTCGGTTGCGACACTTTACATGATCGACGGTGTGCTTGAGTGGCGAAATGCCTGGGAAAACCAGCCCAATGAAATCGCGTGCCCCCACACCATGCGACCAGTACTCTGCCACAAGGTGGCCTGCATCGGAGAAAACCAAGCGCGAATCCTCAGCAGTTGGGGCAACGCTCAAAAAGTCGAGGTCGTCGGCGTGCCTCGATTCGATCGCTATCGACAAAGTGGCCACGCCCACCAACGAAGTTTGGACCTGCAAAACCGTGACACAGAATCCTCATTGGATGTCCTAGTGGTCACCGCCAAAACTCCAGCGTTTACGACGGGACAAATGGAGACCGTCAAGCGCTCTTTGCTTGACCTAAAAAACTATGCAGCCAATCCCGCCAACAATATCAATCTTCGTTGGAGGCTTACCGCAGGCTTGGAAAAATTCCTGAATGTAAGGAACCTTGCCTCGGAGCTATCGGGGAGCGAGTTGTTCGAACAAATGCAAACCGTCGATGCGATGATCGCCACTCCCTCTACTAGCATTGTTGAAGGGATGCTTGCCGAACTTCCAACCGCTGTCCTGAACTATCACGTTTGCCCCACGTATCTGTCAGCAGCGTGGCAGATTAACGGGCCTGATCAAATTGCCGCGGTGGTTCGCGAACTGCGTAACCCGCCAGAAGCCAAAATGATGTTTCAGCGTCACGCGTTGGCCCAAACACTTTCACAACAATCGTCGGCAACCGAGACGATGGCAACACTGATCCGTAAAATGGCAGATGTCGCGAAGGAACAAATTGCTGCTGAGCAACCTTTAAGCTTCTCACGACCATTGCTTTCTCATCCACCGCTGGCCCACGATCCCCTGGATCATGTTCAATTGTTCCCGGGAGACCAAGCCTTTCTGGATTCTAATGTCGTCGAATTGCAAGCGTTACTCTCCAACGCTCGTCGCCACATCAAACATCAGGACAAACGCATTTCGGACCTCGAAGCAGAACTAACAGAGGCTCACAAAATTTTTGATCAGATCAACACTCACCCTCTTGCCGGCCCAGTAATACGACTGCGCGAAAGAATTCTCAAAGTACTTTCGGCAGGCAAGCGAAACGAAGTTCTGCTTGAGGACTCGGAACAAACGCTGCCACACGATTCAGGGTCGCCAACTGCCTAATTCACACCGCACGAAGTAACACAACGACCTTGGTCTCGCCAACACAAGCCACGCATAATCCACTTAAGCCACGCATGATTCACCAGAGAGCCACAACGCTGAAACTCACCAAAGATGTCTCCACGACATCTCCGGTAGTTTTGTGTGCGGCCGATGAATCGTACGCAATGCCCCTAGCCGTCACCTTGCATTCGGCCGCATCGAATCTTACCGAGGGCGAACATTTACACGTCGTCCTATTAGATGGCGGCATCTCTGAATCTAGCTGGGGAGGCCTTCGAGAAACGCTGTCCGACCTACCAATCACCATCGACGTGATTCGTCCAGATTTGAAACTTGTGCAAGACCTGTCCGTTTCTCACCACATCAGCCACAGCGCTTACTTACGCCTGATGGCTGACCAGCTGTTGCCCGAGTGGATCGACAAAGTCATCTATCTCGATTCGGATCTGATCGTATTGGATGACCTGTGCGAGCTTTGGCAAATGGATGTCGGCGACCATTACTGTCTAGCAGCAGTCGACATCTCGTGCCCATTCGTTGATGCATCTACGTTTGTGAAATCAAGTGAAAGCCAAGTAGGCACTGACGTCTCTGATGCGGCTTCGACGTCTTCCGTACCTTATGTTGGCACATTGACGCCCATTCGCAACTGGCGTGAATTGGGAATCGATGGAGCAGCGCACTACTTTAACAGCGGCGTGATGGTCTTGAATCTTAAACGCTGGAGAGAAGAAGGAATTTCATCGCGGCTGTTCGACTGTCTGCGAAACAATCGCGAGTATGTGTGGTGTTGGGATCAGTACGCGCTCAACGTCGTCTTTGCGGGACAGTGGGGAAAACTACCCGCCAGATGGAATCAAGGAACGCATGTCTACGCGTACCCTGACGAGACCCAAGCACCGATCGCAGCATCTCAGTTCGTTCAAATGCGCGACAATCCGGCCATTTTGCATTACACTTCCGAATACAAGCCTTGGAATTTTCGCCCGTTCCATCCTGCTCGCCGACGATTCTACCAGCATCTTGACCAGACCGCGTTTTCGCAATGGCGACCAGAGAATCCCGGGTTTCGCTTCGGTGAATGGTGGACCTTCAACATCGTGCAACTTATTCGACGCTGGACCGTAGGCTACAGGAAGTGGTTTAGCTTCCGGCACGTTAATCGGTGATCGGCATGACAAATAAACAACCTCCCGCGGCACCAGAAGCTAGAAGAAGCGACGCGGGCGTCACGTCGCCTTGCGTGACCATTTTCACGCTACCAAAACCTTTCACCGGGGATGCCGACCAAGCCCAACGAAATGCGATTGGTTCATGGGCAAACCTTGGAACGGACGTCGAAGTCCTGCTGATTGGCAACGAGAGCGGTATCGCTGAAGCTGCCGATCAACTGCGTGTTCACCACCTCCCCGACATCCAACGAAATTCGGCGGGCACGCCTTTGTTGAGTAGCGCATTTGCCTCGGCTGCCGCTCATGCGCAAGCAGACATACTGATTTACTGTAACGCTGACGTGATCCTTAATCGCAACTTCATCGATTCGGTCATGACAGTAGCAAACGATTGTTCAGTCGGCGACGCTTTCCTCGCCATTGGCAGAAGAACCGATGTCTGCGTCGACCGGCCAATTGACTGGTCGCAAACACAGAAGCTTGCCGAGCTATTTGTCAACCTACGCCGAGACGGGAAACCGGCGTCGATTGTTTGCAAAGAGTACTTTGCCTTCCGTCGAAACGATTTTAAAGAGATACCTGCGTTTGCCGTTGGACGCGGCAACTGGGACAACTGGATGGTTGTGTCTGCCAAGCAAAGAAACATTCCCGTGGTCAATCTTTCTGAGGCGACAACTGTTTTTCATCAGGAGCATCACTACCAACACTTGTCGTCCACCGAACGTTCAAGCAACCCAGCCTCCAAACTTCGTCTGCAATGCTACGTTTCGGGAGAAGAGGCTCAAGAGAACCAGCGACTGGCAGGCGGTAAACATTTGATCTCCGGATCGACTTCCACATGGCGTTTGACAAACTCAGGCATTGTTAAAAACCGCTTCTCCTTCTTGAACTTGGAATTCTGGAGCGACTTCGGGCGGTTTGCGGCATTGGTCAAGCAACTTTTCTTTCCGAGGAGTTCTTAATGAGTGTTTTCCTTTGGGCAGTTGTTATCGGCGTTCTGATCAACGCAGCATTTGCAGCAATCTTCTGGTATCGAATCTCAGCTTCGAAGTGTGAATCGCTACCAGAGGACCAGCAAAACGCCGCCACCGTCATCCTTTCGGTTCGGGGTATTGACCCTCGACTTGAACCAGCTGTCGCGGCGCTGTTGAAACAGAATTTTGGCAAGTACTCTGTCCTTGTGGTGGTCGACAGCAGAACAGATCCTGCATGGGCGCGTCTACAAGAGATCAAGGCGCGTCTTGATTTCGAAGGCCGAATGAAAATTGTTCCGCTAGAACATCCGCGAGCGACCTGCAGCCTCAAGTGTAGCGCGCTGATTCAAGCCACTGAGATGTTGCCTTCTTCGACGCGCTGGGTAGCTTTCGTCGATGCTGACGTCGTGACGCATGAAAATTGGCTTGCCGATTTACTTGGCCCATTGACCGACGCCCGAGTCGCCGTTGTCACCGGCAGCCAGTGGTACGAGCCTCCCAACCCAATTTCCAATGGAGCGCTCCTGCGATCAATTTGGAACGCTGGCGCGCTTGTTCCAACGGTGTTGCTGAAACATCCGTGGGCCGGAACAATGGCCGTGCGCTACGAAGACCTTGTGATCAGCAGCCTGATTGATGACTGGAGAACATCGATCGTCGATGATGGCCCTGTTGCAAAATTTGCCGATCAAATGGGTGGAAAGATCGTCGTCAACCCGGCCTTATTGATGGTCAATCGGGACGACTGTTCATGGCCGCACGCGATGCAATGGATCGCACGGATGTTGACTTGGTCAAAAATATACGAACCCACCTTTCCGTTAACCGTCTTGCACGCCTTGATCAGTGTTCTCCTCGCGGTCGGCATCGACTTTTGCTTGATCTGGGCCATACTAACCATGGATTTCACGATGATTTTGGCTGCTGCTGGAGCACTAGTGACGGCTGCCGGACTATCGGTTCTTGGCTACGCGTTGGTGCGAAACGCGGTTTCGACCAGTCTTCAAAAACGCAATCTGCAAGCTCTGTCACCACTTCCGATAGATGTGATGGGAAAGATCGCTCTGCTGATGGGCCCGGTGCAACTTTGCTATCTCGCCGGATGCGTCAAAGCAATATCGGCGAGAATTGTTAAATGGCGAGGCGTCGAGTACCGCATCCTTGGTAAGAAAGTCAGTATGATCGAATACTTGCCATGGACTCCCGAAGAGCCATCGAAGCGCGGACGATCTATTTGAGTTTCTCTAAACGGTGCTGCTCATTGAATCTCATGACCGAATCACAAGAGCCTACCGAAGAGAAAGAGCCATCCAAAGATCCGCTTCGCAGTGTTCACACGACCAACTTCCCTGAGCTACTGCGGCAGTTAGGTGCGTCGCTGTTAGTGACGACCTATCAAGCAGGCAAGCTGGTTGTCCTGCGTGAAGACGATGGAGTGCTGAACACTCATTTCCGCAACCTAAACAAACCAATGGGCATCGCGCGCGATGGTGGTCGTTTGTCGGTCGTTCAGAGGTATCTGAGGTTCGCCACGAAGTGACTTTTGGGACAAAGCCTAGTGTTCCTACAAAACTGCACCGATCAGCTTTGCACCACATCGCAATAGGGATCCTGCCCCATCTCAAAATGCTGTTCGTGGC
>CALHPU010000140.1 GCA_938036435.1 uncultured Pirellulaceae bacterium | reverse complement strand
ACGAGTAACTGCGTTGGTGATACTGAATTGAGGGTCAAACGGTTTCATTGGCGATAAGCCTCACGCAAAGGCGCGAAGGCGCAAAGTTTCGTTTCGTCCTATTTCTTTGCGTCTTTGCGCCTTTGCGTGAGATTCAATTCCCCTTCTTTTCTTCTTCGATCATGGTTTCATAAAGCTTGAACAAGTATTCGAGCCGCTCTTCATCGCTCGAAAAAGGCTTCTTTCTGTAGCATCGCTCAACGGCCAAGTCCATTTGATGATGGGCTTCCCGAAGCGAGTCCGGCATCTTATCCGGGTCGTAAAGGTCAGCCAAAGTTCTTTCAGGAAACTCTTCTCTCGCATCAAGCACGGTAAAGACGTGTTCGTCCAATTCAGCCTTTTGACTTTTAGATGTGTGCGGGAACGGAAAAGTGTTGTAGCAAAGTGAGGACGAATATCGTGGGTCTGTTTTGAGACGCCCACCAACAGCAAATACCCATATCGTATGCATGCGTGATGAGAGAAGGCTAAACATGTAAGCTTCACAACTATAAACAGCAAAAGCAAGATCCGAAATTATCGTTTGCTCATTCAAAAATCCAATAGGAATGTATTTCCTTCGCTTTGATGAGACTTTTGGAATTACCAAAGACGTTCCATCTTTATGTCGAACTTCGGCAAAACGGTAAGGCACAGAGGCCAAAGCGTTCGTCGCACTTCGGGTACTTGATTCTCGATGCCGTTTTACTTCACGGATTCGGTCGGCAACAGTGTCGATTTGAGAAGCAAGCTCCAACTGATCTTCATCAATCCACAGACAATATCGCTCTATACCGTTAATAAACTCACGAGATCCAACAAATCGACGAATCACATTCTTTGACTTCGGATGACGCTCCAACAATTCTGCTTTTTCCGATGCAGACAATACGAGATAACCACCATCATTTGCCATGCTGCCAAAGGCAACCGGCGGAACGGATGTAAGCAGATTTCTGCGAGAGGAAACGAAAACGTTCTTTGCTGCTACAAGGTAAGGATTGATGTTCGCAACGGATGTCACAATCCCATTCGAGCTCCATAGCAATGCGTCTCTATTAGAGTTTGCATTACGCAGCCCGACTATCACACAAGTTACCCCAGCGTTGCCCCTTGCATTATTCGTCCATGGAAACGAACGGTGCGCGAAGGAAATCTCCAAACCATCCAAAATATGCGGCCAAAGTAACGCAACTTGATTGCCTTGACATAGAGAATTCGTAGAGACGAATGCGGCTCCTTCCGAGTGTCCATTCCTGATCAGGTCTGCTGCTCTGTGAAACCAGCATGCGATGTAGTCGAGGTTGTTGTATCCGGATACGTTGCCAAGAACCTTTTTGACATCGTCTTTTTGTGCCGAACCTTGGTTTCTTGCACCGAGATACGGAGGATTGCCAAGTATGTAAATTTCATCGCTTTTCTCCTTTGGACAAACCTCTTCCCAATCTTCGCGAGTCGCATTGCCGCAAACGATATTACCACCCTCTTGAAGCGGAAGTGTTGGGCGAGTCGCTCCAAACACCGACTTGAACTCAAGGTTCATCTGATGCTCGGCCAGCCAAAGCGATAACTTGGCTGTCTCATGAGCGAAATCATCCAGCTCGATCCCGTAAAACTGAGTTAGCTGAATGTTGCTGCGGAACAAATCCATTTGCACGCCGGTTTCACTTTGCCCAAGCCGATTGAAAATCTCAATCTCCAACCGGCACAGTTCCTTGTAAGCGATAATCAAAAAGTTACCGCTGCCACACGCCGGGTCAAAGATTCGCAAGTTGTAAAGCCTGTTCAGTAACGCATCGAGTTTCTTTTTGCTGTTGCCCGCTGCGTCAAGCTGTTCCTTCAGTTCATTCAGAAACAACGGCTCGATGACCTTCATGATGTTCACGACCGACGTGTAGTGCATGCCCATTCGGCCACGCTCTTCGGAGTGAACCACCGCCTGAATCATCGAACCAAAGATATCCGGATTGATCGCTTTCCAGTTCAACGTCCCGCATTCGATAATGATCTTTCGAGACTTTCGATTGAAAACCGGCACTGGGTAGTCGTCACAAAAAAGACCACCGTTGACATACGGGAACTTTCGCAGGAACTCGGGAAACGCCTTGCGATCTTCGGTGGCCAGTACCGCAAACAGCTTTTGCAAATAGCCCTGCAAGTCGCTGCCATCTTCGGCCGTGTGCGAGTCAATGCCTTTGGTGAACTGATCCGAGGCAAAGATCTCGGTGTCTTCGGCAAAGAAGCAGAAAAGTAGCCGAGACAAAAAGATGTTCAATGCATGCCGGTCCTCGTCCGTTTTTACATCGTTATCGGCCAAGATCATCTCATACAGCCGCCCCATCTTTTCGGCGGCCTTGATGTCGGCCAGCGATTCGCTCTGGATCTGCGATTTCTCCATCCCCGCCCAAGGTAGGAAGAAGTCAAAGTGATCGGCAAGGTCCTTGATTGGCGAATGAAGCGTGTCGTCGGTCTTGGTATCCAACGCCAGCAGCGTCTCAAAGTCTGTAACAATGATGAAGCGTGGAGCGTGCTTCGTCACGTTTTTGTCGGACTTCAGCCGATCAATGCAGCCGTGCAGATCGCCATCCGGCTCTTGCCGAAAGCAGAGCTTCTTCTTCCAGAGCACTTCACCATCATTCTTCGACTGGTTGTATTGCCCGTTCTTCAGCCGGGTGATGGATGCCTTCGGTTGGTCGTAGGCTCGCAAGAGTTGATAGACAAACTCGCTTTGGTCAATCTCCGCCACGATCGCACGGACTGCTTCTTCGAGTTTTTCTAAATTCATGCGGGCAAAGATGTTAAATAGGGCTGACGTGAGGGATCACCCATAGAGTTTATCAAATTTGACGAGGATCGACACGAACACTTATCGTCATTCTGAAACTGTCATTTGGTCAATGTCGATCGAAATAGCAGACTCAGTCGGAACGCGATCGAAAGTTCATTTGCCGGTTGGGCTCTTGGGTTAATAAATGATCGTCGAGCCATTTGGCCAACGCGTCCAAAAGCGGCAACTCTTGCGCCCGATTCGCAACATAACGAGCGTGCCCATCGCTGGCTTTTTGCGTGTCTAGTTGACTTCCGCTATCAGTTTGTCAACCAAGCCGTCGTTAAACTCATTGCCGATCCATTGAATTTTCCCTTTGTGGTCGATAACGAACACCGTTGGGATCGCAAAGATTCCGTATCCATCGTGAATGTTCATGTTGCCGCCATCATAAAATGAACGCCAATTGAGATCATTTTCCAGCTGGCAATCGAGGGCTTCGGCGGCAGTTTTGTCTAGGTTGACGCCAACCATTGCGAACGGCTTACCTTCATTTTGCTTTACGAGCGACCGCCCGTGATCGAACATCGATCGACACGGCGGTCAGAAGCCGGCCCAGAACTCAAGCACCACGACTTTCCCGCGAAATTCAGACAGCTTCATCGGCTTACCCTCAAGATCGGAACCCTCGATATCAGGAGCAAGATATCCTTGTCGTAGTCCCGTGGCAGTGAAGTCACTTTTGGCAACGCTACTGCTGGAATCGCATGCGGTTTGAGCCAGAATAAACATTGCAACGATGGCCATCATTGTCGCTGGGAGAAATTTCGTTTGAGAGTTCATTGGGTTGTCTCTGTAGTCGGATAGATCAGCCACAGTGGCTCGAACGTGATCCTCGAGTTAAAAATGTCTTTTAAAGTCTATGCCACAGTAACGATTCGGGCAAAGACCGGTTCTACTTTCCGCCTGGCACAATATTTTCAAATTCGAGAAATGCAAATACAAAATGCACCAGCAAGACAAACAGCGTCGCCCACAAAATCGTGCGAGTAACGCTTCGGCTGACGTCAGTGGAGGAATGTTTGGGCGAAATGCCACCGTGATAAGAAATCACGGCGATCCCGAAACCACTACACAGCAGTTTGCCTATTAGCCAGCCGAATCCCGAATAGAAAAAGGCTTCTGGTTCTTCCAGTCCACGATGGAAATAGTAATGCCAAAGACTGGCACCACGGTCGGGGTGCGTAAAGACAAACACAATCAGGCTGACCAGTCGAGCGGCGAAGAACGAAAGGAATGTGAGCACGGGAGTGCATATTAGGAATGACCAGATAATTGGCGTCAGCAGATAACGCTTTGGCGGTACACCGAAGGTCGTCATTGCGTCCAGCTGATTGCCAAATTGCCGACCGCCAATGTCGGCTGTAATCGCTGCTCCGCATCTCGCGGCAATCAGCACGCAAGACAACACGGGCACAAAGATACGATAGGTGGCAAAACCCAACGCCGTCAGCAGATCCTCCAGCAACAATGGTTCGGTGTAGGCGCTAAACGGCAGAAACTTGAAAGTAAAATAGGTCGTTACAAATCCGCTGATCAGTCCCGACGCAATCAAATACAAACAGGCTGTCGGTCCCATCACCAATAAGAGGAAATGCCAAAAATACCTGAGCCCCCATCTCGGATTATTCCACAACGGCATCAGCGCCGGCACGCCACCGACAATCGCGGTCAACGATTGAGTCGTGCCCACAAAAAAATCCGTCACGCGCCTCTGAAGATCTGATACAAGCCGATATTCATCAACTTCTTCGCTCTTGCGAACGTTTGTTGCCATCGGCTGAAGGGCTTCCTCGATGTTCTCCCACTGGTCGCGCGGCATTTCCACCAAGGACCGTGTTTCTGGATTCAAGAGGAAAACGTGTTCGGCAATCGGCAACAAGGACCGATAGTCGTGTGTCACGATGATCGACGTTTTCCCATATTGCTGATGGGTTCGAGCGATCAGCTGCGCAACTTGTTTCCCTGTTAGCGGATCTAGTCCAGAAGTTGGTTCGTCGTAAAGAATCACTGAAGGATTAAACATCAGCGTACGGGCCAGCGCCAGTCGTTGTCGCTGGCCGCCCGAAAGCCGCGACGTGGGGACATTCGCTGGTACGCGCAATTGGTCCAGCAATTCTAGCGGCGTTTGATTGAGTGGTTCGCCGGCTGCATTGGATTTCGCAAAGCTTAAATTCTCGGCCGGCGACATTTCATCAAACAAGGCAAAGTTTTGAAATACGACTCCCGAATTACCGGCCCGCGCGGAGCGACCATCGATCAACACTTCGCCTTGAACACGAATCGCTGATTCAAACGTTTCAGTCAAACCCGCCATCATTCGCAGTAATATCGATTTCCCGACGCCGCTTGGGCCAACGATCAATGTGATCTTTTGCGCCGGAAGATCGACAGAGACATTTTCCAGCAACCGCCGCCCTCCAGCCGACACGTTGATCTTGTCCAAACGTACGCACTGCCTGCCTTGGGTTGGCGTCTGACTACTCATCGTCGCCTCTGGTCTCAACGGAAATAGTTTCAGATTGGTCAGCGTCAATTCCAATTGGGAATTCTTTTTGCTTTGTGGCGATCGTTAACTCCAACGCGCGGAGTGGTTCGCTCGATGCTGATGGCTCGACCGAGTTCCCCGGGGTCAGTACTAACCAGCGGTCGTCCTTATGAAGCACTCGATTTCTCAGTACGCGCGCAAACTCTGGTGTGATCTTGCCTTTAGGCGACCCAAACAGCGACTGTCCGATGCGAGTGATCGTCGATTCGAGCCGGCCATTGGCCATCTTCATCGCGCTCCGTGCCTCCTCTGACTGCCATGTCCGTTCAATTGACTCTCTTAGCTCTGGATTGTCGACGACGGCTTTGCGAAATACGTCCTTGAACAGCCTCTGGACTTCCTCATCGGAAAAGAACTCACGTGCAACGGTGGAAACCGTCTCCGTTACTTTTTTGTTTGCCAAAACACGCGCGATCATTCTCTTCTGCATTTCAATCACGTCTTCGAAATGAGATTCAAAAATCGGTAACGCTTTATTTTGAACAAAGCGATCAAATTCGCGTTGCGACAGTTTTTTGTCCGGCAGCGGGGACTTGTCATAGAGAAAACGCCAACCAAAACGCCAGACAGAAACCTCTTGCCAAACCTCTTGGCCGATCTCCTCAACCAACGGAGAAGCTTCTTCTTCGACGATCGGCCACACTTCGGCCTGAATTACTGGCATCAGTTCTTTTTGGATCACATCATTTTGGTAGCGATGGCTGATGGCAGCAACCGTTTCTTGCTGGCGATTAAGTTCATCGAGGACACTGTCACGAACCAGCTGCGCCGAATCGACTATCGTTTTCTTGATGACCGGTCGAAACTGCTCGACGAGATCTTCTTGGTGGTCGCTGTAGGCTGCGGAGATCAACTGCGAAATTTCTTTACGCATCGATGGACTTAGCATTGTCTTGACAATCCAAGCCGGAGACTGGTCTGTCGCATTGAGTTCGATCGACGCACCTTCACCTAAAGAAGGGCCACCCGTGAAAAACGTAACCTGCGCTCCCTTTACCCACGCTAGCCGAATTGTTTTAGTACGCTTCTCTAAGTCCAACTGTGATTGGTCCAGTTTTAAGGCTGTCACCATCCCAATGGGCTCTAGAACACCGTCTTTCTCTACGAATAATGGGTCGCCAATTCCGAGCACGACATGCTGGGGCGAAATGATATTGATCGATGAACGCTGAGCACCGATGTAGCCAATTAAATCCTGAACTGCTCTAGGCGAAATGGCATTGGTGTGCCTGACACTGATTGCTGTCAGCGCGATGAGCCCAATCCAAATTAGGATGCCGGTTACAAGCTTGATTTCCGGATTATTTCGCATGATCCCTAAAGCCGGTTTTGGCGGGCTGATAGTGGCAGAGAAAGAGGATTTTAACTCATCGAGATTTACCCCGGACTTCACCTGAAAGTTTTGACAAACATTGTGTCGAGATTGTCGGGCAATTGGGTAAATCAAGCTGTTATTCGGAGCGTTTGCAGAAAAAAAATCCTTCGGGACGACGACATTTTGTTGAGGCGAGTTTGGACGTTTGTGGGGGTTATCGGCACCAAACATCGAAAAGATCTACAATTCGCCGGTAGCCCTAGCGATAGCCGCGTTTGAGGAACAGGCAAAGTATAGCGATGACAGCAGAAAAGATCCGTCCTCTTATGGCTTCAGATCAATTGATCTTTGAGCCGCACCGACTAATATGGAGCTGGTTTTTACAAGTCGTTTTCTGGAGCTCGCGAGTTTGCTGACCTATTGCGGCCCGAATTCCAGAACCTTCTTCGACCATGATATTACTAATGTTTGCGAGAACGTCGCAAGTGGTCGTTCAACTCAGTGGCTCGTCCCCCTCCTGCTCCTCTTTGCTGATCTAAGATTTTAAATGCTTCAACCATCCGATACGAATTCCTCTTCTGACTTGCCTGAAAACGAATCAGGTTGGGTCGCTTTCCTGAAAAAGTATCGCCTGCCGATTCTTTTGGTCGGGCACGTCTTGATGTTCTTAGGGATCTACTGGGTAGCATTCTCTTTGAGATTTGATTTCAGGATTCCTGAAAAGTACTTACATAACATCAAAGCAACGCTGCCTTTGGTGCTTGGAGTCAAGATGTTGGTGTTTTTCCTCATGGGCTCAATTCATGGATGGTGGAGGTACGTTACTTTCTCGGATTTTATAACGCTGTTGAAAGCGGCGGGGACGGCAACCGTTGCCATCGTGCTGGTTGATCACTTCGTACTCGGCGATTTGCAAATCCCTAGAGGAGTAGTTCTTACAGATCTTATCTTGACGATCGTTCTGATCGGCGGTCTGCGATCGATCTCACGTGTTTGGGATGAGCGGATTGCAATCTTCCACTCGTCACGAGGGCTCGACCGAGCACTGTTTATTGGAAGCAATTTCACAGCTGCCAAGATGGCGCACCTGATCAACTCTCAACCCAACAACAAGACGCGCGTCGTGGGTTTGGTTTCGGCAAAGAAAATTTCGGGAAAGAAGCAACGCTTCAGTGACATGCGGGTCGTCGGTGCGGCCTGCGATCTCAATGAGCTGGTCGATCACTATCGCGCCACCAACGTTTTTGTCCCTAGCGGTTCGTTACCCGCGAAGGACATGCGTGAGTTATTGGATGTTGCGTCGCAGCGTGGTTTCAAGGTCAGGGTCGTGTCTCCACTGGACCAGTCATTGGCCGGCAGCAGTAAAATTCCAATGCGAGATGTTTCGGTAGAGGATCTTTTACGACGCGACCCGGTATCGCTCGACACCACCAAGATCGAATCTTTGATCGCTGGTAAAAAAGTACTGGTCACTGGAGCTGGCGGGAGCATCGGATCGGAGTTGTGCCGGCAGATCACGAGATTCAACCCTGCTTCTGTGGTACTGTTAGGGCGTGGTGAAAATCGAATCTTTCACATCGAACGCGAACTCAGAACCAGTGAATATGATGGAGATTTGATTCCTCGCATCGCTAGTGTCACTGATTTGCCTCGGATGGAGGAAGTTTTCTCCAGTTACCAACCGGATGTTGTCTTTCACGCAGCCGCTCACAAACACGTGCCGCTTGTTGAAGCTAACGTCGGTGAGGCGGTTCAAAACAATATTTACGGTACCAAAGTGGTTGCCGACATGTCGGTGAAACACAACGTCGAGCGATTTGTTTTGGTCTCGACAGACAAATCGGTCAACCCGACCAGCGTCATGGGCTGCACCAAACAGATGGCCGAACGTTATTGTTTGGCGTTGGGCGGCGAGCCGCAGGTCAATACACGATTTATCGTCACCCGATTTGGTAACGTGCTGGGTTCGGCCGGTAGTGTGATTCCGGTCTTCCAACAGCAGATTCAAAAGGGAGGACCGATCACGATCACCGACAGTCGGATGACGCGTTTCTTCATGACGATCCCAGAAGCAAGTCAACTGGTTCTTCAGGCTGCTGCGATGGGAGAGGGTGGAGAAATTTTCGTCCTTGAAATGGGAGAGCAGGTTCGCATTGAGGATATGGCCCGCGACTTGATTCGTCTTGCCGGATTGCCTGCAGACTCAATAGATATCGTCTACACCGGTATTCGTCCGGGTGAGAAACTGTACGAGGAACTTTACTACGACGACGAAGAGGTCATGAAAACAGGCCACAAAAAGATTCTGTCAGCCTATCACCGAGTCCGAAAGCTCTCAGACGTCAACGAAGATATCCGGAGTCTGATCGACCTTGTCTTCGCACCGCCGGAAGAAACACGACAACGTTTGCGCGAGTTGGTACCGGAATACTTTGTGCCAGAAGAGAACGCCTTACCGGACCCATCAGTGGCAGCACAGCCGGTCGAGTAGCCCCGAAAAATTCTAGCGGTCGCAGACAGATTGTCCGCGGACCTACTCTTTGAAATTTACGGGTTTCACAGGGCCGATCTGGTCTAAAAATTGGCTTGGCGACAAAAAGACTCCGTTGAAGTGAACGGGGTTGGCGTCCGGACGCATCAGCGCGTAATAGGGTATCCCTTTGCTGGAATTGCCAAGCTCCAGCAACAACTGGTCAACCTCCGGCGCATCCTTTGACTTGTCAGCCTTCAATACGACGACATCGTTTGATTCAACCCACTGCTTCATCTCTTGCGTGTTCAGAGCGAACCGCTCTGTTGTTTTGCACGTCGCTCACCAATCTGCGGTGAAATCAACAAACACCGTTCGTCCTTCGGCCAAGTGTTGATCGAGCGTCCAGCGTGTGTACTGTTGGTAGTCAAGCTCGTTGGCCGGCAGCAGAAAGAAAAAGCTGAACCACACGGCAAAAGCCCCAATCAACCCACTGATCCCCCATGACTTAAGCCTCTGTCCCAACGGTGCGGTCATTGGCGTGCGCCCCATCCACCAACAAGCGAACCCTAGAATTACCAGCATCGACAGTAGCGACACCATGTATTTTGATTCGATCGAACCGGCCAGAAATACGGCCGTGCCCAACATCACAAACCCCATAACTTTCTTGAATGTTTCCATCCATGGTCCAGGCTTGGGAAGATACTTCGTTAGTTTTGGCATCGCGCCAAGCACGATGTAGGGGAAACCCATACCCAGCCCCAGCGCTGCGAAAACCATGTAGGTCAGGTAAGCAGGTTGAGAGATCGCCCAGATAACTGCAGGTATCAGGAGAGGGCCGCTGCAAGGTGTTGCAAGAATGGTGGTGAGGATACCTTTGAAAAATGCGCCGAGGACGCCTTCTTTTTGATCGAGCCCGCCGCCACCAAAACCGGGTATTGGAATCTCCCAGACACCGAAAAAGCTAAGCCCGAATACTACGATCACCGCGATCATAATAACTTTGAAAGTTAGACTTTCAAATTGCTCTCCCCACCCCAGCCCAAACTGCACGGCCAAGAAAGCCAAAACCATGAATACCGA
Organism: uncultured Pirellulaceae bacterium; assembly: GCA_938036435.1. Taxonomy (GTDB): domain Bacteria; phylum Planctomycetota; class Planctomycetia; order Pirellulales; family Pirellulaceae; genus Mariniblastus. The sequence continues at coordinate 27,159 of CALHPU010000140.1, read as the reverse complement.
GAGCATTCCTAAGAAGAAAACGACGTTCAGGAAAAACACTTTCCGCGGATTCTGACCTGCTTGGTGCATGAACGACATGACCTTGAGTCCAATTACCGGCAGGACGCATGGCATAAAGTTCAATATGAATCCCGCCAAGAACGCTGCTGGAACAACCAACCACGGTGAGTAGCCTGCCCACTCACCGCCGTCTTGGCCGCCACCCATTAGTTTGGCCTGATTGCGGAAGGCTTCTTTTGCTTGCTCGATATTGTGGCCGGCTTCGATAAAATTCAGCCCACGATTACTTATCTCTTGACCTACCGCGATATTGGCTGACCAGTTGATCACTGTTGGGCGGTCGCAATTCTCGTCACTGCAAGTCAACATCAACATCAAACCGCCGATGGTATTGGACATGTTCTCCAATTTGCGAGGCACGTTGACGTCGTATGTCCATGTGACGGGCTGTTCGTAGAAGCGCGTTTGCTCGCCATCTACTATTTTTTGGATCGGTATCTGTTTCGAATTAGGACCAGTGATCCCCCACTTGCCCGTCTTTTGAATCGCGATCAAGGTCGCTTTGGCTGGCGCTAAATCGGTGTCCTCTGAGTATGGGTAAACGTGGTATCCATCGAGTGGCTCGGCCATAATCGATATGCGAATATTGTCTCCCGGTTCAACTGGACCGCCGACTTCTTTGTCTCCGTCTATTCGAGCCATCGTTCCAGATAAAACAACGTGCAGCGTGGAGATCTTGAACTTCTCGCCTGCCGCGACGGTTTCCTGTTGCCCAACAAAAACCGCCGCCAACGACGCGCTTACGGGAAAACAAGAACCGTGCTCGCCATCTTCGCATGCCTGTCCATCGTACTTAACCGTGATCTCGACGTTCGCAGGATCGACGCCTGTTTTGAATTTCAGCGGAGCGGTAAAAACGACCTCGCCGGTGTGCTCCTCAGCTTTAAACTTCTGACCGGCCACCTGTTTGATGTGCGGATCTTTGTTTGGCTGAAATTCTCCCGTCAATTCCACATCGTCAGAATCATCGATGCGAATTTTTGTGCGTTTAGGAGCGCCAACGCCCAAGGGTTGAGTCACCGAGAAAATATGCATCGCCTCGGCCACCTTGGCCATCACGGTTAGCTCTCCGGTACCATCACCGTTGGAGGAAAAACTGGCAGATAAGGTAACCGGATCCTCTTCAACGATTTGGCCGTCGGCTGTCTCGCCAAACGGAGTTGATTGATCAAACGGGCTAGCGCTCTTGAAGTCTGGAACCTGAAAGGCGTTCTGTCCCAGAGCTGAGTCTGTGTTCAAAAAGGCCAACGCAGCGAAAGAGATCAGCATCCCTAAAAACACACGAAAGCCGGTACAGCTTAAGCCGGTATAGTTTTTCGTACGACTGCTATAGCAGCAAACTTTGGATTGGAACTTCATCAACGTCACTTTTTGGTTCTCGAATTTTACAAATTACCGATCACGAAAAACGGCATGATCTCGCCCGACTACTGGCAGGATACAGCAGCCATCGTCAACTGGAAAGCTCATAACCTTCAGAGCGCCGGCGGTAACCAGAAACCGGCATTTGCTATCCAATGAAGTGCCGTGATAGTGAAATTGAACGCCGTTAAGTTGCCTCATCTAAACGTGCGCTTAGTCATTTGCCTAAGTGGTCAAACCCTCTTCCTTGGCACCCGTTCTGACATTTGACGCAGCCAGTTCGTCGTCCTTTCGACCAACTGAAAAAAAATGAGCCAGCCTGTTCACCACCGCGAGCCAGCCAGAAGCCACATAGGACTCACTCGGGGCAGTTTCACCGACCGAGTGAAATTTGTTTTTCACCGTTGGGCGTCGGTTGGGCAGTTTGGGAGGCCGACTGGTTCTTTCTTTCGAAGAACCCTGCGAACTTTGCTGTTATCTTGTGACCGCTGATTGGAATACAAACACCGTCGGAAGAGCAGACCTGTCCATTGAATTCAATGACTGGCATGCCGGCGGCTTGGAAATCAATATTTGCGTCTAATTGGCAAGGAACGAAAAATTGAACCTGCCCTTTGTGTTTTTCGATGCGGCGGTGGAAAACGGGATCGTCTTGGGTAACCTCTGCCGAAACATTGGGAGCAAAAACACCGCGTGTTTGTACCGATGGGTTGGCCGCAACACTGATTTTGGTCGGGGCGGGAGAGCCCTCGGCGCTAACAGAATAAATGTAGTGCCCCTCTTCGAGATCGACCTGAAGAACCAAGTAGCCTTCGCTCGTTCCTTTTTCTAAATGGAGACGGGCTTCAAACTTCCACGGTTCGTGCACTTCGTTTTGCGTTTGACCAGCATTGAACCGCGACTCAAAGGCCTGTGAAAAACCGTTCTGGTCGGTGCCGCTTTTACGCGCTGACCCAAACGAATTATCTTGAGCGAAACAGTTGTTGGTAGATATCAGCAGCGCGACCACGGCGACTGAAGTCAACCAGCTCAATCGGCAGGGTCCACGCCGACAATCTCGGTCCTCTATCTCACAGCCTACGACTACGGTTTTCCACATTCTCATCCAACCATCCTTGTTTGGAGAACACGCTTTAGAATATCAATTAAGACGTGACTTTCCTTGCCACGGCTAATTTGACGGCACGTTACATGGCTGTCTTACCCCAAGCAACTGCATTTCCCGACGAATTAAAAATACGCCGGCAAATCGGCTTTCGCCCAATAAACCTAGAGAGACTCAGAATCTGCAAGTCAGGTGCTATCACTTCTGCCAGCTCATCGTGTATCGCGACTCGTGGCAGTAGAGTTGTCTTTGACGAAGCATCGGCGCACCAAAGAAAGAGCGTGCGGAGCGCGCTAGGACAACCCGACAACGTCCAATGTTGCCGAATCGTCAAATAATTCTACCAACGGTGCTATTGTAGAGCTGCCGACTACTCGGCAGGCGTTACGTTTTCAGCGCGCGGTCCCTTGGGGCCCTCGCCCTCTGAATAAGTGACCTTCTGCCCTTCGTGTAACTCATCGAATCGGACACCCTCCACATTTGTGGCGTGGAAAAACATGTCTTTGTCTCCACCGATGTCGATAAATCCAAAACCCTTATCAGTCAATCTCTTGATTGTCCCCTCAGCCATACCTCTAAACCTTCATAAAAAAATAAACATCGCAACCACGCCAATCAGCCTTCCAATCGAGTGGACTCTTAATTTTAAGAAAATTTTTTTTGAATAACAACAAAAAAAGGGCTGATTTTGAAACTTTCTCATGGCTTAATAATTACTGAGCCCTCCTATTTCACAGCTAATCCCAAACTCTCCCTTGGGAAGCATCGCTTTTAAAACCCAAAACAGCCACTGAAACCGTGATCGAGCAATTGAAAATGGCCATTTGAAAATCTGCACAGCAAGGCAAATATTCGAAGCAATCTCTACGCTGGCCTTACGGTTGCTGGTCCGCATCAAGCGTCGTGTCGTCCACCGGGGCGAGTTTACGATTGCCTTCTCCGGTTTGCAAAACTGGATCGCTCGAGATCGGATGCGATTCAGTTTCACGGGCAATGACGGGGCTCGCTGAGGGAGTCGCATCCATCGCGTCAGATCGCATTTCCAATTTTTGTTGTATCGAGTCTAAAGTTGATTTGGCCTCTTCAACGACGTTTTCCAAATCTGGCTCACCTGAGTTTTCTACATAGATTCTCATCAGCAAACGCTTGGTGAAAACCAGCTCTCGTTCGGTGCGAGCTTGCTTGGCTTGCTCAATTAGCGCGAGCAACTTTTTTTCGTCTTTCGGCAATTTGATTTTCCCAGCAAGCCTTTTATAACGGTCTTTGGCTGCAAGATAGATGTGAGCTTTGGATCCCGTCGGATCAACCGTACGAACTAATTCAACGTAAAGCGCTCTTGCTTCTTCAGTTTTCTGTTCTTGTTCCAAAGCATAGGCGTCGACAAACATGCGCGTCACTGGTGAATGAAAGTTTCTGCTTTTCATACCGCGTTTGGCGAGATCCAAAAGTAATTTTTGCTGCACTTGGAGATAAATCTCTTCAGCTTGAGATGCGTATTTACTTTTGGATTCCATAACGCGTTTCATCGACGCAGACGCTGTTTGCCAATCGGCAGGATCGGACGACTGCATCATCGAACGGCCGCGGATCACAAGATCACCTGCATTGGGAGGCAGTGAAAACCAAATTGCGATCGCCGCCGTCAGCATCAACGCCCCCACGAGAAATGGAACCGTCTGATAGAAAGGTTCTTGAGGCTCATCGCGCGTAGAAGCTTTCGTTCCAAGTACGCGTTTTGCCTCTGATTTGTCTTGCCCGGCATTCAAGGGGTTGAAGCTTCCGGCAAGATTCGCGGCGGCTCCTTTTTGGTTGGCGTCCAGTTTTTTAATTTCATCGAACGCCACAACCATCGCCTTCGCTGAGTAAGGGCGATCTTTGGCGTGAGGTTCGAGCAATTGCGCAATCATTTCGTCCAGCCACACAGGGCAATCCATCACGCGCTCTGCCACCGAAGGGGCCGCCATGTTCTTTTTCTGGCGAATCATGCGTCCGAGGCTGTCAGGATCGACTGGCAGTTGGCCCGAAGTCATTTCGAAGAGAATCACACCCAGCGAATAAAAATCAGCGCGCTCGCTTGGACCTTCGTTGAATTGCTCGGGTGCGAGATAGGCCGCCACCTCTGGCTGCGGTCTTTTGGGGGCGTCCCACCTCCGCCGATTGGCGCGATTGACCCTAATATCAATTAGTTTAACTTTACGGTCGGAGCCAACCAGAAGCTTTTCCGGAGTCAGCCGACCAAGGACTAATTTTTGACTATGGACGTATCTAAGTATCTCGGCGATCTGTCGTCCATATTCAACGACCAAATCCGTTGCCAGCCGGCCGCGGCGCGTCAAAATTGATGCAAGGGACTCCCCCTGGACCATCTCGGATGCAAAAAAAATCTGCTGCTGGTGAACCCCCGCTCCGTAGGTGCGGGCCAGATTCTCGTGTCGCAGATCCTTCAGGCGATCCGCTTCGCGCTGTACTTTTTCAAGTGCCTGTTCTAACGCGATCTTTCTTGGCCACTGAATAAATTTGAGTGCCACGTCGCGGTCTTGCTCGGTTTGGCGCGCATGGAAAACTTGCTGACGGCGGTTTTTCCCCAGTCGCTTAATGATCAAGAACGGACCTACACGCGTATTTTCCACAATGGCCTTTCAGATTCACTGGCACCACTGCCGCCGATTTTATTCGTTTCGGCAGGCGACTGGAAGAGACTAACGTTACGCAGGTCTCTGGTGCGTCATCTAGATTCAAGTGAGAGGGTGCTGCTTCGCCCTTAAAGCGTATCGGCGTAAGCCGTCCGGTGTGAATCCTAATCGATAAGGGATGGGCACCGAAGGGCATACGCTCTTCCGCTTTTAGATTTGAATTCGAAATCCCAATTCAAACTTTCGACGGAGCGCTAGTGCGACCTGCAAACTTAGAATGAATGTTGCTGTCTACGTATCAAGACTCTTCAAAACGGAGGAGCCTGATACACAGTTTTGGCATGGAGTCTAAGCAATTCTATGTGCACCTTGTGAAGGACGGGTCACAAACGCCGTTGGCTTTACTCCGGTAGCTTGTTCGTACTGGCTACAGATTGATTCCGTTGCCGATGCGGCCTTGTCGCGCTCGACCAAGGTCACCGTGCAGCCGCCGAATCCGCCACCAGTCATGCGAGAGCCAATTACGCCGTCTGTTTTACTTGCCAGTTCCACCAAAATATCCAGTTCCTTGCAACTGACTTCAAAGTCATCGCGCAGTGAGTTGTGGCTGGCGTACATCAAATCGCCAACCTTCTCCCAGTGATCGGCCTGAAGTGCCGCCGCAGCATCGGTGGTCCGCGCGATTTCGCCTACAACGTGTTTGGCGCGTTTGAAAACAACCGGATCCATTGAATCGCGTTTGGCGTTGACTTGATCCATGGTTACATCGCGAAAAGAGGCGGACTCCAAAAGCCGCAGTGCTTTTTCACAGCTGCTGCGACGCTGAGCGTATTCGCCGCCAGACAACTCGTGCTTGACCTCGCTGTTGATGATCAATACTGCAACATCGGGGTTGGTGAAGGGGATCTGTTGAAACGATTGGTCTTGGCAGTCCAGCAAAAGGACGTGATCTTTCTGGCACAGAGTACTGGCGAATTGATCCATAATACCGCAGGGGACGCCGACGAAGTCATGCTCCGCTTTTTGGCACACCAGTCCCTTGGTAACCGGATCGATCGGAGTGCCAGTGATCGCCTCAATCATCGTACTGACCGCGACTTCCAGTGATGCACTGCTGGAGAGTCCTCCGCCGATTGGGACATTGGAACGCGTCACTGCCTGTAATGGTGGGATCTCTGATCCCTGATCTGCCATGCCGGCCAGCACCCCAGTGACGTAATTTCCCCAAAATCCATGCTCGCTTTTGGCAATTTTTTCCAGCGGCACGCTCAATGTATCATCCATGTCGATCGAGTAAAACTCAGCAGTGCCGGGAGTTTCAGCCTCGGTGGCCTTGGCTGCCACAACTGTATATCGATCGATCGCCATTGGCAAAACAAATCCATCGCAATAGTCGATATGCTCGCCAATCAAGTTCACTCGTCCCGGAGCCGCAACGACGACATCGGGATCGGAGCCAAATTTCGCTTGGAATTGAGCTCGTACTTCTTCAACAAGTTGGATGGTCGACAGGTCTGACATGGGGTATGAAAATACTGGGTGAATGTGTTTAGATTGTATTTGCAAAAGTTAGGCAGAGAATTTTACCAGCGCGTATTTCTTTTTTCCGCTTCGTAAAACGATGACGGTTTCGCTGGCCAGGTCAGCGCGAGTCAAGGTGCGATCGACTGAATCAACTCGATGGTTGTTCACATAGCCGCCACCTCCGTCGACGGTTCGCCGCGCCTCTCCCTTACTTTTGGCCAATCCAGCCTCGACTAAAGCATCGACGATGCCAATTCCGCCGTCGAGTCGACCGGCCTCCAATGTGACGCTGGGGACGTCTGCAAAGATCTGCTGAAGCTCTGCATCAGAAAGGTTCTCGATCTCGGCGCCGAACAAAATCGCCGTCGCTTGCAAGGCTTTGTCTAAACCTGATTGACCGTGAATCAATCGCGTTAACGATTCGGCCAGTTGTTTTTGGCTTGCACGCTCATGCGGTGCTGTCGCGCGGGCGTCGTCGAGCGCTTTGATTTCTTCCTGTGACAACTCTGTCAGAAATCGCAAGCACATGCCGACATCTTCGTCGTCAACGCGGATCCAGTATTGGTAAAATTCATACGGACTTGTTCGCTCAGGTGAGAGCCAGATCGCACCTGATTCAGTCTTGCCCATCTTGGCCCCGTCTGACTTCGTCAGCAGTGGGCAGGTGATGCCGTAAAGTTGTTTTGAGAGCATTCGGCGGCCGAGGTCAATTCCGGCAGTCACGTTGCCCCATTGATCGCTGCCGCCGATTTGCAATTCGCAATCGTACTTTTGATTCAGGTGCACAAAGTCGTAAGCCTGCAGCAACATGTAACTGAACTCGGTGTAGCTTAAACCGGCGTCGCTGCCCAATCGCGATTTGACACTGTCCTTGCCTAGCATCACGTTGACGGGAAAGTTCTTTCCGACGTCTCGTAAAAATGCCGTGTATGAAAACTCCTTCATCCAATCGTTGTTGTTGACCAGCACCGCGGAAATATCACCCGATTCAAAATCTAAAATCTCGCGCATCTGAGCTTCGATACCGGTAATATTGGCTTGCAGTTGCTCTTCAGAAAGCAAATTTCGCTCAGCGCTCTTTCCGCTTGGGTCGCCGATCATGCCGGTCGCGCCGCCGACGATGGCGATCGGGCGATGTCCCGATTTTTGAAACCGCCGAAGCATCATCAAAGGCAGCAAACTTCCAACGTGCAGGCTATCGGCAGTCGGGTCGAAGCCAGCATAGACGGTTCTCGACGCCGAGTTCAGCCAATCTTGCAGAGTGTCGTCGGCGGTAGTCTGATGAATCAGCCCACGCCATTTGAGTTCAGAGAAAATGTCGGTCATGAAAATCTAGTTTGCTTTGATGGTGGTGCCGGGGCTACCGGGGTAGAATTGTAGTTTTAAGTGTTAATAGGATAGCAGTTTTGGCTTTTTTTTCAGCGGGGGAGGAACTTAGGATGTCAGCAGCAAATCCGGCTGCCAAAACTGCATCCCTGACCGGGCTGATGTTTTGTGCGCCTTGGATCGCCGGCGTGATCCTGTTATTTGCTTGGCCGTTTGCTGCCTCGTTGTATTGGAGTTGCTGCAAGTTTGACATCATTAACCCGCCAGAGTTCGTAGGTTTGGAAAATTATTCTCGCATTGCTGACGAAGTCGCAAGCGGACGCGGGGCCGGCCGCGCGATCCTCAACACGCTGTATTACAGCCTGTTGTCAGTCCCGCTTTCGGTCGTGCTGGGTGTGTCTTTGGCAGTATTGTTGTCGGCGAAGGTCAAAGGACAGTCGCTTTTTCGGACACTCGTCTTTCTTCCTTCGATTATTCCGATCGTCGCCAGCAGTATCCTATGGGTGTGGATGCTGGATACCGATACTGGGCTGGTCAATACGCTGCTGGGTTGGATCGGTGTCCCGCCGCAGAACTGGCTCAACCAAGCACGTTCGGCCATCAGTCTCGAGGGCGCCGCTCAGATAGGCGCATGGTTCTCCGACGGGCGGTTGCTGTTATTCGGTAGCAAAGACGCGTTAGTATTAATGACACTGTGGGGCGTGGGAAACTTTGTCGTGATCTATCTCGCGGCGATAGGCGACATTCCAAATACGCTTTACGAGGCAGCAGAAATTGACGGCGCCGGTTGGCTCAGGAGGTTATTTCATGTCACCGTTCCCATGCTCTCTCCCGTAATTTTTTTTAATCTGGTGATGGGACTGATTCGTAGTGTCCAGAACTTTACCAATATCTACATCTTGAGCGAAGGGACGGGCCAGCCGGGCAATTCGTTGACGACGATCTCATTGAAGTTGTTTCTGTCCGCGTTTGCAGATTTCGAAATGGGGTACGCCAGCGCGCTGGCGTGGATGTTGTTTGTGGGGTTAGTCGCCGCGACATTGTTGTTGGCCCGACTGTCAAAGAATTGGGTACATTACCGTGGTACGTAAGCAGACTGCCTCCACACGAGTCCTCATGGTAACCCTGGTCCCGCTGCTGATGATGTTGGTGGGCTGCCAGGGTTGGGATGTTGAACAAATCCATGACAGTTCGACCGAGGAAGTCATCTTCTGGCATTTCTGGGGCGGCAAAGATTCGGCGGTAGTCAATTCGATTGTCCAACAGTTCAACAACAGCCAAAAAGAATATCGCGTGCGTGCGATCGCGATGCCGGGCAACAATCTTCAAGCAAAACTTTTCCTCGCAGTTGCCGGTGGCGATCCGCCTGATTTAGTTAACCAAGACGATCCCGTTTTAGCGGACTGGGCGCAGCGCGGGGTGATTTCTCCTATCTCAAAACTCGCCGATGAAAATGAAGTCAAGCGTCTTCGCGCTAATCTGTTTCCAGCAGCCGAGCGGTTGTCGGTCGTCGATGATCAACTGTACGGATTGTGTAATGGTCTTGATATTCGCGCTCTGTTTTACAACGCTTCGGCGCTCGATGCTGCGGGGCTACCAGTGCCACGCTCAATCGAGCAGCTTGACTCTATCGCCGAACACTTCGCAGCGCCCGGCGAACGTGCACTGCGTTGCCCTGTTGGTTATCTGCCCGATTCTCGCCGCTTGTGGGCATGGGGGCCGGTGTTTGGTGGTTCTTTTTACGATCATCGAACGCAAAGGGCCACGATTGATCGCACCGGCAACCGAGCGGCACTTGAATGGATGCGTTCCTACCAGAGGCGCTATGGAGCAGACAATCTTGCGTCCTTTCGCCAAGCCGACCAATCGTTGCCGGGCAAGACGTTTCCGCTGTTGCCCATCGCAGAAGATGACGACGTGGGCAGGTACGTCGCGCTGATGGACGGACAGTGGCGAGTCCGTGATATTGTGGCGTTTCAAAAACAACGCAAGCAACTGGGCAAGTCCGCGCCTCAATTCGACGTGTGCCCGTTGCCTTTCCCAGACGCCGATAAAGATGGTGTTCCCGATGGTGAGGCCCGTAGGAATGCGGGTTGGGTGAACGGAAATTGTTTTGTGGTGCCTGCAGGCGCGAAGTGCCCACGCGGTGCGTGGGAGTTTGCCAAGTTTTGGGTTGGTCTGCGCGACGCCGACCGCGCGGCGCAGTGGTATATAGAGGGCGGTTGGATTCCGCCAACTCAGGAAGTCACCGCGACGAAAGCATTTCAAAAGTATCTTGAGGCCGCGCCGCTATTTAGAACATTTGTGGAACTGGCCAGTAGTGAGAATCAGTTTCCGGTCCCTGCCGTCCCCGGAGCGGCCGCATTGAAACGTGAGGTTGAAGCGTTGGCGTGGGACACTTTGATGCTGCCGATGGACGACCAACAATTGGATCGACGCGTCGAGCAATGCCAGCGCGAGGTCGATAGCTATTTGAAAGGAGACCGCTGATGTCTTTCCGATCAAAATTTGCCATCTATGGTCTGCTGATCTTGGTTGGGCTGATTTTTGCTTTGCCGATGATCATGATGGTCAGCGGTTCGTTGCAAACGCCTGAACAATTGTCTCGCAACCCGAACAGCTTCCCCGAATCGGCCCAATGGGCAAACTACCCTCAGGCAATCACTAGCATGCCGTTTGGGCTTTACCTGACCAACACACTAATATTGTGTGTTGGTTGTGTCATCGGATCCACTCTCTCGTGCAGCGTGGTTGCCTATGGACTTTGCCGAGTGCAGTGGCGAGGGCGACAGTGGGTGATGTTGACCGTGATCGCCACAATGTTGCTGCCGTGGCAGATCATGATGGTGCCGAGGTTCATTTTGATCAGCGAAATTGGTCTCTATAATTCGTTGTGGGCCATCATTGGGCCGACGTTTCTTGGTGACGCTTTTTTTATATTTTTGTTGCGGCAGTTCTTCATTTCGATTCCAGAAGAACTTTTGGAGGCCGGACGCATCGACGGCCTAGGCGATTGGGGATTGTTTTGGAGAATCGTGGTTCCTCTCTCCACGCCAGCTCTGGCAACAGTGGCGTTGTTCCAGTTTGTGCAGACTTGGAACGATTTCGGTGGGGCTCTGCTATACCTGAGTGACCCCCAGAAATTCCCTCTGGCGTACGGGCTGGAGCGATTTGTCAGCTCCTATGGAGATCAGACCCATCTGCTTTTGGCCGCGGCTGTTATGTTTTCGATTCCGATGATCGTCGTCTTCTTTTTAGCGCAGAAGACGTTCGTCGAGGGCATCAGCACCAGCGGAATCAAAGGCTGAAATAAGGGCTGAATCCAAGGTGCTTAACTACCAACAAGAATTGCAATAAAAGAAGGAATGTCGGCAACGTCTATGACGCCGTCTTGATTGCAATCCTTGAGGAACTATCGAAAAACGCACCGTAACAGAAATCTGTCACGATGCGCTACCTACTCAAAATTATCGCTCGAGGACTTGCTTACATTCCGGGAGCAAATGAGTTTCCGGTTTTAAGCGTCCAGCGTGTGCCGAAGTCAGTGTTCTGACGAGAAAACTTGCTGTTACTGGTTGTCGTAATCGACTGAACCGCTTCTGGATTAATTTCGGCTTTACCCCAGTCAGTACTGAGTTGCAGAGTTGGAAGAGAAGGAACGCCGGTCAAAACATCGCCATCGACCATGACAACCACCGCCGAATCGTCTTCATCGGTGTGAAGTTTAATTCCCGCAATTTGTTCCATCGGGATAGTTACATCGCCAAATTTGGTCGTCATTGTGATTTCTGAGATTTCATCCAATTCTCCAGCTAACGACTTGACGTCGCTTAAGCGAACAAACAATAGATCTTCGCTGATAATTTGGCTCGATTTAATGCCAACGGCCGGCGCGTCGTATTTTAACAGAACACGTGAGAACCCATTTTCTCTGGCTGGAATGCGAACTGGCTGTCCTTTGATCTTCGCGATCAATTCGTTGTCTAGCACGATCACAGCATCGCTTCCGTTGCGAGTGATTTCGACGTCCAATTCGATCGGAGTCTTGTCCTTGCTGTCGTCGTAACGCAGTTCGATAAATCCAATCTTGTTGCGAGCGGATTCACTGACTTCGGACTTTAGACTGCCTGACGATTTCAAGTTCGTCAGGTATTCGTTGTTCAAAGTCAACGAATATCGATCTTGCGCGAACGTTGACGAAGAAAGAACGAGCACTGCAACAACTGCAGTTAGAAGAAGTTTTTTAAGCATGGAACCTCCAAGGATTCACTTAAGTTTTGAGTTCTGAATAGGTAAGGTTTTGTTTGTGTCGATGGAACAAAGGGCATTCCCCCGACACAGTTGTTTCGCGAGCAAAATTACTGAGGGAAGAACCAGAAATCATTCTCGTTGCTAGGAGACCCGTTCTGTGGCAAAGGGATTTCCTGCTGGGTTTGGATCATCTCGCCAAAACCACCGACTGGTTGTTCGTCTAGAATCATCGGCTCTCCGATGGGCAGCGGCTCTCCGATAGGCACTGGATCTCCAAAGAACGGACCGAACGATTGGTCCATCGGCATCATTTCCATCGGCATCATTTCCATAGGCTGCATCAATTGGTCCATAGACTGATCGAATGCATTTTGATTGGCGTAAGTATCGTAGGCCTCACCAAGCGACCCGGGAACAGTGTCGATTCGTTGGTTGTTTGGATATGAGTAGCTGTAATCTTGCCAGTCGCCCGGCATCGCCATCATGGGTTGCGGAATGGAGACCTGCGGAACCGGCACGGATTGAGGAAGCGACATAGGCGTCGCGAACGCCATCGCGTTAATGCTGGATTCTGCAATGGAGTTGTCGATGGATCTTGAAATGATGGCAATTTCAGACACTTTAAGATCTTCCAAGCCCCAACGGCTATTGATCGTAATGTTTCGGAAGTCGATTTCTCCGGAAAGTTGGTCGCCGTTGTTCATTTGGACAGTCGCGCGGTCATCATCCTCAAATGTTATTTGCGAAACATCTTCAAGCACCACATCGATCTCACCAAGTTCGGACTTGATCGCGAATTCTTTCATGCCCGCGAACCGCCCAGTCAACGACTTGGAGTTGTTCAATTGCGTTACAAAAATACCGCTGTCGTCTTTAGATGACTTTTGGGCTGGCTTTGAGTTTCCAGGACGATATTGAACAACAATGCTTGAGAATCCGGATTCGAAGATCTTCAGCTCAACGGGTTGGTAATCAATCTGTTCCATCGTCGCGTCATCGATACGTACCGAAACCATCGCGTTGCGGCGATCGACGTCACTGAACAAAACAGCCGCTTCGTCTTTGAACCGAATTGGGCGTTTCAGGGTCACTGAATCAACGCGATCAATCATCGCTGGCGGAATAGCCATTTTAATGAAGCCAGTTTGTTTCAGAGAGACGACATCTGCGTCTTGTAAAACGATCACGGCTGAGACACGATCCTCTTCTCCAGCGGCGTTCGCACTGGAAATGGTCAGAACAGGGCAGACCAGAGCAAGCAGACAAATAAGACTCGATTTCATGGTGACGAACTTTCTCTGAAGCAACAACAATCAGCTAAAATAGGATACAGGGCTGCGGTCATGCCGCGTTAACACGTTGTTCGCAGGGGTTAACCAACCCCAAAAGTATTGCCGAAAAATACCACACGCATAAACAGCCAGCCCCATTACTGGAAGCTGACTGATCTAGCGCACAAGCGATCTCTAGTTAGTTGAGAATCGTGGAGCAGTCGGCGCGCTTGTTGGGGCTCTGCCACTGCTCATTGGAGCCTTCGAGAAACGCCACTTGCGCTTTCCAGCACTCATGTCTGAAAAGAATTTGGCGTTCTTTGTTGTTGTAACAGACTCGATCTGAGTCGTGTTAACGTGGGCTGCACCCCAATCGGTTTTCAGCTTGACTTGGTCAAGAACAACTTTGCCTGTGATTAGGTCGCCGTTCTTGAAGGCAATTACCGATGAATCAGAGGCATCCGCGTGCAATTTAATGCCATCAATTTTTGAGAATGGGATCGCAACTTCGCCGAAGCTTGTTGTCACTTTCATGTCGGCCATTTCAACCAAGACGCCGGATAGTTCGCGGTCTTGAGAAAGGTTTACGTAAAGCACAGTTCCGCTGTCAGGGCCTGCAACTTCTTGCGCGGCTGCAAAGCTGCCGAACAAGAACGGTGTCAACATTGCTGCGATAGCAACTTTCTTGAGTAGTTTGGTCATCGAAAAATTCTCCATATTTCGTTTGTGGCTAGATGCATTGCGAGAGTTCGCAGGCAAAAATTTTCAGACCTCAATATAGTTCCCCAGCATCTGCGGACATAATGTTTTGTCCGAAAACCTGCGAGATACGCGTGCGACGGCTACCTAATCGGTATATCCGTTATATCCTCCGACCGCGTGGCCCGGATCGCTTCGGATCTAGATGGAGAGTCTAGATGCAGAGAGTATGTAACTGCAGCAAGTTCAGAAGTCTCGTGCGATTAACGATTCCGCGTCGCGTAATAATTGAGCGAGATCATCGCGAGACAGCCGTTAGCCGTTCGTGCGATTTTATCCTAGAACGTTGGCGTACATTTCTTCGTTGAAACCAACAACTAACGTTTTGCCCACTCGCAAGGTAGGTGCGCGTAGGTTGCCCGTAGGTCCCAAGACCAGCTTCAGAATTTCGTCGCTGCTGAGTTCGGTGTTGTTCAAATCGAGCGCTACGACCTTTTTACCTTTGGCAACGTGCAACCGCGATGCGTTGGACAACAATTCGAGGGCATGCGATTTTTGATGCACTTCCTTTTTCGCGTCGGCGGTAACCGAAGGAGCAATACCTGCTTCCGCAAGAAACTCTTGCGTTTTGGTGCAGGTCTTTCAGCCCTTGCGGTGATAGTGCCAATTTACTTTCTTGGGCATTTCGTTCTCTGTTTGCTGTTCAAAGGGTTGAATTAAGTTCCGCAGGGACGATCGCGCTGCAATTGCTTCGCTGTCTTCGCAAGACCGGCCAGTGAGGCCGAAATTAACTTGGCCAATTTGCGCGATTTCAAAATCACGTTTCTTTCCGATCCTGATCAATCGGGTATTATAACGTCTCGGAGTCAAAACTCCATTTCCCCAGTATCTGCTCCCGAGTGAAATCGAAACAAAGAATACCGTTATGAGTGAGTCCAAAGTTCGTGGCATCGTCCACTTGATCGAAGAAACAAAAACCTACGGCCAGAAAGGCTTTCGCAAGCGGTTGGTAGTGCTTGAGCAAGACAATGGTCGATTCGCCAATTTTATTCCCGTAGAATTTGTGCGAGACTCCTGCGAATCGGTCGACGAAATGAGCGTCGGGAATGAAGTTGAGATCAGCTATAAGCTTTCCGGACGCAAATGGCAGAAGGATCCCTCCTCAGAGGTAAGGTTTTTCCTGAGCGCTGAGGCGATCAGCTTCAAGGTTCTCACCGCCGGCACGCCTGCCGGGGAAGAGACAGGAGATTCTGCGGCGGCGGCCAACGATGCGTTCGCCGATTCGTACGACGAAAACGACATTCCGTTCTAGAGGCACCTTTTCTCGATGTGCGCCAAGCATTTTCGACACAAACCGCCAACTCAACTCGAGCAACAGCAAGAAATGCTGTTGGTGGTCCCGGCGCTAAAAAGCCAAGTCAATCTGGCCCGCCTTGTACGGCTGGCTGGGTGTGCTGGAATTAGGAGAATCATTACCTCTGGCTCTGACAAGGTTGATCCAAAAATTGCCAGAGACGGTGTCGATCACGTGTTGATCGAGAAACGTCGTTCGCTGATCCCGGTACTGAAAAAGTTACGCGCCAGCGGCTATCACATCGTGGCCCTAGAGCAGACCGAGTCGTCGCAAGTGCTTTATGACTACGCCTTCCAACGGAAGACCGCGTTGCTCATTGGACATGAGGGGCGCGGCATTCCGAACGAAGAACTTCGGGTTGTTGACGAGTGTATTGAAATTCCGGTCTACGGAATGCCGCACAGCTATAATGTGGTGACTGCCACCACCATGGCAGTCTATGAATACTGTCGCCAGTTTCATCTTTAGATGCCTCGCTGGCCGCCGGTGGCAGGTAAGCTCAACGGACACGATCCTTGGTGAATCGTGGCTCCCCAAAACGTGAAAACTCGACTTGGGAAGTCGCAGAGTCTTGCCACGTTGAGATTCCCAAGGTTGGAAACGTCCGTGGGCGACCAAGAAGGCGACTGATCTATTGATTGGTTCACAAACGTGAATCTGAATCGCTGAACGGTGCGTTTCAAAGCAAACCAACGAAGTCGCAATCCCGTCTGCAGATCTCGCCGAAGTGATGCTAACGTGCATCCGTTGCTTTGTTGATTTCTTTTTCCCAAACCGTCAACCGGTACTTTTGGCTCGACGTGCCGTCAGCAACGACGGCGGATTTTTTGACAGGGTCATAGAAACCGACGGCAACTGAATTGGCCGATTCGAGTTTTTCAGGTGTGACAGCAACGTAGTCGATGACCATTTTGTCTTGATTGACTTCGGAGAAAATCACAGCATCACCCGGCAGTTGTCGAATAAGGTTTCCCTCAGCATCGCAAACGTGTAAAAATCGAATTGGCCGCCTTCCCGACTTCAAGTGCCAAGCAAAGTTCAGGTGGATTGTTCCCGAAGAATCCTGTTGCTGCGACATGCCTAAAAGGACCGCATCTTTGTCAAACTTTACGCCTCTAAATTGTGCTGCCGATTCATCAATAACCTTCTCGATCTTTGATTCAAAAAGCTGTCGTCCGTGATCACGATTATTCCATCGAAACGGGACATTCCACGTGATCATTGCCTCGCGCTGAGGTGGCGGGGGCGAGAGGTTGTTTTGAAATAGCTTTTCCATTCGCGTAACGAGCTGCGAACGTTCGGCAGCCAAATCTGATGTCTCAGTGGGGTCGGAATCAAGATCGTACAATTCCCAAGGTTCTTCTTCGGAGTGACGTAGCAGTTTCCAGTTCACTGACCGGACCGCCTGCATGGCTGGATGCCAATGTGCGGTTTTTGGGTTGTACGCCGCCCATTGCCAGATAAAGAATTCGTGCTGTTCTTGTTTTGCGATGTCTCCCATCAACTCTCTTGCAAATGAAAACGAGTGAGGTAGCGGATTGGATGTGTCTTCACTGGCCTCCGTTTGCCGGATGCCTTTTCCTTTTCTGCTCGCAAGGCGTGTGAAATCTTCCAGTGTGCCGAAAACGTCGCCTAGTCCAACGGCCAAATCTGATTCCGATTTTTCGGCTATATGTCCCGGCCAACTCACAATCAGCGGCACGCGTAAAGCGCCCTCGTAGACACTCCGGCCCGATCCTCGCCATGGCTTGGCCGCATCGAGCTCACCATCAAATCGCATTGCCGCCCCCTGCCCCGAGCAAAAAATGACGATGGTGTTTCTGTTCAAGTTCAAATCCGTCAACAATTGCTGCAAAGCACCTACTTCGGTATCCAAACGCTGCGTCATCGCCGCTGCGGCGATCGCCCAGTCAGACCATCGGAGGTTTTTAAATTTTGATAGCGCAGGATCAGAATCCGGCACATGAAAATGCCCGTGCGGCAATGTCAGCGGCAAATAGCAAAAGAACGGTCGATCCTTATTGCGGTCAATGAAGTCTCTTGCTTCACGCATGATCAATTCAGGAGTCCATACCAACCGTTTTCCGGTTGCCGAATTCTCTTGAGCGACAAGTCCAGCGTTGTTTGTGCTGATATTTGCCAGCATGTTTTCGGGTATCTGTTCGTATTGCCCGTCACGGATAAGGTATTCAGCAAAATGGTTTTGAGCGTGCGTCGCATGGTAGTAACCGTAAAACTCGTCAAACCCTTGATTTAGCGGATCGCCCTCGGAGTTTTGAATTCCCAACGCCCATTTGCCAAACCCACCGGTCTGGTAACCGCGCTGTTTGAGCATCTCGGCGATGGTGATTTCGTCGTTTGTTAGCGGCACTCCGCCGGTGTCAGCGCGAATTGAACAGTTACCAGCGTGCTGTCCAGTCAACAACATCGCGAGAGAAGGCGCTGCTGCGGGGGCACCGCAGTACGCATTGTTGAACTTCATCCCAGAGGCGGCCAAAGCGTCTAGGTGAGGTGTGCTGACAACTTCATTTCCGTAGCATCCCAAACCGCCAATGCCTAAACCGTCGGCGACCAGTAAAACAATGTTCGGGGAAGAACTAGTAGAGGCATCAGCAATGTTTTGCGACCAAGCAGGGGCAACCGAAACGGTAATCAGAATTGCACCAAATAAAACATTGGTCATCATCGCGACACGAGAACAAATCAACCTGCCGCACGAAGCGGCACCGCGCGTTAAGCCAAAACGTTGCGACCAATGCACGCGCGTTGTGTTGTGTGATGTTTTCATTGACCTAAGTCCACCGTTGTTCAATACCCTCGTACTATATTTACTGGCATACAAAAAAATGAAGCTGCGTTTACCGCAAAAGGAAAAATACGGATTAAACCACCTTTTTTCTCGCCGTTAATCCTTTTGAGAGCGTACGCATACCACTGGAGGCGACCGCGAGTCTATTTGCTGACGCGTTAGCATCAGCGGCAGGCTACTATTGGACTCACTCAAACTCGCTCGCAGGCCCCCGTTGGATTCGACAGTGGAAAGAAGTTATAATTTTAGGGATACCCACCAACCTTTTTGAGCAGGTCTATGAGCAAGAAGAAAAAGAAATCCAGCTATGGTGTTGCGTTCTTTATCCGTCTCGCAGTCCTGTTGGTTCTTGGGGGGATTTTAGGCGGCGGATTAATATACGATCGGGCCGTGGTAATCCCACAAGCCGACGCAAAAATTAGAGAAATCGTTAAAACGAAGACCGTCAGTGACGAAGACTCGCGCGAAAAAGTGATTGAGATCGCCGGCAAGCAGCCGTTCTCAACGGAGCAAATCGGTGTTAGCACCGTTCACGAATATCGCTTCGGGCGCCTTCTTTCGTTTCTCGCGCCGAGAGTTTGCACAGTCGTTTTTAACCAAGATGGCACGATCGTTGAATCCTACACCGGACCGATCAGCGACGCCGATCGAGATTTTTTAGCCGAACAGCGCGGCAGTTCTTCGCGATAACATCCAAGAACAAATGCGGTATCCTTCTTTCAGTTTCACTCACCTGACTTAATTCTCGATGGCTTCTGATATCGAAATTGCCAAAAAGGCAACGCTCAAACCCGTCACCAAAATCGCTAGTGCGCTCGGGATCGATAGTGATCGAATTGAACTCTATGGCCATCACAAAGCCAAATTGCCACTGGATTTGATTAATCAAGATCGTATTGAAAAATCAAACTTGATTCTTGTTTCTGCGATTTCTCCCACGCCTGCCGGAGAAGGGAAGACGACCGTCTCGATCGGTTTGTCGCAAGGGTTGAACAAAATTGGCAAACAATCCACCGTAGTTTTGCGCGAACCGTCCCTCGGACCTGTGTTCGGAATCAAAGGGGGCGCCGCTGGAGGTGGATACTCGCAAGTGCTCCCGATGGAGGATATCAATCTGCACTTTACGGGCGATTTTTCTGCTATTGAAAAAGCGCATAATTTATTGGCGGCGTTGATCGACAATAACCTGCAATCTAAAACGCGCTCCTTGAACATTGACGCGCGCACGGTGGCGTGGAAACGAGTCATGGACATGAACGATCGGGCGCTGCGAAGCGTGGTCGTCGGGCTTGGCGGAACAGGAAACGGAATCCCACGCGAAACAGGTTTCGATATTACAGCGGCGTCGGAGATCATGGCGATTCTGTGTCTTTCGGATGACATGGCCGATCTGAAACGACGACTTGGAAATATCTTTGTTGGGTTCACCTTGGATAAAGAACCTGTCTTCGCCCGCGATCTGAACGCTCCTGGGGCCATGGCGGCACTCCTCAAAGACGCCATCAAGCCCAACCTTGTCCAAACGATCGAAGGAACTCCGGCCATCATTCACGGCGGACCTTTCGCCAATATCGCGCAAGGAACCAATACTGTCATCGCCACGAGAATGGGGATGTCGCTATCGGACTATGTGGTTACCGAGGCCGGTTTCGGATCCGATCTTGGGGCTGAAAAATTCTACGATATCAAATGCGTGTCGGCGGGGCTCAAACCAAAAATGCAAGTGCTGGTCGCAACCATCAAAGCGCTTAAGTATCACGGCGGTGCGTCACTAAAATCGATCACTGAGCCCAATCCGGAGGCTGTGACCAAGGGGTTGTGCAATCTGGAAAAACACCTTGAGAATGCAGCGCTATACAATTTAGATGTGGTGGTTGCCATCAATCGATTTACTTCTGACACCGAAGAAGAGATCGAAATCGTCAAACGACGCTGTACTGAATTGGGCTTCTTTGCCGTCGTCGCAGATGTTTGGGGCAAGGGAGGTGACGGGACGACGGAGCTGGCCAAAGCGGTCGTAAAAACGATCGAGCAAACGGAGAAAACGTTTAAGCCACTTTACGATTGGAAGCTGCCGGTAACGGACAAGATCGCCAAGATTTGCAAAAGCGTCTATGGTGCCAGCGACGTTAGCTATTCGTCCCGCGCTTCAGCTGACCTGAAACGAATTGAGAAACTTGGATTGGGAGATTGTCCTGTCTGCATGGCAAAGACACAAAAATCCCTATCGGACGATCCCAAGAAGATTGGCCGACCAGAAAATTTTGAGATCAACATCCGGGAAATTGAAGTGGCCGCTGGAGCCGGATTTCTAATACCGATCACCGGCAAGATGATGCGACTGCCGGGGCTGCCGTCGACGCCATCTGCCGAGTCCATCGACATCGATGACGATGGTGAAATCAGCGGCCTTTCTTAAATGCCCGCTGTCTACTCGACGTCTTCGTATTCGTCTTCATCGTAGTCCTCGTCCTCGTCCTCGTCTTCGTATTCGTACTCTTCTTCGTCGGAGTCTTCATCCTCTTCGGCGTCGTCATAGTCGCTTTCGTCGTACTCTTCGCCGTCCTCTGCATCCTCGTACTCATATTCATACTCGTCGTCTTCACCCTCGGCGACGGCATCGTCCTCCTCATATTCGTACTCGTCCTCTAGCGATTCCTCTTCGTCTTCCTCGACTTTAGGGTCGGGCATCGGAATCGTTGCCGGAGCGTTCAATGCCATATTGGTCAAGCGGTTCGGATCCTCGATCGCCGAAAGTTTCTTTGGAGTGGCTGGTTTACTGGCCGGTTTACTGGCCGGTTTTAGCGTTAATTTCGGTTTAGGGACCACAGCCTCCTCGGCCTTGGAGGTGGTCGGCTTGGCTGTGTTTGTTTTGCTTGCCTTAGTCGCTTTGGCAACAAACGCGGCCGGTTTGGTGACAACAGGTTCATCTTCCTCCGGCCAGTCCTCGTCGTTAACCGGATTTGGGTCACCGTTTTTAATGTTTTCCCACATCTCTAGGGTGATCAATACTTCACGTGACTTGGAGCCGTTGTACTCGCCAACGTAGCCGTCCTCTTCCATGTAGTCGATCAATCTGGCCGCTCGGCCGTAGCCGATGCCCATCGCCCGTTGCAGCATCGATAGACTGCCTCGTTGCTCGCGTGCCACAATTTCGATAGCGTCTTCGTAAAGCTCGTCTTTCTTTCGCTCGCCTTTCTTAGGAGCACCGCTATCTTCATCGCCGTCGGATTTGACTTTGATGTTGATCAATTCATTGACGAAATTCTGTTCCCCAGTACTGCATGCGGCCGTGACGGAATCAAGTTCTTCATCGGATAGGTAGGTGCCTTGCCCACGCAGCAAAGTACTGGTCCCCGGCCAGAGGAATAGCATGTCGCCGCAACCAAGCAGCTTGTCGGCCCCTTGGGCATCAAGTACAACGCGGCTGTCGGTTTTACTGGCAACTTGGAATGCGATGCGGGCGGGCAAGTTCGATTTGATCAAGCCGGTGATCACATCGACCGTTGGTTTTTGCGTTGCCAGAATAAGGTGGATTCCAACGGCCCGGCTTTTCTGCGCCAGACGAATGATGTGCGTTTCTACGTCCTTGCCAGCGGTCATCATCAAGTCCGCCATTTCGTCGGCCACGATAACGATGAACGGAAGGTTCGTTGGAATGTTGGCACGTTGTTCGTCCGTTGGATCCAAACGTTCCATGATCTCTTCTTCGCCAAGCTGGTTGTAGCTGGTGACGTG
Source organism: uncultured Pirellulaceae bacterium (assembly GCA_938036435.1). Taxonomy (GTDB): domain Bacteria; phylum Planctomycetota; class Planctomycetia; order Pirellulales; family Pirellulaceae; genus Mariniblastus. The sequence continues at coordinate 5,027 of CALHPU010000140.1, read as the reverse complement.
ACGGACCCCGACACTGGCCAGTAGGGCGTATCGTTCCTCCATTTTGTCGACCGCCCAGGCCAAAATTGCTTCGGCTTTTCGCATGTCTGTAACAACCGGATGCATCAGGTGAGGCAGTTTTCCGAATCCGCTCAATTCGACCATTTTTGGGTCGATCATCAGCATGCGGACCTCATCCGGTCGGCGCGTCATCAAGATCGACGCAATGATGGCGTTCAAGCAGACCGACTTACCGGTACCCGTTCGGCCGGCGATCAACAGGTGAGGCAGTTTTGCCAAATCCGCCACCATCGGCGCACCGACGGCATCCGATCCAAGGAACAGCGGGATGTGCATTTTGTTGATCTGCGCCTCACATTGCTCCATCACACCCCGCATGCGGACCATTTGGCGAGTTTCATTGGGAACCTCGACGCCAACACTGTTCTTGCCGGGAATCGGAGCCACGATCCGAACGCTGGGGACACGCATTGCAATGGCGAGGTCGTCAGCGAGTGCAACGACTTTTTGTAGACGCAGTCCTGGCTCCAAATCGATTTCGTACATCGAGATAACGGGGCCAGTTTCGATTTCGATGACGCGCACCTTGAAGCCAAACTGTTGGCATGTTTTTTCAAGGATCTCCGCCTTGATCAACGCCTCGCGCTCCTGCTCCTCGAACGGCAAAGCCTCAGCCTGCGTCAGCAACTCAAGCGATGGCACTTGGTAATCGGCCGCCGGGTCGTAGAGGGCCGCTTCGTTCAGCTGATTCATCATCGCGTCACGCTCTGATGATTTAGCGGGCTTTTTCTCTTTGGAGGCCGGCATGCGGAAGTGCGGTTTCGATTTGGCCTCAACTGGTTCATCGACGCGCTCGACTTCGTCAGAAGTTTCGTCGGCGTCCGTATCTGTTGCCGGCATCAAAGCGGGCACAATGGTCTTGGAGGTGTTGTCGCGGATGTTTAGGCTCGCGTTGGCCATTGGAACGTAGTCGTCTTCCTCGTCCTCTTCCTCCGAATCATCTTCGATTTCATACTCGTCTTCTTCGGCGTCCTCTTCTTCAGCTTCTTCTTCGTATTCGTCCTCTTCATCCTCGAGTTCAGAATCTGCTACGGCCAAAGATGAAGCGCCCAGCGTAGAGACCGATCCGTCGCTGGCAAGTGCGACTTCTTTGAACACTTCTTCGCCATTGTCACGACGTTTAAAGCGAATCGTTTTTGGTTCGCCATCTTCGTCTAGTTCATCTTCGTCCTCTTCTTCGTCCTCGTATTCATATTCCTCGTCACCTTCCTCTTCTTCAACTTCTCCGTTGAACCACTGCACAAAACCGTGTACCAGTCCAAACGGCAAAATGGCTGTCGCGGCCACTAAAGCTGGCGCAAACGCGAGGCGGCCGGCTCGGAAGATCAGATACTCTGTCCACATCATCATGCCGCAGATCACCATCGAGATGCCGCCAGCGATTGCTCCAGTGGTGCCGACGTTCGTTTTCATCAAACCGCTTACTAATGCACCCACATAGCCCCCCGCTCCGATCAATGGACTGACAGTCCAGTCTGGCAGCAGCATGCAGCTGAGCGATGTGAGTCCCAACAGACTGACAGCCCAGCCAACGGACTTGAGCCATGGTGATTCGACTGGCGATCTTCTAAAGAGCGCGATTTCCAACGCGATCAGTCCAACGATCAGGAAATAGACGCCCACGCCCAAGACGTTGATCAGCAGATCAGCAGTCCATGCGCCCAATCGCCCGCCAGCGTTTTCAATCGTGGCATTCTCAGGGAAGACCAATTGATCGGGTTGATAGATCTTCAGCAGTGCAGAAGGTGCCTGCGAGGCGGCCGGGTCTGCCGGACTGTAGGTTACGACAGATGCCACCAAAAAGATGACCAGCGCTAAAATTCCGACGGCAAGGACATCGTTGCGGACAATTCGATCTTCAGCCATGAATGCTTCCTCGTAGGACGTTGTTATAAAAACGTCCGCGATGGGGAACGAGCGCATCTTGAGCTCGCTTCAGCATCCTTGCCGATAAAACCGGTCGCTGCCACGATCCTTGCGGCAGACCTACACTCGGTCTTTATCGACATTAGACGGCCGATTGCTAACTATGCCAAAATCAAACGGAAAAATTGGTATATCTGGCAGTGTTGCCAACCCAAACGTTTCGACAGTGCAACTTGCGAGTGATGTGAGAACATTTCGTTTCACTTGGGGTGAACAAAGCTCATATGCATGGCGGCATGGCTCAGGATCAATTTGTGGATCTGTTCCTTCGTTGCTTTGCCAAAGACCGGATGCACCGGCAGTGGTCCCTTGTCGTTGTAGGCCTGAACCGAAGTGCGGAAGTTTTCGGTTGCTTCTTTTAGATCGACATCATTTTTAGACCAGAAAAATTCTTGCATTGCAGTGTTGGGTAAGTTGAAACCCGGCTTAACGGGATTATTGAGAAGTCCGTTTTTTATAAACGGCATCGCCATCCGCATGTACCAAGGAAGTTTTGGCGGAATGATGTTTCCAACGACCATTTCATTGGTGGTTGCCAAGTGTTGGACGATGTTCCCAAACGAATGGCTGCCTGTGGTCTCGTATTGCGAACTGGCCAATTTCTCGATATCCGAAATGACCTCTTCCAAACTGGAAAACGAAACTTCTCTACGCTTCTGCTCCGACATCTCAAACCCTTTCATGTACTAGCCGATAACGATTTGTTTGAGTTACTCAAACAAATAGCTTGGCATCTTCTTCAACCTATTGCAAGTTACTGATCCACATTCAGCGTGCATTCGATATCCAAGTTTTGAGAGATCGCATCGAGCTTTTCGTTCAGGTCTTGCAGATTGACCTCTAAGGGAATCCCAATGGCTGCCTCCGCTTTGAACAATGGCTGGCCAGTCATGGGCGCCGCTTCGACCAAGCTATGAAACTCTTCAACGTTGATATTGAGGGTTGCTAAGGCTGTCGAAATTTCTTTGACGATACCAGGGCGATCGAGCCCGAGGATACTGACATCACCTGAAATCAGTGGAGCCTTCGGTGGCTCACTGGCAACCGCTTCGGCCAACAGCGCGATTCCTTCGGAGCTCAGTGCCTTCAGTTCTTCGGTGAGAACCGAAACCTGTTTATCTGGCAGGCTGATTTCAATGATGCCCGTAAACTTCCCCGACAGTTGAGCCATCTTGCTCTCGAGCCAATTGCCGTCACGCTGTTGGACCATTTGTGAAAGCTTTTCGACCAAGCCCGGCCGGTCGTCAGAGATAAATGTGATTACAAGCTTTTTCATCAGATACTGCGCGTTTGTCGTTGAAGGTGGGATGCAGATACTTTTGCGACCTGAGGTTACCAAGAACATCTTAACAGCAAAAGACACGGGACGTTGATCGTCCTCCGTCAATCACGAAGACCGCCAATGGAGGATGAGGAACGCCAGTGGGCATAGCGGGCCAACCTCTGGGGAAAACTCCCGTTTATTCATGTCTACTGGCAGTTTTGATTTTTTGGGATTGCTAAACAGCGTCTCTTTTGTTTTTGTCTGCCTTTCCAAGCGGAGCCAGCTATAATTCTGTCGTCAACCTATTCCACCGGGGTACATATTATGAAAAACGTTCGTCTAGTCAGAGCTACGTGCCTAGCACTGACCGTCTGTTTGCTTTTTCTTGGCGGCCCGGAAATTGCGTCTGCCCAAAACAAGCCGTACAAAAGTGGAGAAATTTTTAGTGCACAAACTTACCTCTACGGCAAAATCGAATTCCGAATGCTTGTCGCGACGGGAAGCGGTGTGATTTCAAACTTCTATACGTTTAAACATGGTTCAGAACAACCAAACACATTTTGGGAAGAAGCTGATATCGAGGTCTTCGGAAAAAACGGAGCGAATTCTTGGCAATCGAACATTATTACCGGGCAAGGAAATACCAACCTGACCCACTCAGAAGGCGTTCATCAAGAAATTGGATTGGGCCAAGAATATCACACCTATACCGTCGAGTGGAAACCTGACTCAATCACGTGGATGGTAGACGGAGTGACTGCCAGAACAACGACAGGCGGACAAGCAAACCTTATTGATGAGCCAACATCACTGCGATTCAATCTGTGGAATCCCGATATCCCTTCGTGGGTCGGGCCTTTCGATGAAAACATTTTGCCTGTCCATATGTATGTGAATTGGATCAAGTACTATCCATGGAACGGGAGTTCATTCTCATCCACTGCGACTTTCGAGGACAACTTCGATTTTTTCAACACCTCTAAATGGCACAAAGCAAATTGGACCTTCAACTTGAATCAAGCGGATTTCATTCCGCAAAATATTAATGCCCAAGATGGATATCTTGTTATCTCGCTAACCAAGGATGGAGAAACTGGATACCAAGGCACCCCGCCACAAGACCTTCCTTCGTTTGTGCTGGGGGATTGCAACCAAGACGACGTTGTCAATTTTTCGGATATCCCAACGTTTATTGGAATACTGTCGGCGGGCACGTATCGGATCGAAGCCGATTGCAACCAAGACGGTGTGGTCAATTTTTCGGACATCCCTCGGTTTATCGACATTCTGATTGGCAATTAGTCTGGCATCGCGAGACTGGAAAACATCGCATTCATTGGGAGAGTCCTCGGTGAGTACCACCAAGTTAATTTTTCGGAGTATAAGCACTGTGGTCTTGAGCATGAAGTTCTCACGCGAAGGCGCAAAGGCGCGAAGAACAATTCGTTGACCAAAACTTTGCGTCTTCGCGCCTTTGCGTGAGGTCAGTTCCGTGGCTTTTGGGCCTCCAATGGCATTGTCGCAACACTCACTTCTGGTGGCGTTCACCGAGAAGTATCTCCATTAGTCTTCATTCGCAGTTTTGATTTCTGCGCTTCTCGCCTTCAACGTCGTTCCGGTATCACCTTCCCAGTTCGGTGATCTACTCTGCGAGTACGAGTTTGCCCCAACGTCCCTCCGGTAGGTTTGATCGAGACCAACCAGTAAGGGTCACTAGGCACGTTGGCTTCTACCATCGCATGAAGCGTGTCGGGATCGTGAACGCCGTTCTGGCTGT
>CALHPU010000139.1 GCA_938036435.1 uncultured Pirellulaceae bacterium | reverse complement strand
TCAACCTCCAGTGAGAGCAGCCCAGAACTATGGCCAGCAGCCCGCCATTCGGTATTAGGCAGCACCTTCTAATTGCTGGTTCTCTCCGGTACGCGCTTTTCGAGTTGACTCTTCGCGGTTGGAAAAGTCATAGGGCAGGTTCGCGAACCCAACTCCCTCCCGAATGTCTACTCATCGGCTAATTGATATCCCGGAAGTCATCCGGCTGGATGAGGACTCTGTCTTGAAAACAGGTGGCTGCGTCAGTGGCTTGTGAGTTCGAGTCTCACGACTTCCGCTAGTTTCTTGTTAACAAAAAGAAGTTTCCAGTGCTTCCACCTTACATCCCCGGGGCGCCATTTACACCTTTTCTCTAGCTTTCCGCAAAGAACATCTCCCCAAAAGTCTTCTAAAGCTGTCCTCGACCGAAAAAAAGGTTAGAATCAGAGTGCACCCAATACCAATGGAGACTCTGGTTTGTCACTGTTTGAAGACGAAAAATACGAATACTGCGACACGTTCTTTATCTATTTGAAAGACGAAAATCGACCGACGCTCAGCGCTGTCCACGAAGCACTTAACGCATTGGGGCAACGGTGCGTCGTCGAAAACGTCAGAGAACAAGACGGCAAGTTTGAATCGGCGACGATAAAGTTTGCCTCGGATTGTTCCGCGATGGATATCGTGTACGTAAGCGGTCCCGAAGTTAAAGCTCAATTGGGTGAGATCAAAGAAGATCTTCGAACGCTGACCTTGGCCCAAGACATGCAGCACGCGCTTCAAAAAATGGGTTCGTGCGAATCGCGTTTTGACATCTTCCACTTCGAAGAACAAAATCCGAACACCGAGGATGAGTTCCTTGATCCGGGCGGGTTGCTTACTGTTGTCGGAGCAATTTCGTCGATTTGTGATGGCGTGGGCTACGATCCGCAATCTCAAGACGCAATCTAAAAACAGGTCTCTTGTTTGTCTTAACGGCGAACCACCAGCACTGAAGACACGATGACACAAATCCAGTGGTTTCCCGGTCACATGCATAAGGCTCGTGTGCAGATTCAGGAAGCTCAGCCCAAAATCGACCTGTTCATCGAACTGCTGGACGCGCGTATTCCATACAGCAGCGAGAACCCGATGCTGGCTGAACTGCGTGGAGAGAAGCCGTGTTTGAAACTGTTATCCAAAAGCGATCTGGCCGATGTAAGTTTGCTTAAACGCTGGCAGCAGTATTTAGACCAGCAACAAAATACGCGAGCCAAAGCCGTCACGACGACCAACCCATCTTCCATTCGGCGCGTCAAAGATTACTGCCACCAGATGCTGCCCGAGCGCGCGGATTCTGGTCGGCCCATCATTGCGATGATTGTCGGGATTCCGAATGTCGGAAAATCAACACTGATTAATATTTTGGCTGGACGAACGATCGCTAAAACGGGCAACGAGCCGGCCGTCACCAAGGGGCAACAGCGCATCAACATTGGCGACGGGGTTAGCCTGATGGACACGCCGGGTGTGTTGTGGCCTAACGTAGAAAACCCAAGCAGCGGTCTGCGGCTTGCGGCCACCGGCGCGATCAAAGATACCGCGATGGATTACGCTGAAGTTGGTTTTTTTCTGGGCAAGTATCTTTTGGAGACATTTCCCGATCGCCTGATGGACAGATATGGAATTGTAGACAAGCCGGCCGACATCATCGAACTGATGGATCAGATCGGAAAGAAACGTGGCTGCCTCGGTCGTGGCGGCGTAGTCGATTGGGACAAAACATCGCGCATCCTTTTGACTGAGTTTCGCTCGGGAAAATTGGGGCTGATTACTTTAGAAACTCCAAAGATGATGGAGCAGGAGCGATTGGAGGTGGCCGCCGCAGTTGCTCAAAAGGCTGCCGCCAAAGCCGAAAACAATACCAAACGCAAGAACGAATTCAAAAAACGCAAAGCGCGGGAAAAACAGTCGGCGTGCGATCCGCGCTCGAAAAAGAGGTCTAAGCGGAAAAGGAAATGAGGCGGCTAACTCGCATGAGATGGGGTCCCCATGTCGTTTACAAAATAGATTATCATGTGGCGTGGAATACATTTCCAAATCCCGCAGGACGAATTGTCCACAACCACTCACTTTGTCCTGTTCTCATCAACGAAACTTAGCCGAAGTCACAAGAGTTTGGATTGCCCAACAGCAAACCTTCCAATCTCTTGCGAGATCGGCTACGACGAAGCGATCCAATGGAGCGTTTCAAGGAAGAGATGAGATTTTCACGTGAGTGCCATTAGGCGATTGTCCTGCGGCACCGATCATCGAGTTCGAACCAACTTTCGGTAGCCGACGGAGAAAATCCTAAAAATGAGTTGCGTGCTCCCCAATCACTACAGCCAATGCCGTATCAGCCAGTTTCCGACTTTCGTATCGCGAAACATCACTCGCCTCGGTCGGGTAATCATCGCATCTCTAATTCTGTTGGTAACTTGGAGTCAATCTGCCGACGCTCAGTTGGGTGGGCTCAATCGTCGTGACCGACGAGGCCGCATCAGTAACGCTCAAACTGTTTTCACTGGGGTAAACCGCCAACAGTTGCGACCGTTGCGTCTTGCCGAAGCGGCGATCAAAAACCAAGACTACGAACAGGCCTGTTTGCTGATCGGTGAGATGTTGGACGATGACGAACTCAAGGATTGTCTTGTCCCAGACGATCAGCAATGGGGACATGCAATCAGCCTGCGTCACAAGGCATTGAATCTGTTGGGCAGTATGAATGACGATCAACGATCGGCCTATCGTGACAAATACGCAACACGCTCGAAACAATTGTTGGAAAAAGCGATTGACACCCGTGACTATGGAGCAATCGAGTTTGTTTCGCAAAGGTATCTGTATACCGACGCGGGATTAGAAGCGACCATGTTGCTAGGCCATCATTGGCTCAACCAAGGGCGACCAGAAATGTCAGCCAACGCTTTTAACAAGCTACTTGAAATTCCTCGCGGACAGCAATTATACGATCCAGAGCTGACCCTGCTTTCGGCAATCGCCAGTGGACTTTCCCAGAAGGAGGAAACTGCGGTGTCCCGTCTGAAGCGGCTTAAGGAAATGAATGTAGAGAAAGTCACATTCTTTCAACGCGAGGTGCCGCTTTACTCGCGCGATGAACAACCGCTTGAGTGGCTGAAATCGCTGATTGGCGATTCGCCGTTGAAGTCCAAATCCATCGTCCGCCAATGGTTGATGTGGCAGGGCAACCCTGAACGTAATGCAGAGACGGGCCCCGGATTTCCTTTATTTAGTCCCCGCTGGTCAACCGAAACGCTGGGCGTTTACGAATCCCCGATCGCACTTGAAAACTGGGTCGACATGATGGCCAAGAGCCAAGTACCGCCGGTGCCCAAGACAAATCTGCTGACCGTCGGTGACACGATCGTGGTTCGCACCCCGGAAAAAATGATGGGCATCGATGCTGCAACCGGACGGCGACGTTGGAGTTTTCCCGGAACCGATTCGGAGTTGAGCGGAAGCTATTTAGATCCGAAGAAGTTCACCAATGCGTCACCCGAAAGTATCGAAGCCGGCCCAAAAGGCAATCACGTAGCGCGAACGAAATACTATGAGCGTGTCCTCCAAGATACTATTTTCAGCCAGATCGCCAGCGACGGCAAACTGGTGTTCTGCATCCCCAATCCGGGAGTTGCAACCACGGCCATTGACTGGCAGAGATATCGGCGCGATCGTTTTGAAGCACCAACTGACCTACGCAAGTTTAACGAATTGTGCGGGATCAATGTTGCGGCCGAAGGGTCTTTGGTCTGGCAGGTCGGAGGGGTTTCCGGTGGCGACGAAAGTAAGCTGGTTCGTACTTTTTTTCTGGGTGCCCCGTTGCCATTGGATGGCAGCCTGTTCTGCATCTGCGTTCAAGACCAACTGGTCAAACTGGTCGTGCTCGATGCGATTAACGGGAGCCTACAATGGGAAAAGGAACTCGCATCGACTGAGGATACGGTTGACTTCACCAAGGATGTTGTTCGCCGTCTAGCTGGCGCGACTCCATCGGCTAGCGACGGTATCGTCGTCTGTCCGACAGGCCTTGGTGCGATTGTTGCGGTAGACATCGGCACGCGCTCATTAAAATGGGGCTTCCAGCTTTCAAAACCTCGGCCCAACTATAGTCGTCACGCACGCAATAACAGTAAATCTTTGGAAGCGTACGAGGATATCTGGCGAGACACATCACTGAAAATTTCAGATGGATCAGTTGTGTTCACACCCGTTGATTCCAAAGAGCTATGCTGCATCGATCTTAGGACGGGGCGTTCTCGTTGGAGCACCGAACGACAAAAGCCTAAAACACTCAAGCGCGAAGATTCCATGTATGTTGCTGCGGTGAGGAACAGCGAGATCATCTTGGTGTCCCCCGGCGAGTTGCGAGGGGTCGCAATTGATACGGGAAATTATTCTTGGAAGATCCCGTTTGACGCACACGGCACAGTCAGTGGACACGGGTACGCTCAAGGCAACCATTACTATTTGCCAACCACTTCCAAGAAACTGGTGCGGTTTGACTTGAGCGAGAATAAAAAGTCCGTCAGCAAGGTAGTCGATACCGAGCGGGTGTTGGGGAATCTTTTCCCTTGGAACGCCGACATTATTTCGGTGGGCCTCGACCACGTCGCCGCTTATCCATGCGACGTTACGAGTCAGCAAATTTTTGAAATCTCGGACACCGACGAACAGGCTTTGGATTCCGTCCGCTGGAAACCGCACGCGCGTCTTGCGATCAGGGCTCAACTAGCAATGCAACAGGGCAAGTATCCCGAGGCAGCACAACTGATCTGCGAGGCCTATGATCTGTTTCCCAATTCTTCTTACGCTGGCGTACTGGTTGAAGTGCTGACGGAGCTGATTGCTGTCGACTTCAAACAAGCCGAAGCCATTTTCCAACGCTACAAAGGACTGTTTAAGGAAAACGACCTGCGTAGGCTATTGCGAGGGAAGGTCAACGGCCTTGTAAAGTCACAGCGGTACGAGGAGGCCTTTCAAACGCTGCTGGAGATTGCTAGTGAAGTCGAATTCTCGGGTCAAAAAACGGTAAAGCCGGGAGCCGCCCTCGACGGAGGCGATTTAGTCCAACTGAACACAACCGACATCGACCTCTCACCGTCGACCACCAGTCGAAGTGGAGTTGTAGAAATCTCAAGAACTTCGTGGCTGAGATGGCAATTGTCCCAGCTTGCCGGCCGAGTGATCGCCAAATCACAAATGAACCTCGAAAGTCATTTAACGACCGAAGCCCTAATAGAAGTCATTGCCGAACACCTTGAGCCCTTCGAACGAGAGGACATCGAGTACTTCTTCCAGCGGATTCAGCTATTTCCTCGCAACCTACTTAAACCCGCTTTAATTGTTGCAACGGGCCAGCGTTTACTTGAACGTCAAAAACGCGTTGAGGCAAAAAATCTATTGCTCGACGGCTGGTCGGATCAAGGTGCCGCTGCTGATGTTGTTGCCCATCGACTGGAGATGCTTGGCCAAATCGCTATCGATCAGCAAGATGCTCAGACAGCAACTTCGTTGGCCAATCAACTAGAGGAATCAAGCTCAGACGAAAACTTGCAGTCCCTTAAAAAACTGCGTCAGCAAATCGAATCTCTCGAAGAAGTGCTCAGGGAGGACGTCTACGACGAGCAGCTCTACCTGAAACTGGCTCGTGAGAGAGTTCTTGTACGTGGACCTCGTTACAATTTGGGTGGCGTCAAATGGAAACCTGAAGTGGCTGACTTTGGAGAGGCCGAATACGTCCCGTTTGGAGAAGGACGACACAAGTGCACTATTGTGGAAACAGATAATGAGCAACTCCGCAAACTCGATTTTCGCTATGAAGCCACACGCGGAGAACTGCAAATCCACGATTCACTTGGCCGCCAAGCTCGTAAGTTATACTTACGTCCCAACGGCGAGTCGGATTCGTTTGCCTCGGGAACGACGGGTAAGATTTTCCTGAAGAACTCGGTCATGCTCTTCTGTTTCGGCAGAGAAATATTTGCGTTGGACTGGATTCGCTTGGTGCGAGGCCAAGACGCGCTCATGTGGTCAATTCGGCTGGAGAAGGGAATATTAACAAGGAACGTATTCGGTGGCCCACGATCCAGCGGCTTCTGTTTCCTTGATGGCTCCAATCTGAAATGCGTCGATCTATTCAACGGCCACACGCGTTGGGTGCGCAATCAGGTTCCGAATCCTTCTGTGATCAGAGAAGGTGATGACCGAATCACCGTTTGGAATGACAAAGATCAACTCTACGAGACATTCGATAAACTTTCCGGCCGCAGAATTGCCGGGGGCAAAATTTTGAAATTGATCAATTCGACTTCCACCGGACACAACCAATTCCACCTGTTCCAAGTCCCAATCGTAGGCAAAACCAAGGATGAGCCTTCCACCAAACCGACGAAGACTCCTGATGATCCGTTTGATGAGGGGAAATACAAGCAATTGAAGTATACGGAATTGAAGTTGCAGGTATTCGATTTTGTAGAGGGCGAATTCGCTTGGGAACGCACGTTTCCATTCCCTTCCACTTTTCGGCAGGTAGACGAAACCAGTCTCGCTATGTTGACCAACGAAGGAACTCTGTCACTGATCGATCTTCCAACGGGCAAGCTCCGATTTGAACAGCAAATTGATGGGTTAGAAGACATCTCTTTCTTACAACTATCAGTACTACCAACGGCCCAAGGGTATTTGTGCATCGCGGGTAGGAGTGACGGCAATTCCAATGTTAAATTCGACGAAGAAAACGAAGTCAAGTTCTCCCGTGTAAAGAGTCGTGGCTGGTTGGGTACAGGTTGCATTTTTGCGGTGGATCGTGAGACGGGCAAACCGCTTTGGACCAACCCAGTAAGATTCGGTTCGTTTGCTTTAGTTGACGGAATTCCCTACGACAGTCCGTTTCTCATGTTGTTCAGACGTGCAACCTACCGTTACAAAAACAGTAATGAGAACCGAGTCGTAGAGAGCAAGCAGAGGATTCAGGTCACGATGTTGGACATGGCGACGGGTCAATTGAAAGCCAATCGTTTGCTTAAGGAGCTAGTGGGCAATGAACCGCGTTGCCAAATCATCTGCCGACCGGGCAAAGAGTATCATGGAAACAAAAGCGATGCATCCAACCAGAACAATGGCGGCGAACAAGACAAGGACGACCAGCGGATTGAGTTATTGATTGCCGGCCAACGCTATCGCATCCAGTTGACCGAATCGTCCGAGGATGCCACTGTGATGGCTCCGGCCATTCTCACTAACGATATCAGTACGATCAAACTTGAGGATGAACTGGACAAAGTCGCCGAAGATAACGAGACCAGCCTTGTGGTCGATCTACAGCCGGAAGCACAACAGGCGAAGGAGGCTTATGAGGCAATGTTGGAGCTTGGAAAGATCGAATCCGATTTGTTTCAAAAGGAGCGAGAGAAAAGACAAACACAGCAGTAGTACATATATTTTTCAGGTGTGTCTTGAGGCGGTGTCTGTTTCGCCTGTCACCCTCCCGCCGAGGGCTCTTCCCGGATTTTAATGGCTGCCTTGGAAATCGTAGTGGGATTCGCCAGAATTCCAACCGGCTCTTCTTAAGGGAATTCTGGCGAATCCCACTACATCCATTTGAAATGGCTTATTCAACAAGAACTTCGTGCCACTAAGTTCTGGGAAGAACCCCCGCCGAGAAGGTCGGAGCCTAGGCGACGGGGAGGGGCCTTTCCCTACTCGAATCGATGTTTTTCTCAATCGAGGAGCGTAACCAATTTCATAACAACTGCTTTAACCGGCAACCCGAGAATTGAATCGGGATGAAGCACTAAAAGCCTTAAGCCGCAGGCCTTTCGGTACGCGATTCGCCGGACGGCTCTCACCGCAACGCTATTGATTGAATTGCCCCGCAGGCTGACTTCTATCAATAGCAATATTCGATTTTCGCGGTTAGAATTTGGTCTGCAGACTGACCTTCAGTACACCTGTATCCACCTTAAAACAAAAGTGAGACTGACTAGATGGACGTGAACGAATATTTTGACGGCAAGGTAAAATCGATTTCTCTTCAAACGGCTACTCTTCCGGCCACAGTCGGCGTGATGGATGTAGGCGAGTACGAGTTTTCGACCAGTAAGAAGGAAGTCATTACGGTCGTCAGTGGACAGCTGAATGTGCAGTTGCCCGGAGAAACAGCATTCAATCCATATAACGCTGGTGACCAATTCACGGTCGACGCCGATGAGAAATTCAACCTCAAAGTCAATGTGCAGACCGCCTATTTTTGCACTTACGAATAGGCAGTCACCGGCATCCAACTAAAGATTCCATTCTATCCACGAGCAAAACATGAAACGTAGAAGCTTTCTCCAGACATCAGCCGCGTTCAGCGCTGCTGCACTAACGGCTCAATTGGCTCGACCACTTCATGCGATGCCGCAACAGTCGCCGTACTTAGACACTATTGGGCTTCAGGTATACACGATCCGCAATCAGATGGAGGCAGACTCCAAAAAGGCGCTCAAAGCCGTAGCGGATGCGGGATACAAGCAGGTCGAGTTGGGAAATGTCGTTGAGAACCCTCAGTACGCAGATCAAGCTCGTGAGCTTGGTTTAAAGGTCACTTCTTCCTTCATGGCTTGGCAGGCAATTTGTAAGCAGGGCGACAACGGCGTCTCAACGCTTGACGAGATCGTCGCTGCTGCTCACAAGATGGACCTTCAACATTTGGTGTTCGGCTACATCGGCAAGGGCTTTCGTGAGACGCCGGCGCAAATGAAGAAGATTGCCGAAAGCTGTAATGAATTGGGTAAGAAAACTGCGGATGTGGGGATTCAGTTGTGCTACCACAACCATGCTTTTGAATTTGAAAAAATAGACGGCGGTACGACCTCCTATGATATTCTCATCAACGAACTGGACAACGAATTGGTGAAATTCGAGTTCGATGTCTTTTGGGCCAAAATAGGTGGTTGGGATCCCTTGGAGACCATGAAGAAACTAGACGGTCGAATCTCTCAGGTCCACTTGAAAGACCTCAAAAAAGGCACACCGGTGATCTACGACGAAGGTAAAGTTCCCAAAGATGCGTTTCAAGAATGTGGAGACGGCACAATTGACATGGCAGCGGTAATGAAGCTGGCCAAAGAAATCGGCGCCGCAAATTGCCACGTTGAGCAAGATCAATCTCCCGACCCAATCGCCAGTATCGCGCAGAGCATCGACCATCTGAAGAGTCTTTA
>CALHPU010000138.1 GCA_938036435.1 uncultured Pirellulaceae bacterium | reverse complement strand
AACTCACCACGGAGTCACCACGTGCTAGAAATTCCTGTCATTCGCTGGGGTAAGCCCTATGAATCACTCGAAACGACTGAAGTCGTCCACTTCAATACCGGCGAGAGCATTGCCAAAGTTCACTCGGCCAACGGAGGCTTGGTCACGCGCGACATGCGCAGCGCCGCCAAAGCACGCGATGCGCTTCGCCAGTTCTCGTGTGCAGAACTGATCGAGAAAATCGGCCAAGCGGCTGATCTTTTCGAAAGCGGAACGGTTCCTCTCGGCGACGGCATGCAAACGGCAGACGAATTTGTGCGCCATCAATCGGCTTCCACGGGCCTTCCCGAGCACATGTGTCGCTCCAACATGACCAAGAACAGTTTCGTCATGAGAAACATGACCGAAATTCTTCAGTGCCTCACGCGCGGGTTGGATTTAGATATCCTCACCCGAGGCTACGGAGTTGAAGATCGTGGTGTCGTGGTCAGCTACCAAGCGCAAACGCCCGTTCTCGGTGCCGTCCTACCATCTAATTCGCCGGGTGTTCACACGCTTTGGCTTCCAGCGATTCCGTTGCAAATGGGGTTGGTCCTGAAACCCGGTTCGCAAGAACCGTGGACCGCTTACCGCGTTGCATCGGCGTACAAAGAGGTCGGTATTCCAGCGGAGGCAGTTTCTCTCTATCCCGGCGGCCACGACGTTGGTTCGGCGTTGATGGATTCCTGTCCACGCAGCATGATTTTTGGCTCCCAGAATACCGTTGAGCAATTCTCAGGTAATCCGCGCGTTCAAGTTCATGGCCCGGGATTCTCGAAGGTCTTCTTGGGCGATGATTGCGTTGATAACTGGGAACAGTACTTGGACATGATGGTCGAAAGCGTTTACATCAACGGTGGCAGAAGCTGTATTAATGCCTCAACCATCTACGCCTCAAGGCATACTCTAGAAATTGCTCAAGCGATTGCAGAGAAGATTGGCCCCGTCGAAGCTCTAGGCCCTGAAGACGAAAATGCTGGCTTGGCCGCCTTCACCGTTGCCGGAATGGGCAAGGCGGTCTGGGATATGGTGAAGAACGACCTAAAAGAGGACGGCGTCACTGACTGCACCCAACAGTACGGAGATCGACTGGTGGAGAAGGAGCGTTGCTCTTACTTGAGGCCTGTCGTCGCCCATGCGGAAAGCCCTCAAGTAGCCATCGCCAGCAAGGAGTTTATGTTTCCGTTTGCGACGGTCGTCAAATGTCCTCAAGACAAAATGCTCAAGGCGGCTGGCCCAACGCTCGTGGCATCCGCGATCACCGAAGATCAGGCTTGGATTGACCAATTAACCGACTCGACTTCCATCGACCGATTGAACATTGGTCCGATTCCAACGAACCGATTAAACTGGCTTCAGCCACACGAAGGCAACATTATCGATTTCCTGTTTCGCTCACGGGCTTATCAAATGAGCGAATCGAGAGTAGCCGCGCTAACCTAGTCTAGTTCTAGTGGGAACATCTCTGCAACGAAAGAAGCCTCTGGTAAAAGCTATCTTGTGGGCTTTCCGATCTCTTGCGAGATAAGTCACGAGTTGCCCACTAACCGTAACACTGTTCTGAACCAATCGCTTTCATGCTGCCACTTGACACTCAACTTCGAACAAGAATTGTTCACGGCGAAAATGCGATTGATCAGCTTGGCGAATTGACCGCTGAGGCGGGTTTTTCCAAGGCCCTCGTTGTCACCGACCCGGGGATAGTTGGGGTGGGTCACGTAGCGCGTGCTCTTACCGCCCTTAAAAAATCCAACGTCGATTCGCTTGTCTTCGACGGAGCCAGAGAGAATCCAACGACCCAACACGTTGACGCCGGATTGACTGTGGCCAAAGAATACCAGCCCGATCTCTTAATTGGATTGGGCGGGGGCAGCTCGATGGACTGCGCCAAAGGCATTAACTTCCTCTACTCTTGCGGCGGCACGATGGAGGACTATTGGGGCGTCGGCAAAGCGACCGGTTCGATGTTGCCGATGTTCGCTGTTCCGACTACCGCCGGCACCGGCAGTGAAATGCAGTCCTTCGCACTGATCTCGCAAGCTGAGACTCACATAAAAATGGCTTGCGGTGACCAACGGGCCAGTTGCCAGATCGCCATCCTCGACCCGCTGCTGACGTTGACGCAACCGCCCAGCGTTACGGCGTTGACCGGCATCGACGCGCTCTCGCACGCGGTAGAAACTGCGGTGACGACCAAACGCAATGAAACTTCGTCCTTGTATTCCGAAGAATCGTGGCGATTATTATCAGAGAACCTACCCGCGGTGACGCTTGACCCAACAGACGTTGCCGCGCGTTCGGCGATGCAACTTGGAGCCGCTTACGCAGGTGTCGCGATCGAGAATTCAATGCTGGGCGCAGCACATGCACTCGCCAACCCGTTAACGGCCTCATTCGGAATTGCCCATGGGCAGGCTGTCGGATTGATGTTGCCTCACGTGGTTCGGTTTAATAGCAGCCACGACAGTCGGTGTGAAAAGACTTACGCTGCCATGGGAGGCAGCAGTAAAGCTTTAGCCGAAACGTTGACGGGATTTTGTGAACACGTGGGATTGAAAACTCGACTGACCGAAATTGGCGTCAACCAAGAAGAACTACCACAACTTGCCGCAGCGGCAGCTAAACAATGGACGGGAACATTTAATCCAGTTCCCGTCGATGAGTCTTCATTATTGGAAATTTATAAGAAGGCGTTTTAGCCCAAAAGAAGAAAACGAAAAACAAATAGCCTCAAAAACACGGCAATCCAAACCTTCCATGCCAAGCCCTTCTACAATCCGACAGTTTATCAACTGCATATTGATTATCTGCTTGGTGATCAGCTGCAGCGGCATGTCTTCTATTGCCCAATCACAAGCGCAGACGGCCGGCTCCGATTGGAGCTCGTTCCGAGGCAACCCTCAATCGACAGGCTTTGCTGAAGGAGAAACAGGTGATGCGCTGACGCTCTCTTGGACGTTCAAACTGGACGATGGGGGTTTCGAATCCTCCGCCGCGATTGTGGCCACGAAAGATACCGCCACGGGAATGCAACAAAAAACCGTTTACATCGCAGGGCTTACCAACGACGTGCGCGGCAAGCTGTTCGCATTGAACCTCGCCGATGGAAGCAAGCTCTGGGAGTTTGAATCTGAAGACGGCTTCTTAACGACACCCGTTGTTGACGGTGGGAAACTGTATCTGGGCGACATGGCCGGAAAGTTTTTCTGCATTGATGCCAACGGAAAAAAACAGTGGGTTTACGAAACGGAAATCGAAATCAACTCCAGTGCCAACATCTATAAAGACTTGGTGCTCTTCGGATCGCAGGATGGCGCTCTGTACGCGCTGGACAAAACAAGCGGTGAGTTTAAGTGGAAGCACGCCACTGACGATCAGATTCAGTGCTCGGTCACCGTTGCCAAGAACCGGGCGTTTCTGGCCGGTTGCGATAGCATGCTGCACGTGATCGATTTAGAGACCGGAAAAGAGGCGGGCCACGTTAAACTTAGCTCACCCACGATTTCTACTCCAGCAGCCCGTGGCCAAACGGTTTATTTTGGAAACGAAAACGGCACATTCTACAGCGTCGATGCGGCGAAGTTAAAAACCAAGTGGACTGTCGAAGACGAAAGGGGTGGTAACTCGATTCGTTCATCCGCAGCGGTGACCGATGACCACGTCGTCGTAGGTGCGCGAAACCGCAAACTGTATTCCTTCGATCCCGATACGGGAGCCGAAAACTGGGCGACAACGCTCAAGAATAAAGTCGATTCTTCACCAGTGATTATCAAAAACAGGGTCGTCGCCGCATCGACCGATGGTAGGCTTTATTTGCTTGATCTTGAAAGCGGTAAACTACTTTGGCAAAAGCAGTTCAACGGCAGCATCACCGGCTCACCAGCGTTTGCTCACCGATTCGTGGTCATCGCCACTGATGACGGAACCGTGCACGCTCTAAGGTTCTCGAAACCGAAAACTGAACACCGAACACCGAACGCTATTTCTCATGACCGAATCTACAAAAACTGAAGTCGGCAGCTACTTCATTTCCAATTATCCACCGTATTCTAAATGGAATGCGGACCAGTTGGACGAAGTCACCCAAGTGATGGCTCAACCACCGGTCGCCGATACGCCTCTGGGTTTGTACTTGCACATCCCCTTTTGCCGCAAGCGTTGCAAGTTTTGTTACTTCAAAGTTTTCACTGACCAAAACGCCAAAGACATCGAGGCCTACGTCGCAGCGTTGTGTAAGGAAATCGAACTAGTTAGCCAACAGCCCATTATGGGCCAGCGACCGTTTCGGTTCGTTTACTTCGGTGGTGGTACGCCGTCGTTTTTAAGTTCAAAACAACTGACCTCGTTGGTCGACCGATTGCGTGCCAACATCAACTGGGATCAAGCCGAAGAGGTTACTTTTGAATGCGAACCGGGGACGCTACAAGAGAACAAGATCAAGACGCTCAAAGAGTTGGGCATCACGCGATTGAGTCTTGGTGTGGAGAATTTTACCGATTCGGTGCTGGAAGAAAACGGACGCGCTCACCTTTCCAAAGAGGTCTACAAAGCTTGGGACTGGATCAAGGCAGCCAATTTCGACAATGTGAACATCGACCTGATCTCCGGGATGGTCGGGGAAACGTGGGACAACTGGAAATACAACATCGCCGAAGCCATCAAACTCTCTCCTGAAAGCGTCACGATCTACCAGATGGAACTGCCGTTCAACACGGTTTACTCTAAGGATATTCTCGGCGAGAAAATTGAGACACCGGTCGCAGATTGGCCAACCAAGCGCGCGTGGCTGGATTACGCGTTCGATGAATTCCTTTCGGCCGGCTACAAAATCAGCAGCGCTTACACCGTGGTCAAGGACAACGACAAAGTGAACTTTAGCTACCGGGATAATCTGTGGCAGGGTTCAGATCTGTTGGCCACGGGTATCGCCAGTTTCGGTCACATCGCCGGCGTTCACTATCAGAATAAAGCCGACATGAAGCAATACCAAACCGATCTTATGGAGCACGGACAACTGCCGCTAGGTCGCGGTTTCCGGCCATCCAAAGACCAACTTTTGATTCGCGAATTGATTTTGCAGTTGAAACGCGGCTACCTTGAGGCTGGCTACTTCCAAGAAAAATTTGGCGTCAATATCTTGAAGAAATGGCAGGCTGAATTTGGACAGCATGCCGCTGAGGAGATGCTGACGATTCAAGATTCAAAAATTACGCTCACCCGTAAAGGCTACCTGCATGCAGACGCACTGTTGCCGGTATTCTTCGAGACCGAAAATCAAAACGTGCGCTACACTTAGAATTTTAGAGTGGGATATGCTTTTAGGATTCTGCCGCCGCTCAATTTTCCGATAGCGATTTGCGGTGGGAAAGTGGTGGGGCAGGTTTTTAACCTGTCATATCTAAGTCCTTGGCAGGTTGAAAAACTACCCCACGAGAACCCTTCCATCCGCCTTGGTCAATATGTCAGAGACACTCACCTTCATGATGGGCGAATTCGCAGCCGAATTCCCGACCGATCGGCAGTACGCCGTCAACCACATGTGGGCGCAGGAGCAGGCCAATGGTCATTTGCGATTTGGGTTCTCAGCTTACGCGGTGCGGCTTTTACAAGACGTTTACTTTCTTGATTGGAACATCGACGCGCCGGCGACACTCTCTGCTGGCCAAGAGATGGGTGCCATAGAAAGCAAGAAAGCGGAGAGCAGCTTGTACTCTCCGGTGCAGGCAAATTTACTTCGGTTTAATGATGAATTGATGGAGGATCCTAGCGCGATCAATACCGACAAACATGACCAAGGCTGGTTGTTTGAAACGAACAACCCACCGCAGGAAGAAGCCCAACAATTGCTCTCAGCCGAAGCGTACCTAGACTTACTGGTTACAGTTTGGGAAAAAACCCAACGCACGATAAAGGGCCAGTTGAACGAGTAGAGAAGTTTTGACTATCGCTACTTTCTAGATAGCAACCATAGCCTTCACTCATCTATAATGAGTTATTGACAGACTCGCATTTCAAGGCTCAAGGCTATTACAGCCCTTTCCGCTCGTACCCTATGAATCGCTTCATTCTCTTGCCAATACTCGGTTTCACTCTGGTGGCGATTGTGGGTGTGTATATTGCGACGACATCCTTCTTGCGAGACAGCTCGGTTCGCTCTCTCGAGGGTGTCGCCGAATTCATCATTCCCGAAGCCTACCATACGACGAATAAGCTCAGCAAACTAGCCGACACTCCTCTAGGCCAAGGGAAAGCGCTTTTCCCTGATGTCCCGGAGACCGGCAGTTTTGCCCTCAAGCCAACCTTCACGCGCGAAGAAGGATTCGTTGGCCCGGATAGTTGTAAAGATTGTCACGCCGAGTACTACAAGGGATTTATACAAACAGCTCACTACAAGACTTCAAGTCTTCCCACTAAAGAAACGGTTCTAGGACTTACTGACGAGGTTCACGAAGTCATCACGCGCCAAAAAAACCTTGGCTATGAAGTAAGACGCATTGGCGAAGCGGTAGTGCAATTTTTAAAAATTGAGCATCAAGGAAAGTCTTACCAACACCGACAAAAAATCGATATCGTCACCGGCTCGGGAAACATTGCCCAAACCCATCTGTATTTTGAGAAAGATCGCCTATATGAACTACCCGTTTCATGGATGGCATTACATGGTTGGGTCAACAGCCCGGGGTACACCGATGGCTTTGCTAATTTCGCCCGTCCCGTCAAAATAGGATGCATTGCGTGTCACACAACGTTGGTGGAATACGAGAAGCGGCATGTTAACTGGGTCGATCCAAATTCAATGATTCTGGGTGTTACATGCGAACGTTGCCATGGCCCAGCCGAAGCACATGTGGAATTCCATCGGACCAACCCGGACGCCACCAAAGCCGAATTCATCACGCACCCCAATCATCTTTCGCGCGACAGAATGAATGATATCTGCGGCCAATGTCACAGCGGAAGCGGTCGCTTCATCAAATCACCCTTTAGCTTCCGTCCGGGCGATCGTCTCGAAGATTTTTCGAAGGGCAGCAAAAACAATGACAAGGTCGGAGTCGGCGTTCACTCGGCCAACCAACTCCCTCGTCTAAAAAAATCTCAATGCTATATCCAATCAGACAACATGAACTGCTCATCTTGCCACAATCCGCACCAGCATGAGCGAGGAGACCTCGCCCTGTTTTCCAAACGGTGCATGGAATGCCATCAAATTGAAGACTGCGGTAAATTTCCTGTTGTCGGCGAGAAAATCGGCCACAATTGTATTGACTGTCACATGGCCAAATACGATGACCAGACAACCGTATTCCAGACCACTGAAGCTAACATCTTTCCAGAAGTGCGCGACCACTTCATTCGGATCGATGCAGAGGCGACGAAGGCAGTTTTGAAATCTAACTCCCTCGACTAACCACTCAGACGAGGGAATTGGGCGGCCATATCAAAAACTAAAACTCCCGTTGAGACATACCAAACAAGGGAAAACAGCCCATCCCACCGGCCGCCCCAACAATCAAAAAAAATTCGTTTTGATTTCCTCTCAAAGTGTCTATATTGTTGAAGTCTGCTTTAATAACTGAATCCTTCCAATTGAGGACGTGGTGATGACTCGACCATTGATTATTCTTTCGCTGCTCCTTGTCGCCAATTTTGCAACGCCAAAAGAAGCACTTTCTCAGGCTCCCGACATGCGAGGCTATCAGGAAGCCATGCGGAACATGCAGAAAAATAACGCAAAAGGTAAGAAGGGAACTGAGGCTAAGACACGTGCCGCCGACACAAGAGATGAACAAAGGGACAGAGAAGAAGCTGCGCCAATGGGAAAATCGGCTCAAACAAATCCGGCTCCTGCCAAGGCTACCTCTTTCGAACCGTTCAAGACCAAACCCCTGAACCTCATGGCAGTCCTCGACAGTGATGGCGACGGAATGTTGTCTGGATCAGAAATCGATTTTGCAACCGATCAACTTCTTCGCCTCGATGCCAACGACAACGGGCAAATTGATGCTGACGAACTTCCCGGCAGCAAACCACCGATGGCGGCCAAATTTGATCCTGATTATTCCGGACCCGGTGAACAGATTTATAGAACGCTCTCTAACTTCGACAAAAATGCGGACGGAATGCTGACAAGGTCAGAAATCAAGGCCGACTACCGAGGTGTATTTCGCAGCATCGATACTGATGGCGACAAGGGTATCTCTCCCAACGAACTGTTAGAGTACGTCAAAAATCAGTAGCCATTAGAGCGCGTCTCCAATAATAAAAGAGGCTGTTGGTGAGTCTGAAATTCGCTGACACGAAATCCAAACGGCCCACCCTACTTTGACTAAGCATAGGGTGGGTCAATCGAATTTGTCGCGCTGACCCACCATCGTTCGCAAAATTTTACTTCACCACTTCCATCACCGTCCGGTGCTCGCCCGCATCCTTCAAACGAATCGTTTTACGGGTGACCTTCTCTTCATCTGAACCAAAACCCTCGAACACGCTTAAGTACACTTTGTTCTTGACGCTGGTTCGGTTCTGCCCGCTGCCATAGAATTTCACGGCGATCTTGTACGTCCCATCGGGTGCCGTTTCGTTGAAATACATCTCGGGACCAAATCCGGTGGTGATGTCGTCAGTGATCTCGCCACCGGACTTCGTCTTTTTATGCGAGTAAAAGCACTTTTCGCCAGAAGGTTCGATCACGTGCAAATCCACGTCGGTCTGATCTTGGTTCCACATTATCGTGACCAGCATGTCGGCTTTGGAGATAGGCATCTTTTTCTTTAGCGTCTCCAAACGCGCTTTGGCAAAAGCAACCACCGACGACTTCGTCTTGCCGCTGACGATTCTCCGCAGCAAGTGCATGTAGTCCACTGCCACAATCTGGCGGAACTTCGATCCCTGCCGCTGGAACTCGCCAGCCAACGCGACTTCGTAGTACACAATCGCCATGTCTGCTTGACCAGCCTGAGCCAGACATTGGCCGATAGCGGGGTAGATGCTGCCTTGAAACGGCCGCGCCCGAGCAACACTGCGTAGCAGGTGATAGGCCTGGGCCGGACGGTCCAACTCCATCGCCGTAAACGCCACGTCGCGCGCCATTGTCACGTCACCGGGATTGCGCTCGATCAATGAACTAAAGACCTTGATCGAATCGTCGATCGATTCACGACCGCGTTTCTTCGCTTGGCCCGCGATCACATCGTAATCTAAACTCTCTTGGGTCAGTGCGTTGAGGTATCCTTTTGAGACGTCATCGCGCGACTTAACCGTGCAGTCCAGCGGCTGAGAAACCACGACAACGTCAATATCATCGATTGCCAATTTCAACGCCGTCGGCATCGCGAACTTAAGTCCCTGCATCGTCTCCAAACGCTTCAACCACGCCAGCAGTTGAGCCTTCGGATCTGCCAGCTGGTTGGCTGCTTTCTTCAACATATCGGCCACCAGTTTCGACGCCGGTTTTGACTTGATCACGAATTCATCTTCTTGCGGCTTGATATCAAAACGCTCGTAGTCCGCTTTCGACTCGAGCATCAACAGCGAACACGTATCGCCGGTGATGCGAAAGTGGCGTGCGTAAGCGGCCGAGATATCAAACACGGCGCTGCCCAAGCTCTCCAATTGCCCGACGGAAACCTGACCGTACAAGCGGCCGGCAAGTTCAGAAACGATTGCTGTGGGTTCACTAGTCACTGACATTGATTTGCCAGCCTGTTCAAACTCTAGCTTCATCGGACCAGAAACGACTCCGCGTCCCACGACCGTAAGCGTCTGTCCCGGATAAACCCACTCGACCCGTCCCGCTGTCATTACATCGGTTGCACCTTCGGCGGTGATGGAACTCAATTTCCAAGGCCTTTTGCGATGGGCGGTTGAAGCAGTCGCAATCTCGTCTTCTGACGCCACGCTAAAGACAGCGCCTCCTGTTTGGGCGGTCAGTAATCGCAGGTTAGCGATCGCCGTTCCCGTCAAACCTGTCTGATAGGCGAACAGGCTGCCAGTTTCTTTATCGTCCAAAAGGCTGCCGATGAGCCGTCCGTTAGTTTCGCCCCAGTTCGCTGCTCCATCGGACAGCAAGAACAAATCAGGAGCCTCGCCGTCGATGACCCAATCGGTCGTCGTCACTTTTTGCATCGCAGCGTACAAATCGGTGGCTCCTTCAAGCACCAGATTCCCAAGCGTATTTTTTAGTTCGGCCACGTTGTCTGCTGTGTTGGCAACGTACTGAGGATTCCAAAATCTCTGGTCAACGCTGAACATCAACACGCCAAACTCTTTCATGGTTTCGCGATTGTTGGCCAACGTCGTCTCCAACAGTTTCAGCCACACGTTGAACTTATCCGGAGCACTGCTCAGCGACATGTCCAGCATAAAAATGGCTCGACCACTACCGACCGCTTCTTGGACTGGCAATTCGGGTGTGATCTGGGCCGCCCAGAATTCGTCGGCCAACTCTTTTGATTTGAGCAGCAATGCCTCTTCCGTCTTCGCGGTTAACCGAATCCCATTTTCTGGTCTTTGGTCAAAAGTGAACCGCTGGTGGAGTTCATCGTTGTGATCGACTTCCACCGGTTCAACCTTCGGTTCTATGTCGTACTTGATCCCTTCGACGTCTTGAGCATTGATTTCGATGCGGCAATCGCCTGTACTTTCTGGCAGGTCCAGTTGATAGGTCAACTGGTTACCCGAACGAGTAAGATTAACGTCATACCCGATCACGATGCGATGAACTTTCTTCGGCGCTAGCGGGAAGACTTTGGCGTTGAAAACACCGGCACCCGACCATTCCACAAGTGCGGGATCGACTCGTCGTCGAACGGTTTCACGAAAAGCGTAAGCCGCTTGTTCGCGTGGGACCATCCGCGCCTCTTTGACGTTCCGCCACACGTCGCCGCGTGATTTGGTGATCGCAGCCGGGGTGAAGGAAACGAACTGAG
>CALHPU010000137.1 GCA_938036435.1 uncultured Pirellulaceae bacterium | reverse complement strand
GCCGCGGCAGCTTGCCTATCTAGCGTCCCGTCCGATAGATGTCCAATAACCAATAAGGAGCGGCACTCTATCGGCCAAATGACAAGATGTGCAGTACTGCGTTAGCAACGAAATGATTTAGGGGGCATTTACTCCTCCGTTGGGGAGTTTGTCCACGTGGCTGTTTCATAGCGCCTGTCATCAAGTCGCCGAGGTCGCGCGTACCTTTGGCACCACTTTCAGCAGCGGCGGATTAGCTTCAATTCAGATATTGCGTAAGTTCTACGTAGTGTGCCGCGTCACACAATTTGGGCTCTCAACGACAGTTTGCTGGCACTGTCGTGCAAGTAAAGATATTGATTCATAGTGCCAATGCCGATCATTGCCTATGACGATCATTGCCTATGACGGCGACCGCCAATACCTCGACTGGCTGATTGACAATTAATCAACTAGTGGTTTGTCAGGGATGGAAGTTAGAGTGTGTCATCGTAGCCGGAGTCGCCAGACTTCGGTTTTATACTGCTGAACTGAATTCTGGCGAATCCAGCTACCCTAAAATTAAATGTTGACAGACCACTAGTGCTGAACTGTTTTGTTGAGACGCTCTCAGTCAACGCGTATGGAGATCTGGAATTAGAAAACATGCAAATCAAGTATTTCGATAAACTCACTGCCGTTACAAAATGGATTGCTCTATTTTCCATCTGTTTATGTGGACCCAATGCATTGGCTCAATCGGGCTCGCGCGCCGCGCCCACAGGCGGATCTGGAAGTAGACTACCGACCGTATCAGCACCAACGCAGCCATTGGTCGCACAACCGAGTTTCGCATCTCCGCAAGGCTTCGCGCCTGTAGAGAGTTCCACAGCTGTTCAGGCTTTCGCACCGGGAGAAACTTTCTCAACGCCACAAATATTCGGTACGACCGAGCCTTTCGTGCCGGCGCAGTCGAATATGTCACAGCCCTCTGCTGCTGATGCAAATGTCACCGGCGGCAACTCGCAGCTTGGCATTCCGCAGTCGTCTCTGGTCGATCCTGTTTTCGAAATACACGATCCCCATTCCCGTTTCTCGGTCGATCATTCTCCTTGGGATGCTTTTCTGCAACGCTATCTGGTCACCGGCCCTAGCGGTGTCAATCGCATCAAGTACGCACAAGTTACCGCTTGTGATCAGCAGCGTTTGAACTGTTATCTACAGCAACTGCAATCGACTGACGTACGGGCCTTAAATCGCGACGAACAACTTGCTTTTTGGTTTAATCTATACAACGCCAAAACTGCCTCAATCGTGTTGCAGCATTATCCTGTGAGATCGATTCGTCAGATAAAGCAAAAATTTACTGACTTCGTTGGCCCTTTCGATGACCCGGGCGTCGTCAACGTGCTTGGTAAACCTTTGTCGCTCAACGATATCGAGAGCGGTATCATTCGGCCGATTTGGAAGGATCCACGCATTCACTATGCGGTTAACTGTGCGTCGTTTGGCTGCCCCAATCTTCCAGCTGATGCTTGGACGGCCGCCAATCTTGATGCACGGTTAAACTCGGCAGCGTACAACTTCATCAATTCGGGCCGCGCGGTCAAATCAGGCTGTGCCGGAATTCGTCTTTCTAAAATCTATAAGTGGTACCAAGACGATTTTGGCGGAGATGAACAAAGTGTGCTTGCTCACATTCGCCAGTATGCCAATGGCCAAACGTCGAACCTACTGTGTAATTGCACAAGTGTTTCAGGTTACTTCTATGACTGGTCGCTCAACGATGGCAAAGTCACCCGCCGTCGACTTTTTGAATCTTGGCGGCGGTAGTAAAATACTTAGGTAAGCAAACTCTTACTTTCGCGTTCATATGACGGCTTGATGCTTCCTTGGCTCTAAAAGCTTGGGCCCAGCAACACCGAAGCAGTGTAATGAGTTTCACCAACAGCCGACAAAAGAAGCATTTATTTTGTTTCTTGCGGCTGCTTCTTTTCCTTCACATTTACTACGACCTCTTGAGCCGACTTGAGCGACGCATGACTCAGCTACCGATTTATTCTGGCCCTAGCTCACTCGACGAGCAACTTCCTCAGCCTCCAGTTGCCGATCACGTGGCGGACCCTGCGTTTGGGACTGGTGAGTTTATCAAATCGACAACAAGCATCTGTCCCGAGTGCTTGGAGAAGATTGACGCGACGGTATTCGAACGCAATTCGGCGGTATACATGGATAAAGAGTGCGACCAGCACGGGAAGTATACGGCTCGGCTCGCATCGGACCGGCGACACTACTATGTTGTCGATCCCAATATTGAATCGATGGTCAGTTGCTGCGGTCCCGGACAGCATTGCGGGGATCAGGTCGAAAATCATAGCTGTAATATGCTGATCGAGATTACGCAAAGCTGTAATTTGACTTGTCCGACTTGTTATGCCGGTTCTTCGCCAGAAAACAAATCCTTCATGAGCGTCCAGCAGTTCACCGAGATGCTCGACGGCTTGCTAGAAAAAGGCAAAGGTGACGCGGACTTGATTCAGCTTTCTGGTGGCGAGCCGACGATCCATCCGAATTTTTTTGAGATGCTTGAAATCGCTTTGAACAAAGGAATCAAACAGGTTTACATCAACACCAACGCCATCAAGCTTTCGCGCCGCGAGTTTGCTCAGCGCGTGGCCAGCTACGGATCACGTGTTTCGGTCTACCTTCAGTTCGATGGCTTTAAATCGGCGACCTATGGTTTGCTGCGAGGACGTGAGGATCTGCTGGAAACAAAATTGCGTGCTGCAAATCTGTGTGAGGAACTGGAAATTAATACCGTGCCGACGATGACACTGACGCGTGAAATCAATGACGATGAAGTGGGTGAGTTCATTCGGTGGGCATCATCGCGACCGCGCAGTATTCGCAAGGTCATGATCCAACCGGCCATGTATTCGGGGCGTTATGAAAACCCAAGGCTGATCGAACGTATGACGGTGGCTGACGTGGTCGATGAAATTTGCCAGCAGACCAAAAACCAATTCTCCGCCGATGACTTCACTCCCATTCCATGTTCCGATCCCAACTGCTTTAGTTTGGGCGTTGCCATTCGAACGCCCGCCGGGTTGATTCCCATCTCGCGCTATTTGCCACGGTATAAAGACTGGGCATCCAAAGCGAATCAAGAAATGATCGCGGCCGTTTCGGACACGTTCGACAGCGCAGGGAGTTTTACCGATCTAATGGCGAAAGTCGTCGGCAGCGACGCACTGACCGGGCTCGACGACGAGGCGTTAGATGCGCTTCTGGATCTGATCGAATCGTTGCCTGAGGAAGCTAAAGACAGTCATGAATCGCAAAATTGGAACGGCATGTTTGCGATCGGAATTAAACCGTTCATGGATGCGTACTCATACGATCAAGATCGGATCGACAAATGCTGTGTGCACATCATTTCGACAGACGGAACTCCCGTTTCGTTTTGTGAATACAACGCCATCAACCGCGCGACGGGAAATTTGTAGGTAACAGCAATTAGGAAAACCATGAACGATTCCGGTACAACTCAACCGACGGGCGATCAATCCACCCCAAATTGCTCCACCGATGCAACGGCGACCTGTTGTGCGAACTTCTACGAACAAGACCTCGTGCAGGAGCTGATGGGTGGCAGCTATCACCCCGGCGGTGAGAATCTATCACGCACGTTGGTCGAAAAACTAGAGCTGCCAGTCGGTAGCTCGATTCTGGACGTGGCCTGCGGAGTCGGTACGACCTCGCGGATGATGGCCAGCGATTTCGGGCTTAACGTTACCGGTTTGGATTTCAGCGCTGTGAACGTCAGCAAAGCGACAGCGCTCTGGGATAACAGCGCGGCGGTCGATGAATCTCCATCACCAAACGGCATGTCCTCCGACAACACAAGTTTGACCGGCATGGTCTTGAACAACGCGGCTTCCCAGAACGATGAGGCTTGTTGTGGCCCCGGGGAAAGTTGCTGTCCTCCTACCGAACCCGTCGCTGAAGCGAATCCGAATCCGAATCAGGTTCCCACGGGAGTTGCCAGTTTTGTACAGGGCTCTGCTGATGATTTGCCGTTTGAGGAAGGGGCGTTTGACGGTTTGACGTGCGAGTGCGCTGTGAGCACGTTTGCCAATCAGACAAAGGTCGCTCGTGAGTTCTCTCGTGTTCTCAAACCCGGGAGCATTTTTGGAATGACCGACATGGTCGTCAATGGCGATCTGCCCGCGGACTTCTCAGAGAAAGTCGCACCTTGGACGTGTATGGCAAAAGCGCTAACGGCTGACGGTTATCGCGAACTGTTTCTAAAAGAAGGTTTTGAGTTTGTCCAGTTTGAAGATTTCTCGCACACGTTGCTGGAACTTGCCAAGGATATGAAACGCAAGCTGGTGATGGCCGGGATGGGCAAGGCGATCGGGGCACTGCCGTCGATGAGCGAGACGATGGGAATGAGCTTGTCAGAGATGCGGCAGTTGCTGGCGACATCGACGGAGCTGGTTCGGGCGGGAAAGATCCAATACGGTTTGCTGCTGTTTCGCACTGGCCGCCAATAGTCAGCTGGTGTGACAGACGTACAACATGAGAAACCGAACACTTCCGATCGTCGAACTGCTGTTGTTGGGAGTGTTTGTTGTTTCGTTTCCGTTGGTTGCCTACGTGTCGACATTGCCGGTTGAGCGTTTTCGCAATGAGATCACGCAATGGGGAGATCTGAAGAGCCCAACCCATCAGCAGTTTGTTGACTTTCGCAGGATGTTCAAAGGCAACGAATTTTTCGTTCTTCGGTGGCCCGGATGCGATCTGAACGACAATCGTGTCCTCGATGTTTCAGAAGAAATCAGCAAACAGCTGTCGCTAGAGGTTGCACAAGTTTCCAGCGGCCAATCGGTTTACTGGACCCTCCGAGATGGAGTGGGGCTGTCGGATTCACAATCGCGAGCCCGGATGCGGGGCGTGTTCATCGGCGAGGATCAAAATTCGACCGCGCTCGCACTTCGGCTGACTGATGCCGGTCAAACCGATCGTGCTGCAATCGTCGAAACACTAAATGGAATTTTGCAACAGTCTGGTGTTGATCCGGCACAGGCGCAGTTCGGCGGACTGGGTTACAACCTCTACGCGCTGGATAAGGAAGGATTGGAGTCGCCGTTTCTCGTGGTTCCTCAGATCATGCTGCTGGCGTTAGCATTGACGTTTGTTTTTGTGCGTCACTTCTGGCTGGCACTGTTTATTAATTCTTTGGGGGCGTACACAGGATGTTTGGCGTTCAATTTCATTCACTTGGCCAAGGTGGATTTGAATGCAATTCTCTGGCCATTGCCAACGTTGACCATGCTGCTGACCGTTTCGGCAGCCCTCCACTTCATTAGCTATTTTCGAAAATCAGCCGCCAGCGGTAGTTCGCAAGCTCTGCTGGCGTGCGTCGATCGAAGCTGGCTTCATTGCAGTCGCGCTATAACTTACGAGGCCTTAGGGCTGGCATGGAAGCCCATGCTGTTTTGCGCGATTACCACAACGATCGGATTGGCGTCGTTGCAGCTAAGTAGTAGCAGTCCGGTAAGGCAGTTCGGCTTGTTCGGTGGGATTTCGATTGTTGTGGCCTGTGGATTGACGCTGTTGTGGTTACCAGCGTTTCTCACCGTCATTCGATATGGCCAACGGAAGGAGTTTGCTCATTTGGGAGAGCATGAACAATCTTGTTTAGCCAACAATCAGCTTGACGGAAAAGGTGATCCGTGGCGTCGGTTGGCTTGGGTGACGCGTAAGTTTCGCTGGCCGATTATCGTTGCCTCTTTGGTGTTGCTGGTGGTGATGTCTGCGGGAATTCACAAAATCAAAACCGGCAGTAACGTGCAAAATTTCTTTCCGAAGAATCACCGGGTGATTGCTGATCTGCGGAAGATAGAAGAGGCGACGGGGCCACTGAATTCGGTTGAACTGCTGTTAAAATTTTCGAACCCCAAAAAGGCAAACGACAAATCTAGAATCAGGGGATTGCAAACTCTAAGTGTTAAGGTCACCGAAACAACGGCGGTACACAGTTGCATTTCTGCGGCAACATTTGCGCCGGTTTGGAAGAATCGCCCGCGGCCAATGCAAGCGATCGCTGAAGACAAGCGTCTTGAGCGATTGAAGGCTGAGAGTCAAGAGAGTGGTTTACTTGCCGTCGTCTCTGGGGCAGCACCTTTGGCAACGGTTGATTCAGACGAAAATGGAGCACGACACAGTGAAGCTGACAATCTTGAAGAAACTTGGAGAGTGTCTTGTCGATATTTTGACTTTCAAGAGTCTGGCGATTCTACGAGAGGAGGCGTGGTTGATTTGCCAGAGCTATGTGCGCAGTTGAGGTCGATCGCCCGGAAGGTGTTTGCGCCCGAGAATGAGTTAGTGTTTGAGGGCGAATCGCTGGAGGTGATCACGACCGGCGAGTTTGTTTTATTCGATGAGGTGGACCGTCAGTTTTTTAGCGAGTTGATGAAGACGTATTTGACCGCTTTTGTCTTGATTTCAATCGTCGTGTTTTCTGTTATCCGCATGCCGGCCAGCCTTTGGTTGGCGCTTCCACCGAATCTGTTTCCCGCTGTGGTGGTGCTAGGGGCAGCAGGCCACTTGGGGTACACGCTTGACGTGGCTTCCTTGATGACCGCCAGCGTCGCTTTGGGAATTGCGGTCGATGATACCCTGCACTTCATGCTGTGGTGGAAGCAGGCGCGCTCGGCCAACAGTTCATCGGGAGGTCGATCTGAGAGCGGCTTGAGACAAGGCGATCCGATCGAACAAGCGATGCGATACAGTGGAATGGCGATGACGCAGACCAGCGTTATTCTTGGGCTGAGTATTGTGCTGTATGCGTTCTGCGGCTTCCTTCCAACGGTGCGGTTTGGGTGGTTGCTTTGTGGGATGATGTTTTCGGCGCTGATCGGTGACCTGATTCTGTTGCCAGCACTTTTAGCAACGCAGGGCGATCACGCCAAAAACACCTAAGCCTGACGAGTTGAACGCGAGTCGGCCGCAGCGCTTTGGTTTTCGATGAATCAAATAATCTTAAACCGGCGAGCTTGCGCTTTTTGCAGTTGCACATTTGAGATCAGATTTCGCGGCCTAACTTATATAAATAGCGCTCGTTAATTTGGAATCGCGAATCGTTTCAATACAAGAGCGACCCGCAAGCGAGAAATCCGGAAATTGGAAATATCCGCTCGTTTGCGCTTCGGGCTTGTATTTGTGAAACTTAAAACCTGCGATCTACTGCTATAGAGTAAAAGTCTTCTCGGGCGGAACCGAATAGTGTCTTGGTGTGCTGGAGAAACAGGACAAATTGGCCCAACACAAACTGTTAGATGGGCTAAACGAGAGGGCAATTCGCCATTGTTTCCGGCTGTGGATTTCGCTAACGTCCCCATCTGCATCAGTTAAGCGAACTGAACACCAAGATCCGACTTCAGCGTACGAGACAGCGATAAATGAAAGTGATACCACTTCCAGCGGTCATCTCAAAACCATTTCTGCACAGCGACTTTCCCCGAAAGCTGGTGTTTGTCGCGAGCCTTTTACTATTTGGCGTCGTAGGCTTTGGAAATCGCAACTCGGCCCACGCGCAGATCTTCCGACAGTCGGCCATTTCTCATCCTGAAATCGGATACCACGGGATGGTTTCGTCTCAGGACACTTTTTCAACGCGCGCGGCCGCGGAGGTACTCGCCGAAGGTGGCAATGCGGTCGATGCTGCGGTGACCGCCGGCTTCACCATGGCGGTGACGCTTCCTCGCGCAGGAAATATTGGTGGTGGTGGATTTATGCTGATCCACGATGCAAAAACCAACAAACAAACGGCAATCGACTACCGAGAGCAAGCTTCCTCACAAGCCGAACAGGACATGTTTCTTGATTCTGGTGGTAAGCCGATCGAAGACCTTTCTACAATTACTCATCTTGCCGCCGGCGTACCGGGAACGGTCCGAGGTTTTGAATTGGCGTTGAAGAAGTACGGCACGATCGATCTTGCGCGAGCGTTGGCTCCGGCGATCAAGCTGGCGGAGTACGGGTTTCCCATCAGTGAGGACTTACATGAGTCGCTGCTGCACTATCGCGACCAATTCTCGCATTGCCCAGAGGCTCAGAAAGTCTTCTATCAGCCCGATGGAAGCCCTTGGCCTGTGGGCGCTTCGTTGGTGCAAAAAGATTTGGCTGCCACGTTACGGTTGATTGCCGAAAAGGGCGCCGATGAGTTCTATGAAGGCTCCATCGGGAAAAAAATTGTCGCCGACATGGAAGAACATCAAGGCATTATCAACGCTCAGGACATGAAGTCTTACGAAGCTGTTGAACGAGAGCCGCTGCAAGGTTCATACCGAGGGTTGAAGGTCGTCTCGATGCCACCGCCGAGCTCCGGGGGAACTCACCTGATTCAGATGCTTAATATCTTGGAACGTTTTCCAATGGAACAGTTCGGTCACAATTCGGCTGACAGCATCCACGTGATGACCGAAGCGATGCGAATGGCTTATGCAGACCGTTCAAAGTATTTGGGCGATCCTGACTATGTTTCGATTCCGCTCGATAGGCTGACCTCAAAAGAATACGGGCTTGCGCTATCAAAGAAAATTGACATGGAATCGGCCACGGCCAGCCTTGACGTGTTTCCCGGGGCTGAAATGAAGATGCCTTACGAGAGTCACGAGACGACTCATTTCAGCGTCATCGATGCTGAGGGCAACGCAGTATCTAACACGTATACGCTTAACTTCAGTTACGGAAGTAAGCTGATGGTTCCCGGCACAGGAATTTTGCTGAACAACCAAATGGATGACTTTAGCAGTAAGCCCGGCGCGGCCAACGCGTATGGTTTGATCGGTGGTAAATGTAATGCGGTCGAGCCCGGCAAACGCATGCTCAGCTCAATGACGCCCACATTTTTGTTTAAGGAGGACGGCACGCTTGTGGCGACCGGCAGTCCGGGAGGAAGCCGGATCATCAATGTGGTGTTGCAGATGATCGTCAACATGGTGGATCATAACCTAACGGTGGCGGAAGCAACGGTAGCGCCACGTTTCCACCATCAGTGGTTTCCAGATGTCCTGCACGTTGAGAAAGGATTCAGTCCTGACACAATCCGTTTGTTGGCCAGTCGCGGCCACAAAGTGAAAAATCAGTCGGCGATGGGATCGACGCAGACGGTCGCGCGGCAAAACGGAATGTTCGTTGGCTTCAGCGATATGCGACGAAGAAATAGCTTGACTCTGGGGGTGCCGAGGTACGTGGATCGGCCGGCTAGGCTATTGGCGGGAGATCAGAAGCCAAAGATTGAGAAAGACAGCATTGGGGTTTCCGCCGAGGCGAGAACTCCCGTGAAAGTCCTTAAAGCCAGTTATTCCAAATAAGCAGCGTACAGATAGTGTCCACGTCGGCCAAACGTCTCAATCGGCATTGTGCCTGTGTCCAGCCGATAAGTGCAGGCTTCACAAGTTTTCGAATTGCCGCAGTTAAAGTTCGCGCTTGCATTCGGTCGAACCAAATGACGTTGTCTGAGTTTATCGCTTGGCAGGTGGAAAAATCGATTATCGCCAGTGTTTGGCTATCTTCTTTCGCCTACTTGACCGATACAATAGGGCAAATACACTCTGTAAAAGTATGGCGTCGTGGCCAAGTGGCTAAGGCAGCGGATTGCAAATCCGCCATCGTGGGTTCGACTCCCACCGACGCCTCTCATATTCTCCGAGAAATAGGCCGTTTTCCGCATGTTGGAATCGGCCTTTTTCGTTAGTTGCGCCCCAAATGGCACCCGTTGGCTGCATCGGTCTATTGTGAAGTGGACGATTCGATGTTTCTTGAACTGTTCAGTCACAGTCAGCCCCAAGGCGGCTTGCCGGCGATGCAACCACCGTTAAGCCGCAACGTGATATCGATCGGCTTGTGAAGGGTCAGTTCCTTTCTTTAGGTATCAGAAGACGCCCCTTCGTTCGCCAGTTCCAGATGAGCGACGCAAATCATGGGCGCTGGCCAATGCTGTTCTTGGCGTCTGGCACGGCAACTGTTGGGTAACTGACAAGGCAAATCAGTTTTTCAAACTGGGTGATTCACATAAAAGCGTTACAGCGCCAGCCGTCCGGTGAACTGGATACCGGAAGGCTTGCGCCTTTCCGCTTCCAATTTGCCCAACCTCAACAACTGATTCCCCGTGCGGTAACTGAAACGTTCCTTGCTCAAGTCGCTGTTGCCAGATCCCCCGGCCATCGTTGACCAAGTTTCGAATCTTTAACTTATCCCAGTTGAGAAAAATAAAAAAATAGTCTGAATTTCAGTTTAAGGGTTATATGCCGCCGCGAAGCGGCGGTTATCGGTGAGAACGCTAACAAAGACGCCTAGATTTCTCGAGTCTGATTGGGATTTTGACGGAGATACCAGAGGAACAGCCATTCAGAAGAGATTTGCCAAGCTGTGCAGCAAATCTGTCCTCGCCGTAACGAATTCAAACAATATTCGGTCCAAATTATTTGAACCGAGCAGATCGCGTAAGCATGAGTTTTGTGAGGTGCTTACCGAAGAAATAACACCAATATTTGATTTTAAGAAGTTAGCGGGGTAAAGCGTGGCTTTATCAAATTAGAGTGGTGTGGTGGATGCCTTTAGTGTGGCTTTCTCCTAATTCACTTTTTACGATTGAAAGTTAGCGGGAGCGGATTAGTTTTTGCAAATCTTCTTGGTGCCATAAAATTGATGAGTCTTCTATGACGGTCTTGTGAATTTATGGCTTAGTCCAATTACAAAATTGTCAGCCTGAAAGGTTTGCGGTGTTTCACTTTATTAAACTTTGGAGATTTGAGAATGTTGCAGTCTGTAAGGAACAAGCTTGGAGTTAATGATTCATCGGCGAAACTCGAGACGCGGGAGATGCTCTCGGCGTTGACGAGGGAAGCCACCGGTGTCAATATTCCGGAGGACGGGTTCGCCAGTACGTCATCAGTAGATAACAGCGGTGTTGCTGCAATCAACAACGCGTGGAACACGGGTGCTCTAGCGAACGTTGGGGGGGAGAATCCAGCACTTCTTGGTGATGCATCGGTCGTTCGAGGTAATCCTAGGGTCACCGTTGATAGGGCTCCAAATGAAACTCCAGAACCCAATGACGGCGCTCCGTTTGGATTTCCAGCTCTGCTGATCGGTGATGTGAATGGTGTTGCCTCAGACAGAAACCCGTTCGGGACCAATGGTATCGCTCAGGACAACATCGAACGTATCGACTTCGATTTCCGATCCAATGGTGGCGCGGTAGAGGGAGATTATAATAATACGCTGGACGTATGGTTTGGTGAGAAAACTGATGCAAATGGGGTTGACTCTGCCACGAACTATCTGATGGTGCAGAACTACAACAGCGCCGTTGCAAGTGATCCGAACGGAGATAGTAACATTGGCATTGGCCAACCGGCCGGTGAAAGAGTTGAACAAGGCCTCACGTTCGATAACGTTGTCGGAACCTATGATGTTTGGTTTGGCAACAATGCTGGTACGGAAGCCGAGGGCGGGGTTGCGGCACCCACTGTCTCATACATCCGAACGGATCGCTTAGGAGACAACAGTCAAACGACTTCCGGAGATCTCAACGCATTCATTACCCATGCACGAGATAATGAGTATCTTGAAGGTAATCTGGCTCTCGATGCCGTCTATGCCGGATCAGAGGTATGGAGCGGCGGAGAGGGTAGTTTCAATCAGCTGAACAATTTTGATGTTGAGACGAATAGTGGCAGGACAGTAGACGTGGTGTAAAGCCCGTTTTTAGGACGGTGATCGTCCCGAAAATTGTTCGAAGTTAAGAATTTGGTTTTCCGAGGGCGACGGTGTCGCCCCTCGGATTTTTTTTAAATTTGACGTTGTTAGGAAAGCGCACGGCGAACAGCATTGAGCTTTGGCGTTGGCTTTTTCTAATGTCGCTGATGTTCCAGCGGTGGCTTGGCGGCAAGCCAAACGTTTGGCAAGAGTGAATCCAGTTCACTCGACCATGGCCTTACAGCCAATCGCGCCAATGCGTCGCGCGTCTATGCCCATGGCTCGAAGCCGTTGAACTTGCAATTGGCAAGTAAGCTCATCAAGATCGCAGCGCGAATCAGTTTTTCAAACTGGGCAGTTCATATGAAAGCGTTACAGCGCGAGCCGTTCGGTGAACTGTATACCGGAAGCCTTGCACCTTTCCGCTTCTAATTCGCCTAACTTAAACAACCGATTCGCCGTGTCCACACTGTACCAAGTTGACATAGCATTTGCTCCAAAAGTCTGAAAGCAAGCAGAGACGTCCAATGAGAGGCAGTCGAGCGATTTAAGAAACAACACCAAATTAAAAAAACACGTGTTTTCATATAAAGAACTTAGAGGGCTTGCGGTCGACGATAAATCAGTTTAACGTCTCTTGCTCAGCCTTTGGGGGGAGGTCTATCTCAAGGCTGTGCTGGATTTTTTAAATTTAGAAGGAACGGATTAGTTTTTGCAAATCTTTTTTTCAGCCAAAAAGTTGCTGAATCTTCTTTGACGTTCTCATTTTGTTTTGGTGTAGAGCAACCATAGAATTGTCTGCCTGAAAAGTTTGCGGTGTTTCACTTTTTTAAACTTTGGAGATTTGAGAATGTTGCAGTCTGTAAGGAACAAGCTTGGAGTTAATGATTCATCGGCGAAACTCGAGACGCGGGAAATGCTCTCGGCGTTGACGAGGGAAGACACCGGTACCAATATTCCGGAGGACGGGTTCGCCAGTACGTCATCAGTAGATAACAGCGGTGTTGCTGCAATCAACAACGCGTGGAACACGGGTGCTCTAGCGAACGTTGGGGGGGAGAATCCAGCACTTCTTGGTGATGCATC
>CALHPU010000136.1 GCA_938036435.1 uncultured Pirellulaceae bacterium | reverse complement strand
CCGCGTAACACCAGTGACAAGCAGAATGTTTAATTGACATTGAGTGATTCTAATAAAAGGGTTCTTCCCAGAACTAAGTGGCACGAAGTTCTTGTTGAATTAGCCATTTCAAATGGATGTAGTGGGATTCGCCAGAATTCCTTTAAGAAGAGCCGGTTGGAATTCTGGCGAATCCCACTACGTTTTCCAAGGCAGCCATTAAAATCCGGGAAGAGCTAATAAAAGAGGAGGGCGTTACGAGTGAAGTTGATCGAGGTCAATGTGCCCCGCATTGATGGCCTCAAAGAATTTCTGGTTACTGACCAGCACGTCTTGAAGTTCGTTGATCTCGTCCATCTCCAACCACTGAAATGAAGCGACCTCATTGGGATTCGGGAAGACTCGACCAAGTTGATCCGACTTGGCAGTCCACCAGTGCAAGCGAGTGCCTTTGGGTGTATGACTGGCCCAAACCTCCTTCACTGGTGTCACGTCAATGTTTAATTCCTCACTCATTTCCCGAACAAGAGCGACTTGAGGAGTTTCGCCCACTTCGATCATGCCCCCCGGGAAACAAAACTGGTTCGGCGAGCGCACTGTTTTAGACCGCTTTATCACCAGAAACTTTCGCTCCAAAGTAATGATCGCGACGACCGCGGCAGGAGGAAAAGCGTTCTTAGGCATGGAGCGAGGTCCAGTGAGGGTGATGTTAGTCGCCAGTATAAGGGTGACTAAGAAACAAATTATTCTATCGAACGAACTAAAGCGATTCTCCACAATACTTGCAGAACTTTGCATCGCGATCATGCCCTTCACTCACACAAGATGCACATGCTCGACCGCTCAACAGTTTCCTTTTAGACTCAATTACTTCGGCAGAAATAAATCCCGTCGGAACAATAATCAAACTGTATCCCAGCATGATCAAGCAAGAGGAAAGGAACTTTCCCGCGAATGATCTAGGTACGATATCTCCAAAACCAACCGTGGTCATCGTTACAATTGCCCAATAGATTCCCTCGGGAATCGAATTAAACATGCTTTCATCGCCGAGGAAAGCTTTCTCAATCTCGTACATCATCGCACCGGCCACCGTGACGACGATCAACACGACTGTAAGGAAGACGACGATCTTTGCACGGGCTCGCCAAATCGCGTTGCCCAAGTCGTCAGCTTCGGCTTGAAACCATCCCAACTTAAAGATGCGAAACACACGCAACAAACGCAACGCTCGCATCACCGAAAACGCACTTCCAGCTTCTACTCCAAAGCCTTGCGTCACCAGCAAATAGTCTGGCAAAAAAGAAATAAGATCGATGAAACCCCAAAAGCTGAATATATAAGCAATGGGTCGATTTACACAGTAAACGCGCAGGAAATACTCCACGGTGAACAGAATCGTAAAGAACCAATGAATGCCATGAAGTGTATCCATCCAAGGATCCATTTCATTCGTGCTCACCGTCTCCAAGCAGATCACGATTACACTCAATACGATCGCAACCAGCAGCAATATATCGAACATCGCACCGGCTGGAGTTTCTGCGCCGAAGATAATTTCGTGAATCTTTTCACGCTTGCTCAACGGTGGCTTTACTTCAGGAGAGGGCCGGTTTGAGGTCATCGTATTTCAGTAAAAAAAAGAGCGATGGCAGTAAGCGGTTTCGACGAGATTTTATAGAAACCTTCCCACACTGTCGCCCGCAATTGGTCCTTATTGAGGTTAAAAATTTGACTCTATCGATTGTCCAACGGGATGTACCAACAAACGTGGTCGGCTATGATCTTATCGTACTCCTTTAACAGGCGACTTTTCGGGCCAAGTTAGCTTCTGGCCCAATTTCATTACAAGACGGAACATCGACATGAGCTGCTATTTAGGCGTTGACATTGGAACCTCTGGCACCAAAACCCTTCTCATCGATGCCAAGGGGAAAATCTTGGCCGAAGCCAGCAAGACCTATGGGCTCAGCCACCCCAAGCCATTATGGAGCGAGCAAGATCCACAGGATTGGTGGGATGCGACCGTCGCCACGATTCGATCTGTTCTGAGAAAATCGAAAGTCAAAAAAGCGGAAGTGAAAGCGATCGGGCTCTCCGGTCAGATGCATGGAAGCGTTTTTCTGGACAAAAGCGACCGTGTGATTCGCCCAGCGCTGCTTTGGAATGACCAGCGAACGGCATCCCAGTGTGAGAAAATAGAGAAACTAGCCGGTGGTCGCAAGAAACTGATCAAAATGGTGGCCAATCCCGCGCTGACAGGCTTCACCGCTCCCAAGATTTTATGGCTACGAGAAAATGAGCCTAAGAATTTTGCCAAATGTAAAAAGATCCTTCTTCCCAAGGACGACGTGCGACGACGCCTCACCGGCGAGTACGCGACGGACGTCAGTGATGCGAGCGGCATGCTGTTGCTGGATGTCAAAAAGCGAAAGTGGTCCAAACAACTGCTGGGAAAACTACAGCTAGACGAAAGTCTCTTTGCGAACGTCTACGAGTCCGAGGACGTCACCGGTACATTAACCGCTGAGGCAGCAAAACTGCTTGGCCTTACAACCGATTGCGTTGTCGTTGGAGGCGCCGGCGACTGTGCCGCCAACGCACTGGGAACGGGCGTCGTAAATAGTGGCACCTTGTCCACATCCGTTGGAACCAGCAGCGTCATGTTTGTCCACAGCGATGAAGTGAAAATTGACCCGGCCGGACGCTTGCACACCTTCTGTCACGCCGTGCGCGGAAAATGGCACATGATGGGAGTCACTTTGACTGGTGGCGGAGCACTCAACTGGTTTGTGGAAAATCTCTGTCAGGAATTGGTCGCTAAAACTAAGGATCCTTTCAAAGTTTTGAACGCCGAAGCTGCTGCGGTTGCTCCGGGATGCGAGGGCCTTTTCTTCTTGCCCTACCTCGCCGGCGAAAGAACACCTCACGCGGACCCCGACGCACGAGGATGTTTTGTTGGATTAACATTGAAACACACACGCGGGCACATGGTCCGCGCGATCATGGAGGGCGTCATGTTTGCCATGCGTGACTCACTGGCCATCATGGACGAAATGGGAGTGCCGGTAAAACAGATGCGGGCCAGCGGCGGAGGGGCGAAAAGTCCGCTGTGGAGACAGATCCAAGCCGACATTTTTGGTCACGCCGCCTGCACGATCAACGCCGAACAGGGGCCCGCTTTCGGTGTGGCTTTGCTGGCGGCAGTCGGCGCAGGTGAATACAAAAACATCACCGAGGCCTGCAAAGCGAACATCAAGGTCGTTGAAAAGATGCCGGCCAACACCAAGGCGAAAAAGGATTACAACGAGCGCTTCGGTGTCTTTCAAGAACTCTACCGCTCTCTCAAGAGCGACTTTAAATCGATCAGCAATCTGGACGCGTAGGCCAATGAATAACTCGGCGGGACACGAGTTAGAAACGGCTTTACTGAAAAGCATTCTGCTAGGACCACTGCTCATTGGTGATCTTCCAGAGTCAAAGATGTTTTGCCGCTCCGCATTGCGATGCCCAAAGGTTCCACCAAGGTTGAACCTTCAGCAGAAGCTAGGACATCTGTTCGAGGATGCGCTGGCGTCTCTGATAGCGCCGTCCCAAAGAATCGAACTCCTAGAGCGAAACCTCCAGTTGCGCGACGAAAGTTTGAGAACCCTCGGCGAAATCGATTTCCTTTTACGGGATGAGAAGCAGCGCGGACTTATTCATTTGGAATTGGCTACAAAATTCTATTTGGCGGTAGCAACTCCTGACGGAATCGTACTGCCGGGCCCAGATGCACGCGACAACTATCACCGCAAACTTGCGAGGCTGCGTGAGCACCAACTTCAGCTGACCAATAAATCTAGATCTTGTTTGCCGCTTAGGTATTTGAACAGCCCGATAGAGCCGCAGCAACTTATTTTCGGTTGCCTGTTCGATCACATTGATGCCGCGGAGACGTTTAAGCCCCAGTTTGCCAGTGATAACTGCCGACGTGGAAGATGGCTTCACCAACAAGACTGCCAGCGACACTTTCCCGCAAATAGTATCTTTGAAATCATTCCGAAACCATTGTGGCCAGTTCCGTTCGAATTCCTCGAAGATGTGGGGCTAAAGCGTTGGGATCCTTGCAAACCGATCGACCGGTGTTTGATGGTGCGCGTAGACAGCAACCTCATTCCGTTTTTCATTGCGCCTGCGGACTACCCCAACCAAGCAAACTAGACAACTTGGCGCCTCACAACTTTCGATTCTAACATGTCGAGATCAAACATAGACGCTAGAATCATTCAGGCAACTCACCATTGGATGGATTGAAACATGGAAGAACTTAAATCTCTCACTAATCCGCGGCATACGATTCGGATCCCCAACCAGATCGATATTCCGGTCACGCCGCGCATCCTTAAGATTATCGATTCGCCATCGTTTCAACGGTTGAAGAAGATCAGCCAATTAGGACTGGTATCGACCGTTTATCCTGCCGCGACGCACAGTCGGTTTGAGCATTCGCTTGGGGTTTACCGAACGGCGTTACTGTTCTTGAACCACTTCGCCTCTAACAAGCGATTTGAACAACACGTTTCTCAGTCAGACGCCGAAGCGTTTGTTTTGGCTAGTCTACTGCACGACATTGGTCATTGGCCTTATTGCCATCCGATTGAAGACATACAACTCGAAGGCATCCCCGAACACGAGATCTATTGCCAACAGTATCTGTTTGACTCAGAGATTGCCGACTGCATTTCGAAAGACTTCACCTGCTCGGTGGAAGACGTTCTGAAACTCGTTCAGGGCGACAAATCCAACATCAACACAGCACTGATTCAATCCCTTCTGTCGGGACCAATCGACGTCGACAAAATGGACTATCTTTATCGAGACAGTCTTCATGCGGGTGTTCCCTATGGCCAGAACTTTGACTCAGGCCGTTTGATTGACAGTCTATGCATCAACAGGGCCGGCGACCGATTGGCAATCACTGAAAAGGGCCGGACTGCAGCTGAACTGATGGTCTTCGCGCGGTACGTCATGTTCAGCGAAGTTTACTGGCACCACGCCGTCCGTTCAGCGACGGCAATGTTACAACGTGCATTCTTCCGCACCCACGTTAGCGCGTCCAGCGGCGGCGACCATCCTGATTACAGTGGATGGTTTCGCCAAGGAGACGCAGAATTCGTGCAGACATGGCAGAGCCTCGCTCCGGCCGGAGCGCGAAATTTGCTGGAGGGGTTGTTCGGTCCAACTCGTAATCTCTTCAAACGCGTTGCCTCCTACAGTTGTTTCGAGTCAGAAACCATCTTTCGATCTCTGGCTCACCGCCCCTATCCAGATCTAGTCGAGATTGGAGCAAGACTTGCGGAAGCGATTTCGAAGAAGCATGGCGTTGAGCTTGGTCATGACGAAGTACTGATCGACGCACCTCCAGTTGGATTAGAGGTTCAGTTCAACGTCGACGTCTACTACAAGCAAACTGACAAATTTATTGAATTGGGCCAGGTCTCACCAGTTGTAAGCACGCTCGCCACTCGGCAATTTGACGACTACGTCAAACAAGTGCGCGTCTTTGTTACTCCGGAGAAAACGGCGGCACTCAAGGCGCTTGATCTTACTGACCTGATTGAATCGGCTGCATCCGAAGCGTGAGACTATCGCAGATTGCGAAGCGACTCGTTACTGGCGTTGTTGTAATCGCCCAGAACGACAACGCTACCGCTACGAACATCGACGACGCGATCGGTCATTTGATCAAAAGTGCCATTGGCTTGAACGTACTGATCTATTGCGAGCAGTTTCTCCTGAGCTGAGGCCTCGTTGGCCATTTCTTCCCCCGGTGGATTGCCCCAAATTAGGTGCACTCGGTATTTCCGACCGGGCTCAGTCCACAATTGAAACGGAATACGTTGATCGTCAGCATTGGATCGCGAGCGAAACGTCGTTAAACGATAAAACCCAAGTCGCTTCCAACGGTCGCGTAGGGCCTCACCAATTTTTGCAGCTCCCTGCACGCGGACGTCCTGCCATTGGGACCAAGGCAGTAACTGATCCATATACATTGGGTTACCGATCGAAATCAACAAGTGGTCACCTGATCTCTCAGAGTGAGGGCCAGCCATTACAACTCCCTGCCGATCGATGTGCAGGTTCACAGCCTTCTTTCCTTTGAACGCCGCTGGTGCGACGGTCTTCTCGTTGATTTCAACCATGCCGACCGGATACCGAAAGGTCAACTCTACGTCCAATCCACTCTTCGATTTCTGGATACCGTCGATCTTCTCGATCCAACCAACCGACTGGAGAGTGTTGGCAACCGTGGGCACCAAAGCAGTGTCCATTATAGACACCGGGCGATAATCACTCGCGCGTTGGTCCCCGACAATCATCGTTCGTAGATCAGGCGACGTCCAAGATGGCTGCGGAGAAATTTGAAGATTGTCAGCCGTCAATTGATACTGATCTGGAGGCAGGATGCGATTCTTGTACCGCTCCCAACTAAAGATTGCGGTTGCGAGGATGAGAACCGTCGCCAGCAGGAACAATGTCGCCGGGTGAAGCAATGTTCCTCGAAACGAGAAACTGGCGATCATTCGATCGAGAATGTCATCGCGTCGTCGCTTCCGTGCCATCTGTTTGAACCCTCGAACTACTTGAATACAATCCTGGGCGCGAGGAGGCAAACTGCTTTTGAGAAAAGCAAGACAGCCAACCAGCGCGCGATGCGGATGAGTTCCGCCTATCAAATAGATCGAGAATATAAGCCGCAAACTTCGGCTAATTGCATTTGGAAGCAACAACCGTTTCGTCCGCTGCAATCACTACCAGATACCGATGGAAGTCTGCAATTCGACCTCATGCTGGTCGCGCACACGGGTTTGGACCAATTCAATCAAACGCAGAAAGTCGTCCGCAGTTGCGCCGTCGTGTGCAATAAAGAAATTTGGAT
This sequence comes from uncultured Pirellulaceae bacterium, assembly GCA_938036435.1. Taxonomy (GTDB): domain Bacteria; phylum Planctomycetota; class Planctomycetia; order Pirellulales; family Pirellulaceae; genus Mariniblastus. The sequence continues at coordinate 15,067 of CALHPU010000136.1, read as the reverse complement.
CTCGATCGCAAACCTCAACCTCACCCACACGTGTACCTTTAAGCCCCGCTTGATCGATGAGACTACTAGCCGAATCTCCCCGATGATCCTTAAACACATAAGCAGCCCGAACATCTGCCGCAGGCTGCGCGGCGCGCCGCACGATCCATAGCTTTTGCATTTGCTTGGTCAATGCTTCAGCAGATTCGCTATCAAACTTAAATGTGGCAGAGAGAATCGCAAGTTCACTTAGGCTACTTTGCCGATAGGAGAACGACATGTTCTCTTTCTCATGAGTCACTAGCTCCCCTGACCGATTAAGCACCTCGGCGGACTGCACCCATGATCCAATGTCGAATCCTACGGCACTCGTATTTGAGTGCAGGGCACCGCCAACGGTTCCGGTAATGCCGACCAAATGTTGCGGCCCGGTTAACCCCTCTCGCACTGCCGAAGCAACGAAGTGCGAGAGTTTGGCACCACCGCCAACCGCCATCGTGTCACCTTCAACATCAATCTGGCCAAAGGCAGGCGCTGATAAATGCAAAACCAATCCTGCGATACCCTGCGTACTGATTAGCAAGTTCGTTCCCGATCCCATCAACCGAATGGGAACTTCGTTTTCGGCAAAACGTTTGACAAGCGAAACCAGTTCGTCTTTGGTGGTGGGCTCTGCAAAGTATTCCGCAACGCCTCCGATATTCAAGCGTGTATACGGGGCAAGGGGTTCGTTCTCGCGAACGATATGTTCAAAACCGGAAATCAAAGACACTGTCTTCCTCGGAAAAAGGCCACTCTCTCGAAAGCCTAAAGAATAACCAATTTTTCGAGTTTAGGCAGCCCTATGTGAAGCCGCGACACTGAAACGGTAACCTCTAACTAAATATAGCAGGCAGCGGCCCTGTACTGTCTGCGAACGTATCCACCGAAACGCCGGTCGCCCTGAGCATGCTGACAAACAGATTCGACATCGGCGTGTGCTTTTCTTCAAACACATGATACTCCCCATGCTTGACCCCCATGGAATGTCCTCCGGCAAGCACCAAGGGGTAGTTCCGCGCGTTGTGCGTCGAACTGCACGCACTGCCGTATAATACCAGCGTGCTTTCCAGCAGCGGGCCGTGCTGATCGCGAGTCTCCTTCAATCGTTTTAGCAGGTAAGCGAACTGACTGGTCAGCCACGCATCGTAACGCCCCCACTCAACCCAGTGATCCTCTGCTTTATCATGCGAAATTCCATGGTGGCCCTTTTTTATGCCAAGAGCAAGATTGGGGAAATTCTCCCCAAATCCCATCCCGTCTTCACGGGCAATCATATAGGTCATCACGCGCGTTAAATCTGTTTGGAAACCTAGCACCATCAAATCGATCGTCGCACGAATGTAAGATTCGGGATCAATCGTCACGTCAGTGTTCAAATTCAAATTGCTGGAATCAACGTCCTCCATCGGAACGTCCAACCATTTTTCGTTGCGCAGAACCTGCCCTTCCACAGTACTGAGTGCTGTCATGTACTGGTCCATGGTTTGATTGTCCTTGTAGCCCAACATCTTTTTCATTCGCCGGCTGTCGTCAAGAATCAGATCCACGATCTTCTTTTTCTTCTTCAGACTTTTCCGGCGCTCTTTAGTCGTCGCTCCACCGCCCAACGAAAAATAGCGCTCAAAAATCTCGCGTTGCCGATGTTCGGACGGCACAGGTTTTCCGTTTGCATCAAATGAAAGAGTAGACACACGCGATTTGTAGCCTACCCCTCCATCGGTAGACAGCGACAGCGAAGGAAAACGAGTATGCTCACCCAGCGTACGGGCAGCAAGTTGATCTGCCGAAATACGATTCTTATAGGAACTGCCTCGCACGTCACCGCCAGTCAACCATGTATCTCCGGCCGCATGACCAAGCACCTCTCGGCTCAAGGGATGACTTAGACCGCCTAGTATAGAGACGTCTGACCGAAACCCGTCCAACGCCTCGAGAGACTTCGTCAGCTTATACTGATCACCTTCGCCGCTGGGAAACCAACTCCAATCTTGATGGTGCTTGTTCTCCTTAGGCGGAAGCCCAACTCCATTGGGGAAGTAAACAAAACAAATTCGTTTTGGCCGGACAGTCGATTCGGCAGCGGCGACCTCAGGAGCCATACACTCGAGAAACGGCAACGCACAGGCAACGCCTGCTCCGCGAAGAAACGTTCTACGATTTAAAATTAAAGACATGGTTTTGCCTGCGTTGAGAGTACTGCGATCTTGGAGCCTAATTCAGTTTCTTGAGAATGACTTGCTTTGAACGATTTGCCGAAAAACAGACCTGAGCGTTTTTCCATCAGTCTTCACGCGACCAACGATCTCTGCGATCTCCTGTTCGTCTGAGAAACGAACATCACGACCGATCGCCCACGCAAACAAATGTTCAACCAACGCGGTCAAAAACTGGTCTTGCTTCTTCTCCAAAATGTATTGTTTCATCTCGTCGATTCCATCAACCTCTGTTCCATCTGGCAAGACTGATTTTGCATCAACGGGTTTTCCGTCCATTTTAGCTTGATACCTGCCGACCGCATCGTAGTTTTGAAATACTACTCCATAGGGATCAATCTTTTGATGGCAGTTTAAGCACGAGGGTTTATCGCGATGCAGCTCCAACTGCTGCTTCAGCGTCAGTTTTGCAAATCCGGGCTTTTCCGGGTCAAGATCAGGGACATTAGGTGGAGGAGGCGGCGGAGTTTCACCAAGGATCTTCTCCTTCAGCCAAACCGCCCGTTTAATGGGATGAGCCTGACTACCGTCAGAGTGGCCACACAAGAATGCTCCTTGAGAAAGCAACCCGCCACGATGCCGCGTCGAATCGAGAGACACTGCACGGAAGTGCGAACCAATCACATCTTCGATGCCGTAGAACTCGGCAAGGTTTTGATTCAACATTGCGTAATCTGAGTCAATCAAATCCATGGCCGGTCGATCTTCGGTGAGAACATGGTGTAGAAAGTGGTAAGTTTCTTCGGCCATGTCTGATTTAACAAAACGCGTATATTCGGGATACAATTGCACGTTGGTTTGAATGTTCTCATGCCGATCAAGCCTCAACCACTCCCGAGCAAACGTTCGTACCATTCGCCAAACCTTTGGATCGTCCAACATGCGATCAACTTGTTCTACCTTCTGTCTAACGAGCTCACCCTCTCTGGCGAGGTTAACGAGCGTTTCGTCCGGAGGCGAGTTCCACAAGAAGTAAGACATTTTTGACGCAAGTTGCGACTGCAGCGCCTCTGTTGAAGCTTCTTCAGTGTCAATAGAATCAACCAAGAACAAAAAATTAGGCGAACACAAGACGGCCACCAAAACCTCTTTAACGCTTTGGTGATAGTTTTCGGCATCATCTTTGGTCGCTTTCCAAAACTCGAGATACCGATCGATCTCAGCAGGCGTTGCCGGTCTTCGAAAGGCCCGACTTACGAAACGATCCAAAATTGCCCGCGTATAAGCCTCGCCGTTGGGAGTCACGTGCGTGTCCAATTCTGAAGCAGGAAAAAAAACATCTGTGTGGCTCTTGGGCGGCCAAACCGGAAACCAAGGCGCCTCGATTTCTACAGACTTCAACAAGACAGGAGGACCTGAGTCCGCACGGTCTTTTACCAAGTAATCGTTCCAGAGACCGAAAATTGCAATGTTGGCTAATGGATCGGCTGAATCAGCGTCGTAGAAAGGCATTGGTAAGTTTTCCAGTCGACCGACAAAATCAAGCTGCTTGAACTCCCCGACGGTCTCACTGAGCGTCTTTGAGTCGTCGAATGTACGGTAGTCCATGCCATCATCAGTACGTGTGCCTGCGAAAGCTCGAAGGGACGGTGTCGCAGAAAAGAATTTCGTCTGATTCTTTTCTGCCTCTCCAAAGAGACTCTGCGTTACGTGGTCTTCGGAGGAAAGTGGAGTCACTATCACTTTCTCAAATCCAACAAAAAATCGCCCCCCAACACGCAGTTTGTGTTTCCCCTTCTTCAACCAAGCCAACGTCACAGGAGTCGTGATTCGAGACTTCTCCGAATCGCGCGCTGAAAAATTCAACCGTTGCTGTTCACGAAAGCGATCAATCGATAGCTCCAGCGAAGGCATTCGATCCTGCGGCGCCCAAGGATGCACGAGATCAATCTGGTACAACCCATCTTGAGAAACCTCCAAGGTGTACTTTGCGGCGGACCGTTTAGGCAAATCGGTTGAATACAACACACCGTCGTCGATTCCCATTCCCTTTGTTGACCCACAATCCTTCGCCAAAAAGGTGATCGTGTTTTCGGTCAGTGCCGCAGGTGTTTGCGTTCGCAGGCTGATGAAGCCTTCGCGATACACCTGTTTTTCTTCAAAACTAGCCTTAGCCGCTTCGACGCGCATACGAAAGTCACCTGCAATTGGTAGTACGTCGCGGAAAAGAATCTTTAGATTTGGTGACGGTCCCTGCCAAGATTTTGGCGTGGTCTCCTTATGCGGGACTGCTGAGTAAAGAAGCACGCCCTCTGGACGCATCGTAAATCGATCATTGGCAGATCCTCGCATGCCAATACCGACCACGTTCTCTTTGGCCAACTGTTCTTTAATGGCGTTTGGATCTGCAATCTCTATGGGATCGCCTTGCTGATTGAGAAAATCAACTTTGAAATCGACTTTCGAAATCGGAATCGCTTGATAACCTCTGATTTCTGCACCGCTGCGAGTGTCCGGTTGCGAATCGATGTTTTCGCCAAAAGTCACGCGCAGCCGCAACGCATCTGGACGCGGGCCGGTTTTGATGGCGGCATCAAGAGCTGTCCTAGCAAGTTGCTCCCAATAATCTACATGCAAAGAGGACGTCTGCAAAACGCTGGCGCTGTTGCTGAATCCCATCTCGGATTTCCCGTCCTCAGGAAGCACATCGCCAAAGTTGACTGATACACCAAGCAAATCGTTGAGGGTATTGGTGTATTGAGCGCGCGTTAAACGTCTCACTCCGTCGGAAGGCGCCGCTTCGTGCTCCTGTGCGACTCGTTGCAATGAAGTGGTCAGCCAGCGAGTCAATTGGCGGCGTTCTGTGTCGGAGGGCTGAGGCATATCTTCTGGCGGCATATCGCCGGAATTGATCACGTCTAACACAGACTTCCACGCCTCTGCGTCTTTTCCGCCAGCCATTTCAATATCAAATGTGTCTAAAGAAACGTCCCCGTTGGCTTCTCCATTTGAATGACAATCGTAGCAATATTTGGCCAACAAACGTGTTGCCGCTGTGGGCGAGAAAACAGCAGAATCATCCGACGTTTGCCCATACACGTTCAATCCGCAATATGGTAACGAAAACAACATTAGCCACATGACTAAGAGAGTGAGCATCGAGTTTGAGAAATGGGAACGCGTCATGAAGCCCGATCAGTTTTATCGATGAGAACGAAAGAGGAAAGCCAGCTTAAAACAGGTACCTATGCCGAACTGGATTGCTACATTGTGTTTAACTTTGGTCGACTCCTGAGATTCAATGACCAAAGGTGATTCAGCTCAAATACTAAACTTTCTACAATCCGAATTGGGCTGACGTTTATTGCCTTCTAATCTAGGATTGGGAATTTTGTCGATTTTACGTCACGCATAGATGATTCAGACGACGGCTTTATTTGCTTCTAAATTATCGGCATTTGAGATGCTCGGGGACAAATTTGGCAGAATCCTTGACGACATTCGCCATTTTGAGCACAGCACCCTCTGTCATGTCAGGATAGCAAGGAAGAAAGAAAAGTCGTTCATGATTCTCCCGAGCCATATCCGCTTCTTGGGTACCGGCAGGCGGTGACACGACGCACATTCGACTTAAATTCGTCCCGTCAAAACCAGCTGCATTAAGCTTTAACTTTAGTTCCACTGGATTAGAGACAAAAAGGGGATAGACCCATCTATTGCTAAGCTTACTGCCGGTGATCCCTATTTGGTTATCCAAAATTTTTGCAAGTTCCAGCCGTCGAGATAGCCTCTGAAAATCATAGGTCCTCCAGCGAAGACACAACAGATAAAGCAATGCTTGAGATGGTTGGTGACGCAGTTGCGCACGCAGGTCGCTGCCGATAAAACCGCGGCCTAAAGAGTTCATCAGTTGATCTCCGTCGATGCCCAAAATCCAAAGGCACCGCCACAGAACTGCGTTTATGCAGCGCGTGGTAAGCAGCTTCAAGATTGAAAAACGAATCACTCGTATGGCAAACGCAAGATTGCTTTGTACTGGGTCGGCTCGCAGTGAATCTTGCATTGAGTCGAAGAGCTTACAATTGGACACCCGCACCACCGCTCCGCCGAGTGCGGTTGCCGTTTTAATGGGGCCGAAACTGTGCATCACAATATCGCTTGCCGCGTGTCCAGCATCGCCAACCCGATCGAAGGCTTGCGCGCAGTCCTCCACCAACAGACAGCCATGTTGTTGAACAACTTTTGCAATCTCGCCCATAGGCACCCTTGCTCCAAAAAGATGTGCGACAACCAAGAGCCTTGAACGAGGCCCAATTGCTCTGCGGAGAGATTCAAGATCCAAATTACCCCGCCGGTCAACGTCCACTGGAACGGGAATGAGGCCGTGTGACTCGACGACTCGCACCATATCAGCAATGGTCCAAGCAGACATCAGCACTTCCGAGCCTGCCGGCAGGCGCATTGTCCGCAGCAACAGGTCCAATCCTGAACGAACCGAAAGCGTCAGCAGCACTCGACCACCGCTTGAGCTCACTCCCCACGCCTGTCGCGCTGCCCCGACTGCTTCTTCATGCGGCTGACGAAAGAACAGCAGCCCAACCGCAAGCAGCAATGCTGCCGCTAGATCCTTCCATCCAATATCCAATCGCACTCTGGTCCACATCGAAGTCTCCGCTGTCAAACGATGAAGAACACAGTTTACCAAAAGCGGAATCGGGCGCTGCGGTCTCAAGGTCAACATTCAAACGAAAAAAGGGCGTGTCCCGAAAGACACGCCCTTAATTTTTTAACTTTAATTTCGCTGCAAGCAGCGAGATTAACTAGTTGCAACCGCAGCGAGAAACGCGGCTCTTCATGCGACAACCGCTGAAGATACGGCATCCGCTACCACAACGCTTGCCACGTCCGAGAACGCCACAGCCGCCTGAGCGAGCTGAACAGCCACAACCGGCAGCAGGAGCGAAGCTTGAAACAGCAGCTGGAGCTGAAACGTAAGAGCTTGCACCACCGTCAACTGTAACAGAAGCACCAGAGCCACAACCGCAACCAGCAGCAGGTGCAGAGATAACTCCGCCATCAACGCTACCTTGGCCACCGTAGATGACGCCACCGTCAGCAGAACCACCGAAAGAAGCTCCACCGTCGATGATTGCACCGCCGTCGAAAGAAGCTCCGCCGTCGATGACTCCACCGCCGTAAGAAGCTCCGCCGTCGATGATTGCTCCACCAGCACCACCGTCGATGATTACACCACCATCAGCTGGAGCTCCGAAAGAAGCTCCACCATCGATGATCGCACCACCAGCAGAAGCACCAAAACCACAGCTGTTTTCTGTTACAACTGGAACTTGGATGGTCTTAGGAACACGAGTACAAACTTGGTAAGGAACTTGCTCAGTGTAAGTTTCTGGAACTTGAACTGTGTAAGTCTGAGTACGAGTTTGTGGCTGAGACTGCATTACAGTCACAGTACGTGTTCGCTGCTGTGGAACTTGAACTGTGTAAGGAACAGTACGAGTACGTGTTTCTTGACGTGTACGCTGAACAGGAACTGAACGAGTTTTCGTTTCAGTCTTGTAAGTCGTAAACGGAACAGTACGAGTACGTGTTTCCAAACGAGTCTTCGTTACGTTAACAGTACGAGTCTTTGTTTCCTGACGAGTACGCTGAACTGGAACCGTACGAGTACGGGTTTCAGTGCGGACACGCTGAACAGGAACAGTACGAGTACGTGTTTCCATGCGAGTACGTGTAACAGGAACTGTACGAGTACGAGTTTCTGTACGAACTTTCTGGACAGCAACAGTACGTGTACGCTCTTCTTGACGAGTACGTGTCACAGGAACTTGACGTGTGCGAGTTTCTGTACGAACTTTCTGCACAGGAACAGTACGAGTACGTGTTTCCATACGAGTACGTGTCACAGGAACTGTACGTGTACGAGTTTCTGTACGCATTTTCTGAACAGATACGTTACGTGTACGTGTCTCTTGACGAGTACGTGTCACAGGGACTTGACGTGTGCGAGTCTCTGTACGGAACTTCTGAACTTGGTAAGTCTGAGTCTTAACTTCTGAACGCATACGCTGAACAGGAACTTGACGTGTGCGAGTTTCGCAACGTGTACGCTGAACAGCAACCATACGTGTTTTGGTTTCTGTTCGGAAAGAAGTTTGAGCTACCATGCGAGTACGTGTCTGTGGAACGTTCACAGTTACGTTGTACGTGTAAGTCTGTGGGACTTGACGCTGCATAGTGACCTGGTAAGGAACCTGCTGAGAAACGCGGTTTGGAACCCAAACGCGAGACGAAACAGTCTGGTAAGAAGGACCACATCCGCAACCTGATGAGACAGGAGCTGCTGCTGCGTAAGATACGCCGCCGCCGCCACATCCGCCACCAGCGCCGCATCCGCCGCCACAAGAACCACAACCGCCACAACTGCTTGTGCCACAGCTACGACGAGCACGGCAACCGCAACCACCTAGGAGGCGTCCGCCACCAAGAAGTCCGCCACCAAGGCCCATGCCGCCACCGCTAACTGATCCGCCGCCACCAAGGGTTGCAGCAGGAGCAGCGTAAGAAACGCCACAACCAGAAGAAACAGGAACAACTTTGCTAACGGTCTGCCATGAACCAGCGTCGCGGCAAACAGTACGGTACTTAGTCACAGAGTAAGGCTGGCAAACCATACGAGTAGCAGTGCGCTGCTGTGTGGTTGGAACAGATACTGTGTAAGACTGAGGAACCTGAGTTGTTACAGGAACTTGAACAGAGTAGCTCTGAGGAACTTGCTCTGTGTAAGGAACCTGAACTTGGTAAGACTGAGTGATGTTCTCAGTGTAAGGAACCTGAACTGTGTAGTTGCGTGTAGCAGTCTCTGTGTAAGGGACCTGAACTGAGTAGTTCTGGGCAACGTTTTCAGTGTAAGGAACACATACAGTGTAGTTCTGCTGAACAGTCTCAGTGTAAGGAACCTGAACTGAGTAGTTCTGAGTAGTGTTCTCTGTGTAAGGAACAGATACTTGGTACTGCTGAGTCGTGTTCTCAGTGTAAGGAACCTGAACTGAGTAGTTCTGAGTCACGTTCTCTGTGTAAGGAACAGATACTTGGTACTCTTGAGTTGTGTTCTCAGTGTAAGGAACTTGAACTGTGTAGTTCTGAGTTGTGTTCTCTGTGTAAGGAACACAAACCATGTACTTCTGAGTCACGTTCTCAGTGTAAGGAACCTGAACTGGGTAGCTCTGAGTGGTGTTCTCTGTGTAAGGAACAGATACTTGGTACTGCTGAGTCGTGTTCTCAGTGTAAGGAACCTGAACTGTGTAGTTCTGAGTTACGTTCTCTGTGTAAGGAACAGTCACTGTGTACTGAGTCGTTTGTGGCTCAGTGTAAGGAACAGAAACTTGGTAGCTCTCTTCACGAGAAGACTGAACAGGAACAGTTACGTTGTACGACTGAGTGATGTTCTCAGTGTAAGGAACAGAAACTGTGTAGTTCTCTGTACGAGAACGCTGCTCTGGAACCATTACTGTGTAGTTCTGTGTCTGCTGAACAGGCACCTGAACGTTTACAGTGTAGTTACGTGTGCGAGTTTCACTTCGCATGCGTGTACGAGTAACAGTTCGCATCTGTGTAGACATTTGCGATTGGTAAATCGTACGTGTTTCGTAGCGAACAGATTGACCGCAGCATCCGCCGCCAGCCGAAACCATTCCGCCATCAACAATTCCTGCACCACCGTCAACGATGGCACCAGCATCGTAAGATGCTCCTGAATCAACAACAGCACCACTATCAACGACCATACCGCCGTCAACAATTCCACCGCTGGAAATTCCACCCGCGTACGGGTCCACTACGCTACTTCCGTAGCAATCTCCACATGGTGCGGCAACTTGACCACATCCACATGGCGTATCAGCGTTGGCAAATGGCGTCGCAACAGCGAAACACACAGCAACCAACATGCCCAACAAACGTTGTGACATAAAAGGGTCCTCCTCGAACGAGACTCGAACAAAAAAATACTTAACAACACCTCAACGGAGAGGCGTTAGATTTAGCTTCAAAAATGGGTTTCAAGCGTGACGCAAGTCAAAGCACGAAACGTGCGTTTCTTAGGCAAAACCGGTAATTGGGCCGCATTCTAGCTGCCCGGATTAAGCTGTCAATCAGCCAAAACCTTGTTTTTTACCGCATTTTCCGCAACACGCAAATATTTTGCAAACCTTACTAATTACGCTCAGCCACGAGTTTAACCCTCAGGTCTCGCTTTTCCAGTCATTTATAGGTGGATAAACCGAAAAAAACAGATTGGCTGCCATCGCCCGAGCCAGCCGTTAAAACAAGCAGAACAATGACAATCAAACAAGCCTTCGAGTTTAGCCAAATTTCGGATTCGACAAAAATTCAAGAAACACCATAACGATTGAAAAGAAAGGAAGGTTCACACATATCCACTAAGTTTTGAGCAAATTTCTTGAAGAGTTCAACCAAGCCTGCTCTCAGCCGGCGAGCCGCCAGCGGCAACTTTAAAACATGCGTTTAAGCCAAACCTTTAAGAGCGATTTCTTTCTCTAGTGGGCAACAAAGCAATTAGACACATTTGCGAATTGAAAATCTAAGCTCCGTGGAACGCGCAAACACGCTTATCTCGAACGTGAGGATACTCACCTAGCGAGTTTAAAACATCCGCCAACTGCGGTTTCCTTCATACCGAGAGGTGTAAATCGCATATACTCAACCTCACATCGGTTGGATTCCTTTTGTATTAGGGAGAGCAAAGAGTGCAAAGGCGCGGGTTTACTTTGGTGGAACTGTTGGTAGTCATCGCCATCATCGGAATTCTGATCGGGATGTTGCTTCCGGCAGTGCAGCAAGTCCGAGAGGCAGGCCGGCGTATTCAATGTGGGAACAACCTTCGGCAGAGCGCGATAGCGCTGCTGAACTTCGAATCGGCCAACATGAAGTTCCCTTCGGGACATCTCGTGAACCACGAGTGGTTCTTTCACGAATTGGATGTGGCTCCCGGCGGCTACAGAGAAGATATCGATTCACCACAAAGGCGGTTCTGCAACTTTCTAAACCCTCCCAACGACGGAATGTTTTGGAGCTGGATGGTGCGAGTGGCCCCTTTTATGGAAGTAGACAACATCACCGCATTGGCCAACCTCGAAGAGTGTCCTTGGTGGCAGCTTCAGGAAAATGGGAAGACCGTTAACTCAATCAGCGTGCCTACCTACATTTGTCCTTCAGAAACTCGCGGTGCTGCAGTTTGGCGAGACCCTCAAGGCAGAGGAGCCGCAGTAACGTCATACCTCGCAGTCAGCGGACGCGACAGCTTTAAAGAAACTGGCGGGCAAGACGGAATGATCTATGCTAACTCCGAAGTAAGGTTCACTAATATTACTGACGGTTCTTCTAATACCCTTTTGATTGGTGAGCGGACTGCGTCTCAGAATTTGCAGTTCGGGTGGCAATGGGCAGGTGCCGGTTCAAACGGCTTAGGGGAAGCGGATGTTGTGTTGGGAGTCCACGAACGAATCGCAGTTGCTCGAAGGCAGAATCCAAATACTGCGGAAACTGACTTTTTTCGACCCGGTAACATCGACGATCCGAACAACCTACATCGATTCCACTTTTGGAGCAGCCATCCCGGCGGTGGCATGTGGGCTTTGGCCGACGGAAGCGTTCAGTTTTACACTTATCAAGTAGACCGCGGCAACAACGGCAGCAACGGCAACCCCCCGACGGTCCTCGAAGAACTTGCCACTCGCAACGGTGGCGAAACAATCGGTGCGTTCTAATAAGCTCTCCCAACAGAACTACCGAGTAGGCGTTGGCAGGTACGGATCCTCACGTTCTTTTGAGTCTCTTAAAGAAATACCTCTACCTATGACGAAAAAAGATGTCACTCTTGAAGCAGCCGGCTACGAATTAATTGCAGGACTTTTGTGCGTGGCATATTTATCGCTCGCGATTGTGGCCCTAGCCTTGACTGGCTGTAGCCCCTCCGATCCTGAGGAATCAACTTTGGACCGGATACCCAATGTGCCACCATCGAATCGCTCCCAAGGAGAGCACTTTCTTCCGCGCCCAACGGCCAAGTAGCAGCCGAAAACTAATGCAAAACAGAAATGTTAATGTTCTGCCAGAGTCGAGTTGATCTGTATTGGGGGGTCGCCAGTATTCCGTCTCCCCAAGAGTTTCTGACGAAACCCACTACCGGCAACCATTCATTTCAGTTTGGATAAACCTTTTGCTAAATCCAGAAGCTGAAGTATCCGTACAGCCCAAACGTAAGCACCAAAACGACGACAGTTGCCAACACATCACCAACACTCCAGCTTGCGCGAACAACTTCTCGATCCATCCCTTGCCACGTCAGCCCTTCGGTCTGTGCCTCAGTCGGCGGACTTGTCAACGCAGAGACACCCAACACGACGGCTACGCTAAACGCAAAAAGCACTCCTGATGCGTAAAGAAAACTGAAGTCCGAGATTGCTCCCATCAGCGTCCATCCTTCTTCGGCAAGTGCTTCTTTTGATTTCATCTTGTGAATTGTTTCGATCGTTAACTTGCCCATGCCAGCAACAAATCCAAACACCAACCCGGCAACAGCGCCGGGCGAATTGACCCGTCGATTAAACAGTCCCAGCAAAAACACAGCCGTGATCGGCGGCGCGAGGTAGCCCTGCACCGACTGCAGATAGGTATAGAGCCCCTCGTTCTTAGCGTACTTGGCCATCAGAGGAATCCATAACATCCCCAATCCAACCACCACGATCGTTGCCGCGCGCCCGACATTGACCAACCCTTTAGGCGATGTGCGGGGAAATAACTTTTGGTAAACGTCATAAGTGAACAGAGACGCGCTACTATTAAACAAAGACGAAAGGCTGCTCATCAATGCCGCCAACAAACCGCCAATCACCAATCCGCGTAGCCCCACGGGTAACATCTCGACAACCATCGAGGCGAATACCTGATCGCCGACGATCTCTCCACTACTATTTACGGGCAGCTCAATTAGACCTTTGGAATGTAACGCTGCACCAATCAAACCCGGAACAAGGAAAATCATTACCGGCCAGATTTTCAAAAACGCACCAAAAATAGCACCACGTCGTGCAGTCGTCAGGTTCTTCGCCGCCAGCGTGCGCTGAACGATGTATTGATCAGTACACCAGTACCAAATACCAATAATGGGCGACGCCATCAGTATACCCAGCCAAGGAAAATCGGGATCGTTCATTGGCCGCCAGAGCGCATAACGCCCTACGTTGTCGGCAGCAAACGTTTGCAGCTCCGACCAACCACCAAGCTTCCCCAACCCAATCATCGTAATGATGCCACTGCCAATGATCAAAATGAATGCCTGCGCAGTATCGGTAAACAGTACTGCGCGGAATCCTCCGAACACGGTATAGATTCCCGTCAAAATCACCGTGGTGAATGCCCCTACCCAAAAAGCATTCTCAGGATCGCCGAACGTGTCGGGCAAAAGCGTTTGAAAGACAATTGCGCCTGCGTACACGGTCACCGACACCTTGGTCAGCACATAAGCCGCCAAAGAAACTAGTGAGAGGATCCAACGTGTCGCTGAGCCAAAACGCTTTTCCAGAAACTCGGGCATCGTCGAAACGCCCGAGGTGTAATAGAAAGGCACAAAGATCCAGCCGAGCATGATAAGCACCCAAGCGTGTAACTCCCAGTGAGCCATCCCCATTCCTTTGGTGGCCCCCGAGCCCGCCAAACCCACGATGTGCTCCGATCCGACATTGGATGCGAAAAGGGAAGCTCCGATTACAAACCAGCCCATGTTTCGTCCGGCCAAGAAATAATCATCCGCCGAATCCTGTTTCCGCGACGAGTAGACAACGATGCCTATCAGCAATAGGAAATAGCCCGCTACGACCAACCAGTCAATTACACCCAACATGCGCGTTGTCTCCAGAATTCATGCATTGGCCTGCCAGCCGAAAAACTAAACCCGCCTAGGCGAATTCTCAGTGCAACGATAATAACCGCGACTCGGCGCATTCCACCAGAGGTAATCACTCGCAAAACGCGACAACGGCCTCGTAGAAGTTTCACCTTTATCGCAGTCGATTGCGAGATTGAAGTATACGGACCTCGTTAGAATTTCCTTGATGCCATTACTTTGATGCCATTACTTTGATGCCATTACTTTGATGCCATTACTTTGATGCCATTACTTTGATGCCATTACTTTGATGCCATTACTTTGATGCCATTACTTTGATGCCTTTCCCAACTGCCCGCCATACTCATTGGTCGGATCGCGATACATCGTGTGAAGATGATCAAGAGGATCACCCCCAAGATCTTGGCATGCATATTCAATCAACAGTGAGGGCCCTTGAATATGATAGGAGATGTCACTCTTGGATTTAGTCCGACCATTCCACGCAAAAGTCATCTGGTCGACTTCAGACTTCAATTCTTCCATTCTTCTGTCGGCTTGAGGTTTAGGAAGATCCAAAACCCACTGTTCGATTAACGCGAACAACAGCTCTTTCTGTTTAGCGTCAAACGTCGAGCCAGAAACGCCTTTGGCTTCAGGGACGAAGCCGTCTTTTCCGGGACCGCTGACAATGCGTCCGCGCCTCGCGCCTAGGATCGCCTTAACCGTTTGCTCATCAGAAAGACTGTTAAGCAAAGCATACGCTCCATCGGTCTCAGATTTCAGAGGTCGGAATTCTTTGTTCGCAACTTCGTACGCATGGGGTTGCGTCCCAATAAAGCTTGGCGAAATCGTAACCGACTGTGCATTAATCGAGACATTGATTCCGACATGATGACCGTCAATCTGTACCGCCCAAGCCTTCGTGACATGAGGGGTTCCAAAAATGACAAAAGCAAAATTTTCG
>CALHPU010000135.1 GCA_938036435.1 uncultured Pirellulaceae bacterium | reverse complement strand
GCGTCATCTTCAATGAAGCCACGCGTTTGCGCGGCAGTTGGGGGCAAACCGATTAGATCATAGTACAGACGTCTCATGATGGCCAAACGATTTGCATCATCTGACGGAGCTAAATTCTTCTCTTCAAGTTTAGCAAGAATGAAGTTGTCCAAGTCCGCTTTAGGCCAACTCGTGTCGGCGACTTGAGGCACCGGAGGATTCTCAATCGGTTGCCAAACCCAAAATTCATCCCGACGCTTTTCCAAATCAAATTCGTCCCTCATTTTTGAGGACTCTGGCGGAGCCTCGCTCGGCCACGGAGCACCCATCTGAATCCATTTGGCAAACGTTTCAATGTTTTCATCCGGCAGCTTGCCGTTGGGAGGCATCTCATAAGACTCCCATCGAACAACTTCCATGAACAGACTGCCATCGGAGTCTCCGGGGACGATCGATTCCCCGCTGTCGCCACCCTCGATTAACGCAGCTCTGCTATCGACCGACAAACCCGCTTTTAGGTTTTCCGAATCAGCGCTGTGACACTCGTAACAATGAGTGCTCAGTAGCGGCCTAACTTCCTTCTCAAAGAACTCGAGTTGTTCGGCGGAGAATTGAGACTCCTGCGCTTGGGCGTTCTGCGGTACCCACGTCAAGATCGCAAGCAGTAATCCTAAAAGGATTACGCCGAACCGCGGCAGCTGTCCGAAGTTAAGATACGGGTGAAGCAAGTAGCAAGCCTCTTGAGATGTTTTGCGGCGACAGTGATTTTCAAGTGTGTTCGGCAATATTGTGTTATTATGTTCAACAGCGGTCGATTGTCGAGGATTATCCGTCTCGTCGAGGAAGGAATCGACGATCGACGGGGCGCTGCTTGATGATGTTCTAGCGAAAATACAACGAAGGATGCAATGAGAGATCTTGAAGGCAAGGTGGCGTTGGTTTCAGGCAGCTCCACGGGGCTTGGCTTGGCCATTGCAATCGAGCTTGGTGCCAGAGGCGCGGCAGTGGCCTTGAATTATGCTCACAATACAGACCGCGCCAAAAGGGCGCAGGCTAAATTTGCTGACTCAGGTGCCGAGGGAGCACTTTTCAAAGCCGATGTTACCGTCGCTGATTCGGTTGATCAATTAGTCGCCGACATCAAACAACAGCTCGGTCCGATCGACATTCTGATTCCTAATGCAACGCTTGATCAGCCTCAAAAGCCAATCGAAGACTACACTTGGTCCGAATACGAGGAGATGATCCGCTTCTTCATCAAGAGTCCATTCTTACTCGCGCAAGCAGTCTTGCCGGACATGAAATCACGAAAGTGGGGACGTATCGTGAACATCGGCAGCGAAGTCGTTGAAGGTGGCGTTCCAAACTTCACTGCTTATGTGGCGGCCAAAGGAGCTCAGAAATCTTGGACGCAAGGCCTGTCGCGAGAATTGGCACCGTGTGGGATTACTGCTAATTTGGTCTCCCCGGGTTGGATCCCCACCGACCGTCACGCCGAAACTCCGCAGGCTGATCTAGATTCTTACTTGCAAACTATTCCGGTGGCTCGTTGGGGGCAACCGGAAGATGTCGCTCAGGCAGTTGCCGATTTTTGTTCTCCACGAGCTTCCTTCGTCACCGGGCAAACGCTGTGCGTAAATGGCGGACGAACTCTTTCCTAATTTCCTGCGGAGCACCAATGAAAAATATTGTTCTCAGTTTATTCACCACGTTATTGAGTTTGGTCATGGCGACGACAGGACTTGGAAGTGAACCGAGCATTACCAGCCGTCCGTTCGGAGAATTCGAAGGACGACCCGTGAGCCTCTTTACGCTGACCAATCAGCATGGACTGGTCGCCGAAATTACTGACTATGGAGGAATCGTTGTCAGCCTCAAAACACCCGATCGCGAGGGCAAGCTTGAAGATGTCGTGCTGGGCTACGATGATTTTGAAGCCTACCAAAAGGATCAGGGGTGGTTTGGAGCGATTGCGGGACGCTGCGCAAATCGAATTGCCAAAGGGGAATTTTCGATTGATGATAATCAATTCCAAGTGGCCACCAACAACGGCCCTAATCACTTGCACGGTGGCGAACGCGGATTCAACAAACGGCTCTGGGAGGCAACCGCAACGATCGAGGCCGGACAGCCGCAGCTAAAACTTGAGTACCTGTCGCCTGAGGGCGAAGAGGGCTATCCCGGCAACCTTCAGGTTACCACGACGTACACGTTGACCAAGAAGAACGGGCTAAAAATTGACTATTCCGCCACAACCGACAAACCAACGATTTGTAATCTTACGCATCACGGTTACTGGAACCTAGGCGGACCTTCCTGCGATAGTATTTTGGATCATCAACTTCAGTTTCACTGTGATAAGTTCACGCCTACCGATGAGACCGCGATCCCGACCGGTGAACTGCGAGACGTGAAAGGGACGCCTTTTGATTTCAGCGAACCCCATACCATTGGGCAAAGCATCGATGACGACAACGCTCAACTAAAAATCGGCAAAGGATACGATCACAACTACGTCATCAACGGTGAGGCGGGAACGCTCCGGCCCGTTGCGCGAGTTCACGAAAAGAAGACCGGCCGAGTGATGGAACTGCTGACGACTGACTACGGCGTCCAGTTTTACTCGGGTAATTGGTTCGACGGTAAAGTCATCGGCCGAAACAGCAGACCTCACACGCATCGCATTGCGTTCTGCCTCGAGTGCCAAAGATTTCCTGATTCTCCTAATCAAGTCGATTTCCCCTCCGCCGTTCTGCGTCCGGGAGAAGTCTACGAGAAAACCACCGTCTATCGATTTTCAGTTCAATAGCAACCTCGCGCTCAATGCGACCAATGCGAACGATGCGATTGGGACTGCAATCCCGAATAAGACCTCTATAAATCAATCTCAAAACCAAGGTGCAAGTACATGTGTCGGATTACCCTCACCACTGAAGGACTGGCCGTCGCGGAAAAGATCGCCCAGATGCAACGATACGGCGGAAACCTTGAGCCCGAATTTTGCGAGGCGGGAGGTTGTGCCGTTGGGCTAAACCGTTTCACAGTGACTAGCGCTGCGACTCCGCACGGCCAATTCCCACTGGAAAGTGAAAGATACTGGTTGGCATTCAACGGGGAAGTTTATGGCTTCCAAGACCGCCCGTTCGTCGATGAACAGCAATACGAAAGTGACGGCCATTTCGCGATGGATGTCATCAAGAATCATGGAATTGAAGGCTTTCTAACCGGTGCCGATTTGCAAGGCACATTTCTGATTTTTGACAAAGAGACCAACGAGTGGTGGTCCGCCGTCGACCAAATGAACGTGTCTGGCTGCTTTTTTGCGGAATGGGATGACAGTCTGATCATTGCCTCAGAGGCCGCCCCAATTAATCAATTGCTTTTTGAAAACGAGGTCGATGCACGCGTGCCGATCGAAGTGCTCGCGCCCGGAATGGCTTTCGTCAGAGACCAATCAGGTGAGTGTCGAGAGTTAAATCTGCGACCGCAATGCGAAAACCTGTTCAGCGGTGAATCCTCCGACGACCAAGCCTTCGAAGATTTCATGACAGAGTTCGCGGACTCGTTGGCAGAAGCCGTTCGCCGACGAATTCCAGCCACTGGAACCGTTGGCGTCCTGTGCAGCGGAGGCATCGACAGTAGCGTGATCTTGGCGTTAACCGCGAAGTTTCTAAGAGAGAGTGATCAACTGGATCGGCTGAAGATTTTCACGCTGGGAGAAGGTGATGGAAAGTCAACCGAGAAGAACCAAGACGAAATTTACACCCTTAAATTACTCGATGCTTTAAATCTTGAACCAGAAAAATTCTTGCACGTTCTTTCCGCAGAATCGCTTGAGCCGCTAAACCGAAAACTCTATGAAGAATATGTCTTTTCTGATTTGCCGCGGTTGATCACGCCACATCCGATCTTGAGAAGCCAAGTTCGCAACACGATTGCGATGTCTAGCATGCTTTACGCCATTCGCAGAGACCATCCGGATGCGATCACGTTACTGACCGGCGACGGAGCGGATGAGTTGTTGGCCGGTTACAGCGAGATGATATTGGGCAAACGCGATGCACAAGACGTTCGAGAAGAAATCTGCGTACGCGTAAACTATTTCCCATTGACCGACGGAGCCAGAGTAGCGCTGGCATCTTTTTTTGGTGCGACGGCTGCCAAGTTGTTGACTGAATCATCAGACGAAATGTCACCGGTCGAAATCAGGTCACCGTTTACCTCGCATTTGTTTATGGAAGCATTATCCAAAGGCCATCCTGATTTTCTATTCGGCATGATGGACGACGCGCGTTCGAGCAAACTACCGATTCGGTTGTTGGGTAAACGACTGGGCTTACCAAAGGAAATTGTGCTTCGAGAGAAGTTGCCTTTTCATGAAGGAGCAACCGGTGAAAAGATGGGCGGACCATCAGAACTTGAGCATTCGGTTGTGCGTGAGTTTATGGAAAAGGAGCAGCTGCATTGGGATGGGCCAGAGCTCAACGGAATTAGAAAGATGCTTGGTTTCCCACGCGACAAACAGTTGTCCAGCAAGGATCCGGTTCCGGGATTTACTGATCAAATCTTGGTGTTCTTTGTCGCTCAAGCTTCTGGTGCATTGCGGTTGATGCGAGGCAGTATGTTCGGTAACCAGCCATCAAAAGGGCAGGGCACTGCCTATTTTCCAAATAAACCACGCTACGTCGATTTTTAACAGCGATGAAATTCAAATGCCGACGCGATTTGGTCGCTCATGCGATAGTCAATTGGCGATTTGCCTTTTTTATTTTTGCGAGTTGGATCTGCACCGTGCGAAAGTAAAGATCGAATAATCGCCGCAGCTGCTTTCGCCTTCCCTGCCGTCGCAGGCGCACCTGAATGGGTTACCGCGCGGTGCAAAGCAGTTGACTGAGATTTTTTGTCAACGGCCTGAACATCGGCACCTGATGCCAACAGTAGATCTGCCGCCGCGAGACTTCGGAACCGAACCGCGCGATGCAGTGGGGTAACCCCGTTATTGTCAGTCTCGTTTACTGAAACGCCAGACTCGATCAGGAACTTGATGACCGCCACTTGTGTTTCCGGCACAGGATCATGGGCCGAACACGCAGCCAACATGCACCCCGCGAGATCTTGATGTTTGGACGCTCGTACTCGCAACTCATCAATTCGCAATTCAAACGCCAATGTTTGTATTTCATTCATGTGAGTTGCCTGGCCAGTCAAAGAAAATCGGGATCATCCAACCAAAGATTAAACAGCCCAGTGGCAGTCCGGGAAAGTAAACGAGTTTCTCGAATCGTATATGTCCGCTCATCGCGACTCCTAGAACAAATCGGATTGTCTACCTGTTTACATCCGCAATCAGAACGCGCTGTCGTCAATGGAATCTAGCTTGGTCTGGTATTCGGCCTCGATGCGCTCAAGTTCAGCCGCAAGTTCCGCGCGTTGGGAGCCTTCAGCACTGTCGTGACGCTTGCGCAGGTCTTTCAATTGCGGCTTGTACCGCTTGCCCAATGCGTCGACGTATGCCATTGAACCGCCAGCCCAGAATGAATCTGTCATTTGCGAATACCCTTGTCTGGACAACCGAAGGTGTCTACTACGTCGCTCCGAATGACCCCCGCGACGTTGGAGCTCCGCAGCAATTGGCCGCAGAGAGAAACCGTCTCTATTGTACCGTTACCAACTTGCGATTGCGCGCCAAGTTCTGGAAATGGGCTGTGGGAAGTATTGGGTTCATCGAGTCGAGCGCGCGACCGATAAATGTGACTCGACGGCAAAATAAGGCTAAAGAGAGTGTCGCAAAACGACAAGTGAAGAATGCTCGTCAACAGATACAGGGGTGATACCATAATCGTGTCGCAATCCGGCAAGTCATTTTGATGACTTCCCTGGCCGAATTGTTGCAAATTGATCCGACTAATTGCCGAATTCTCGCAGAGCCAGTTTGAACATCAGCAGACACTTTATTGGAATCGATCTTGGCGGTGAAAGTGGCCGGGTCGTGCAAGGCAGCTTTGACGGTCAAAAGATCCATTTGGAGGAAAAGCACCGATTTGCTACCGGCGGAAGCGATGTTCAGTCCACGCTTCGTTGGGATGTTGAGCAGTTTTGGGACGAGATACAGGCCGGGCTGACTCTTGCCGCAAAAAACCAAGACGACTTCGTCAGTGTTGGCGTCGATTCGTGGGGCGTTGACTACGCCCTTTTAGATTCAAGTGATAAGCTGATTGAACTGCCCTATCACTATCGCGACAGTCGAAACGTTGGAACACTGGAGAAGGTGTTCGGCAAAATAACCAAGACTGATATCTTCCATCAGACTGGCATCCAGTTCATGGAGATCAACACGCTTTGTCAGTTGTTTGCACAAAAGGAAGCTGGCGATTGCTTAGATCAAGCACAGACCATGTTAACCATGGCTGACTATTTTCATTGGCGGCTTTGCGGATCGAAGTCAGTTGAGTTCACTTTCGCAACAACGACCCAATGTTTCGATCCCACGAAACGAAGTTGGGCAACTGGATTACTTGAGCAGCTTGAAATTCCCACACACATGCTTCCGGATGTGGTTGCCCCCGGAACAAATCTTGGGCAAATCCGAAATGAAGTGTCAGCTGCCACCGGGCTCAACGCTGTGTCTGTGATCGCACCTGCCACTCACGATACGGCGTCAGCGGTGGTCGCGGTTCCAGTTAAAGCAGACGTTGGAAAGAACTGGGCGTATATCAGTTCGGGAACGTGGTCATTAGTAGGCGTGGAGATCGACCAACCGATCATTTCGCAGGCCGCCCTCAACGCAAACGTGACCAACGAAGGTGGCGTTGATGGTACATGGCGATTGCTGAAGAATGTGATGGGACTCTGGTTGATTCAGCGGTTAAAGCAGAGTTTTGCCGATCGTGGTTTTGACCGTAGCTATGAAGAGCTAACGAAAATGGCCAGTGGGGCTCCTTCGACAGGTGCTTTCATTGACCCTGATGATGTCACGTTTTTGAACCCTCCAAATATGGAACAGGCTATCGTGAAGTTCTTTGAGAGAACTGGACAGGCTTCACCTGCTGACGAGGCTGGTCTTGTGCGGTGTGTTCTTGAAAGCCTAGCGCTGCGATATAGTCAGGTCATTCGCGAAATCGAGTCACTGACTGAAACAAGCATCAACGTGATCCATGTCGTGGGCGGTGGCTGTCGAAATGGCCTTCTCAATGAGTTCATTGCTGGAGCCGCTGGTTTACCCGTGCTCGCCGGTCCAAGCGAAGCGACATCCTTGGGCAATATTATGGTTCAGTGCCAAGCCGCTGGTGATGTTGAGTCACTAAAGGATATCCGAGACGTCGTTCGACAATCGGTAGAGCTTGTTGAGGTCCTGCCATCGGCATCAACATATTGGCAAGACGCGTTGATCAAGTTCGAGAATATCTGTGATGAGCCTCTGCCTGCTCAAGCGGATCGTTGGCGAACCGAATGATCATGGGTTGGCGCTCGACTCTATAGTCTGATGCGCTTCTTTCGTCTTAGCTCGCCCCGAGTGTCGCAGTCGGGAAGCCATTCGGGCGATTTGGCCCAAACTTGATCGATATTCTTAAAAAAGATTGGGCATTTGCTTGGATTCCAAGATTTCGAAGCGTCGTAAACAGACAATCGTATTAAACTTAACATCTTGCAAGCCGTGATATACTGAGGCCGCTTATCCACCATTGATAGTCAACACGGGAGCGTTCCCTCTCAATCGTGTCATTTCAGCCTAGACTTCCATGACGGATTCCGACAGTTCGAATTTCAACTATCTTCCCGTGCCGGAAATCGTTAACCGGCTTGGGCTTTACGTCACCGGTGCGGGTATGGATGTCGTTCCAGCTGGGGCTAGTTACCCGCAGCAAAATCACCCTGAACTCTACCATTTCTCTTGGCATGCAGGGCGCGTGCTTCCCGAATTTCAGTTCGTGTTTATCTCTGCCGGAAGTGGTGAATTCGAATCGCGCGAGACCGGCCTGCAGGAAATTCGTTCTGGAACCATCATGACGCTTTATCCGGATGTGTGGCATCGCTATCGCCCGAATCCAAACACGGGCTGGACTGAATACTGGATCTCGCTCGGCGGTGACCTGTTGTTTCAGTGGCTTGGGCGCGGTCTTTTTCACACGGACCGACCGCTGACTAAGCTTCGCCATCCGGAGAAAACGATTGAGAAGTATCGAGACGTAATCGATTTTGTGATGAATCGTCCGGAGCAGGATGCTCCAATGCTGACCGCTCACGCAATGGCCTTAATCGCTAGCGCTCTTGAGCAGGCGCAGACGTCCGTGGAGTCGATAAACTCCGAAGACAAACGAGCTCACTCGGATGATCCTTTGGTTGCCGAATCGTTGCGTGTCATTTGGAACAATAGCCATCAACGTGTGTCGGTAGATATGATTGCGAAACAGGTCGGTGTGACACGGCGCACACTGGAACGCCATTTCAAAAAGCACCTAGGGCGCACGTTGTTACAAGAGCTGGTCGCTTGCCGAATTCAGCGCGCCAAACGCCTGCTTCGAGAAACGCATGTGCCCATCAAGTACGTTGCTCATGCGGCCGGATTCAGTTCGTTGCCAAATCTATGCAAAGTGTTTCGCCGTGAAGTTGGTACAACGCCCGGCAGCTATCGTGAGGTTGCGACCCAGAACCAAAAGGTTCGGCGGTGGCCAAGTTCTAATGGTGGTAGCCGTGTCGAGGCACCTCCGAAAGACTCTGGCATGTCGCAAAATGGCACTTGATATCGAAGTTGCAAATTTAACAGCCTGATATCTTTCAAGTCGCGGAAAATCTCCGCAAAACAACCGATTTCTTCTATTTCTGAGGCGAACATTGATGGCGGCAAGACTTTTTCTGGCTCTTGGAGTGACACTGTTTGCGGCGGTGCTCGTGAATGCTCAAAACCCAGAATCAATTCCGGCTTCGATTTTAAAACCTCAGATTGCCGAAGACGGGCAGGTGGAGTTCGACGCGATGCTCAGTCGCGGTTACACGCCGCTGTTCAATGGCAAAGATCTCTCGGGATGGAGGAACCCGTATTCCTTTGGCGACGCAAGTGTTGTTGATGGCGAGATCCGTTTGAGTGCGGACAAGAAGTTCTTTCTGGTCACGGAGAAAAAGTATTCTGATTTCAAACTCAGCGTTGAAATCCATCTGCCCGAAGGCAAAGCCAATTCGGGTGTGATGTTTCGCTGCCACGTTGACGAGGAAGCAAAAAAGAAAGTGTTCGGATACCAAGCTGAATGCGATGGTTCGGATCGAAAATGGTCTGGGGGCTTTTACGACGAAAGTCGCCGCGGTTGGATTTGGCCCAGCAATAAGGGCCGATCACCGGAAGCATTTCTTGCACACGAAGAGGAGTCGAAGGCGTTCTTTAAGCAACCCTCAATCGCCAATGCGCTAAATCGCAATGGTTGGAATCGCTTTGTCGTCACCTGCATTAAGGACCTGATCACCATTGAAGTCAACGGAATTCAAACGACTCGATTCCGCGATGCGACCGACGCCAACGGCTTCATTGCCATTCAACATCATGGTGAAAAAGGGCAAACGTATCGGTTTCGAAACTTGTTCATCAAACAGCTTCCTGAAGTTCCGGGCGAGCAGCACGTAGCGTTAACCGAGCAACCGCCCGTTTCGATCAAACGGATCAGCGACACTGTTACCCAGATTGATTTCGGTAAAGTCGCGTTTGGCAACGTCGTCATGCCGGTTCCTGCCGGCACCGGAAAAGCCAACGTTCATTTTGGGGAAAAACTAAAAGACGGTCGTATCGATCAGGATCCGCCGGGCACCGTCCGTTACGGAGTCACAGCGATTCGACGCGGACAGCAACGAGGAAACTGGATCGTGCCGACGCCGATCGATGGTCGAACGGTATTGCAGGCTGGCTTGATGTACGCCAATCCTCCTGCGGTACTCATGCCCGATTCTTGGGGAGCCGTGATGCCGTTTCGTTGGGTTGAAATCGAAGGACTCGACGAGGATTTCCCCTACGATCAGATCCGACGCCGCGCCGCCTATTCCAATACTTGGAACGACGATGCTAGCTCATTCGAATCGTCTGACGAAATGCTCAACAAGATTTGGGACCTGTGCAAGTACAGTCTAAAAGCGACAACTTTCGCTGGCGTCTATGTCGATGGCGATCGCGAACGGATTCCATACGAAGCCGACGCTTATTTGAATCAGCTCAGTCATTACACAACCGACGACGACGTCACCATGGCCGCGCGCAGTTTTGACTGGTTGATGGAGAATGGAACTTGGCCAACCGAATGGGCACCGCATATGGTTTTCATGGCCCACGCCCAGTGGATGTATTCGGGCGATACGGACTGGCTCAAGCATCGTTACGAATCATTGAAGTCAAAAACACTCATGCAACGCAGCGGTGACGACGGCCTTGTACGCAGTGGTGAACTGGATCAAACTCGACACGACATTGTCGACTGGCCGAAAAAGGAACGCGACGGTTTTGTGTTTACCGAACTCAATGCCGTCGTCAATGCGTTTCACATCGCGGCAATGGAGCAGATGGCTCAGATGGCGACCGCCGTTGGAAAGCTCGACGACGCGGAAGCTTTCACTGCCCGAGCTAAACTTGCTCGAGAGTCGTTTCAGAAAACTTTCTTCGATGAGAAGTCCGGCATTTATCGCGATGGCGTCGGCACCGATCACAGCAGCGTCCACGCAAACTTCTTTCCGTTGGCTTTCGACTTAATACCGGATGACAAAAGGTACGCAGTGGTAGCATGGCTAAAAGAAAAAGACATGCAGTGCAGTGTCTACGCGGCTCAGTATTTCATGGAGGCTCTCTTTCGAAACAGTAGCGACAAAAAAGCGATTGATCTAATCCTCGCCGACGGCAATCGCAGTTGGAAACACATGGTCAACAGCGGTACGACCATCACTTGGGAGGCTTGGGATTTAAAGTTCAAACCCAATCAGGATTGGAACCATGCTTGGGGGGCTGCGCCGGCGAACTTGTTACCGCGATTTGTGTTGGGAGTGCAACCTGCATCTCCCGGTTGGAAAACGACAACCATTCGTCCCTGTATCGGTGAATTAAAGTTTGCTCGCGGCCGTGTGCCCACATCGCGCGGACCGGTGGAAGTCGACTGGAAGACGGGCGAAACGTTTGCGATGTCCCTTGGTTTACCAGAGGGTATGTCTGCCAAAATCGAGCTTCCGATGATTGATGGCAGTAGTGTTGTATTGGCCAATGGAGAAGAAGTCGAAGCAACGAAAGAAGGCAACCGCTGGATCGTCGCCGACGCCGTTAGCGGAAACATCACTTTTGAAGTCAAATAAGTATGAAGGCTATCGCCACGATCTTGATGCTGGTGCTTCTCGGTTTCGGCCAATTTGCTCCCGGCCAAGCACCGCTGTCAATTCAACCGCCAGCCGGTCGGTTGGCTATTGTTGCCGACGGAAACTCTCCCGATCCTGATGACATTGGCGCGACGGCGGTGATGTTTGGCTTGCTGAAATCGACCGACCTGCGAGACCGACTGGTTCATCTTTCACATTCTTGTGACCTGAAGCCGACAGATCGTATTTCGGCAGATGACGAACTGCGTCGACAGAAGGTTCTGGATCAGATTTGTCTTTACGGTGTTGAGCATTTTGGCCCCTTCAAAAATCTTGCAGGTGTCTTTAACTGTCGCACTCAACAACAGGCCGCAATTGATGATCTACGCGATGCCATTAACCATTCATCGAACCTTGATCCTTTGTGGATCATCGAGGCCGGCGAGCCTGACATCATTGGTTACGCTTTAGAAGCAGCTGATGCTTCGAAAGCCAAATTCGTGCACGTCGTTTCTCATCATCCGGCCAACGATAACGCCGGTGATTTCTTTGAGTGGAAGCAAATTCTTGCTTTCGGCGTGGGGGAACATCAAATTGGCGACCAAAACATTGGACTAAAAACCGAGATCAAATCCTGGGATTGGGCCAAAGATCATTCTGATCCGCAAATGCAGTGGATTTGGAAGCAGCTCGCCTACGCCGAACAGGATGGCGTCGTTAAGTTTCAAACCAACAAGTTCGACTGCTCCGATGCGGGGATGGTTTACTGGTGGATCACGGGTGCTGATGAAGGAGGCAATGCCGAATCGACACCTACAGAGATCAGAGCGATGCTCCAGTGCGAATCCTCAAAACGCCGTCCCGACATCGTTGTGTATCTGGCTGACGATCTATCGACCAAGGACCTGCCGCTGTATGGCGGGACGAATATCCAGACTCCGGCGATCAACGAATTGGCCGCTGAGGGTATGACTTTCGATCGAGCATTCGTTGCGAGCCCTTCT
>CALHPU010000134.1 GCA_938036435.1 uncultured Pirellulaceae bacterium | reverse complement strand
CGCGGCTGGGCGGGCACCAAAACCGGAGCTCCGATCACCAGCCGGGGTGGATTGTTATCTGGAGGGGATGGACCAAACTTCAGAATATGATTCTCGGATATCAGGCCGCCGAAGCAAATACTTCTGGTAAAACATAAGGCTTCGAGCTTGCGAATCCGGCCCGATTGCATCATGGCAAGCAGGATGCTTACCCCACTTTGAAGATGAAAAACGCTTACTTCTTCTTCGGCGTCTGACGAATTATCAGCTTGATCGAACCCGTATTGTCTTCCAACTCCGTCCAAGCGTCTCTACATCGCAAGAATAGCTGACCGTCCGAAGGAGCCACCCAAGTTGCCTCGCTGCCCAATTGGAACGGCGTGCTTAACTCAAACTCGTTCATCAGCGCACCGATCAAACGGCCTTCGCCCGTTGGGCTGCCGTCTGCAGACAAGTCTTCGGAACCCTTACCAATTCCCCAAGTGCCTTCTGTGATGAAATCATAGGAGGTGCCTTTGACCGCGCGCAGGCGCGTGGCCTGCCAGCCCGCGCGGGCTTCGACGTTCGTTTTGGTCCTCTTGGATTTTGACAACGGTTTTGCTGGTGTCCGCCAATCCCACACACACAAGTCCACTCTGTATCCGTTGCCGAAATTCTCAACGAATTGGTCATACTCAAACGAAATGTTCGCCGCCACCGGTCCAAACGCGTTGGTAAAACTATCGTCGTTTCGCTCGGTCATTAAATTGAGGCCCAGAGTTTTAAAGCGTTTGGAATAATTTGGATTGTTGGCCAGCAAATGACACAACGCCCAGCGCCAAGCGTAAGCTTGCCACGAGTCGCCGGTGATTTGGCCGGCCGCGACGATGGCGGCCATCTTCTTGGGTTTGGCGTTCTGCAAATATCGAATCACCTCCGGATTGATGTCGACGGCCAGTTGATCCGGTTTCCAGTACTGACCCATTTCTGCCATTCCTTCGGAAAACCAAACTGGACCAGTTGATCCAAACGTCAAAGCGCAGAATGCGTGAACGGCTTCATGTTGGCAGATACTGTGATTCTCGCACGAGTAAACTTCGGCCTCAGCTTTTGTCTTTCGGCCACCTTTGCTAAGTGTTCGCCAAAGAGTGACGCCGGCGCCTTCAGCAATTTTTTGTGCCCCAGCTGGTTTGAGTCGTTCTTTGGGCCATTGGTTTAGGTCGCGCACGACGTAGCACAAAATGGGTTGTTTGGGGGCAGCTCGAAAATAGGCGCCAACCAGTTCGTACATCGTCTCCAGTTTTGCCAACAGCACTTGAGCGCTGCGGTCAGAAATGTCCGTGGCCAATATGAAATGGTCCGATCGCAGCTCGCGCGGTTCAGATGGTTCGTCACTGAAACTGGAGAATCGCTGCTCTAGCTGAGCGTCGAATGTGCGGGTGACTTGTTTGCGATCTGCCGTTAGTTCGATTTCGATGGAACGTACCGCGCGTTCACCGGTGGAAATATTTGCCACTTGTGCTGCTACGACACGGTCGCCGGCGATGACTCGATCGAGGCTGTCTTCCTCGATTTTCATTTGACAATCGTCGTCAAGTTTGACGGAGACGATTTGCTTTCGGTTCAAACTCGAGTCAGTTACCGACAGCTTTAACAGTTTGCGACTGACCGCAACAATGCGACCGGTGATACGGCATCGTTGATAGTCTTTTTTGTCGGCCGGCTGTTGATCAAACGTATGGTCGAGTTTTACTCTGGGATTCGGTTCGACTAACACCTCCTTGATCGCACCACGCGTTTTCCCCGAGAGGTTTGTGTTGGCGTATATTTGCACGATCATTCCAATCTCGAGTAATTCGGCCGGCAACAAACCCGCGACAAGGATCTTGGCTGGAAACTGAATCCGCCGGTTACCGAGAATGATGTATCTGCCACCTTTGTTCTGAATGAGCGCTTTGTGAGCAGCACCGTCGTCGTCAACGATCGTGATTTCGCCTGTGGCAAGATCACGCACAACACCGGATATTTCTTGAAAGTCGTCAACGGAGATTGTTTGCGCCACCGCTAAATTTGCAAACACCAACAACGCAATGAAGGTGGCGGTAATTGCTTTCATCAATTCTTCCTTGATTGGTTGTTTCACCATTCTGTGTCTAGGATTCATCACCACAGCATTTTCGGGTTGATGTATAGAGTGGGTCAAGGCGACGTTTATCGCGCCGACCCACCAGAGAAGATGTTGGGGCGGTCTTTCGCTGACAGGAAACACGTACGACCCACCCTATTTTGTGCGCTTCGGTGGTTTTCTAAAGAATCACGAAAAAAGAGCCGCAGGGAAACCCGCGGCTCTTATGCATTCTAAATTAGCGATCAACCTAATGGTCTGTCAACATTCAATTTTAGGGTAGCTGGATTCGCCAGAATTCAGTTCAGCAGTATAAAACCGAAGTCTGGCGACTCCGGCTACGATGACACACTCTAACTTCCATCCCTGACAAACCACTAGCCCAACCAATCGGGCAGTTCTCCAGCAGGCGGAAGAGCAATCTGTTTGCTCGATTCAATGCCGTCGTTCTCCACGATCTTTACGATGGCAGACTCGGGTGCCGTTGCGTCAAGATTTAAGACACCGATGGCAGGACCACCGGCATCTGATTCGCGGCCCACCGCCATTTGAGCAATGTTCACTTTGTCCTCGGCCAGCACGTTACCGACGTAGCCAATGATGCCCGGCACATCGCGGTGCGTGAAGATCAACAGGTTACCATCCATGTAAGCTTCAGTGCGGTACTCGCCCAGCTTCACCAGACGCGGCATGTCTTTTCCAAACACGGTCCCGCTGGCGTTGTGTGATCTACCATCACCAGAAACGGTCGCAGAGATAATACTGCTGAAAGTCCCCGGGCCGCTGTTAGATGTCCGGACGATCTCAATACCGCGCTCTTGGCATAGTAGTTCGGCATTGATGACATTCGCATCTTCGGCATGGTTCTCAATCAAACCAGCACAGAACGCGGATGTCAGGATGCGCGTGTCCTTGTCGGCGATCTCGCCGTTGAATTGCAATTCACATTTTGTAATCGCGCCTCCATGCCATTGGCTAAGTAGTAAGCCCAAACGATGGGCGACGTCGGCGTAAGAACGAAGTGCTTTGAGAGTTTGCGGATCCATTGAAATCGTGTTGACCGCAGAACGAATCTCGCCGGTCTTCAGATAGTTGATGCACAATTCTACCGCTTCCACGGCGACACCAATTTGAGCTTCTTCGGTGCTCGCTCCAAGGTGCGGCGTGCACAAAACGTTGTCCATCTTGAACAGTGGGCTGTCCGTGCAGGGCTCGCTGTCGTAAACGTCCAGTGCGACGCCGCCCAAGTGCCCGGATTCTAAACCAGCGACCAGAGCTGCTTCGTCGTAGATGCCGCCACGAGCACAGTTGACCAGTCGCGCTCCCTTTCTTAGAAGTTTCACTTCATCGGGACCGATCAGACCTTTGGTCTCAGGAGTCAGCGGCGTGTGAACGGTCAGGTAGTCGATCTCGGGAAGCATATCTTTAACGGCATCCACTTTGCGGATGCCCAATTCTTCGGCTCGCTCCTTAGAGAGAAACGGATCGAAACCAATCACATCCATGCCAAAAGCTTTGGCGCGAAACGTAACCTCTTGACCGATCCGGCCCAGTCCAACAACGCCAAGAGTTTTTCCAGAAAGCTGACTTCCTTGGAATTTCTTGCGATCCCATTTCTC
The DNA here is from genome assembly GCA_938036435.1 of uncultured Pirellulaceae bacterium. Classification (GTDB taxonomy): domain Bacteria; phylum Planctomycetota; class Planctomycetia; order Pirellulales; family Pirellulaceae; genus Mariniblastus. The sequence goes on along the minus strand of CALHPU010000134.1, from coordinate 4,840 downwards.
GGCCACCAAACTCGCATGAGCCGGAGCGAGATTGCGGGACAGACCCAGCATCAGAGCCATCGCGTGTTCGGCAGTGCTGATCGTGTTGCCCGTTGGCGTGTTCATTACGACTATGCCCAACCGCGAGGCGGCTTGTTTGTCGATGTTGTCCGTTCCCACACCAGCGCGGACGATGGCACGAAGACGCTTATTGCCTTCGAGTGACTCAGGCGTGATCTTTACGCCACTACGACAGACTGCTCCGTCGAATTCGGCCAAAGCCGATTTCAGCTCATCACCTTTAAGCTTGGTGCGGATCTCGTATTCGATTCCTTCGGCGGCATCGAGTAACGCTAATCCTTCGGCTGCAAGATCGTCCAGTACGATAATCCGTGGCATTGAGATTCCTTTAAGGTTCTTCTTAAGTGTGTGAAGTAAAGTGGGTTCCGTCTGGTCGCCTCAATCGCTTTTGGATTGGCATCGCTAGGGTGCTAGTCTAAGGCCAATCAACTAAACAGATTAGAAAGCTAGCTTGTTCGACGGGTGTCCCAAGGCTTGGCGATCAAAAACGGAAAGTCGCTCAGTTTCGTCTGAGGAGAAGTTGGTTTACCCGTTTTTGGCGGCGAAGTCTTTCATGAATGCGGCTAAGGCTTCGGCACCTTCGACAGGCATCGCGTTATAAATCGATGCTCGTATCCCGCCAAGGCTGCGATGGCCTTTGAGCGTTGTCAGGCCCGCATCTTTGGCTTCGGCGACGAATTGAGCGTCAAGTTCATCGGACTGTAACTTGAAGACAGCGTTCATGATCGACCGCTGGTCTTTGTTGACAACGTGGCCAGTGTAAAACCCTTCGCTGCTGTCTACGACATCGTAGATCAACTGTGACTTGTGTTTGTTTTCGACTTCGATTTTTTCGACGCCGCCCTTGGCTTCCAGCCACTTACAGACCAGACCCGTGGCGTAAATGGAAAACGTGGGCGGGGTATTGAAACGCGATCCGGCTTTGGAATGTTTGGCGTAATCCAAATAGCTTGGCAGGCGATCTCCACTGCGAGCCAGAAGATCCTTGCGAACGATCACAATCGTCACGCCGGAAGTACCCGCGTTCTTTTGAGCGCACGCGTAGATCAATCCGTATTTAGAAACATCGAGCGGTCCGCACATGATGTCCGAAGATTTATCCGCCACGATCGGCACGTCGCCGGTGTCCGGAAGTGAATGAAACTGGATGCCGTGAATTGTTTCGTTGGTCGTTAGATGGACGTAAGCGGCACCGGGAGTTAGTTTTAAGTCAGCCTGTTCGGGTAGGTGATTGAAATTCGTGTCACCCGCATCATAAGCGATGTTCAAGTCGCCGTAGTATTTGACCTCGCCAGCGCTTTTCTTGCCCCAAGCACCGGTCAGGATGTAGTCTGCCGTTTTTGCTTCTGGCGTGCAGAAGTTGGCGGGGATCATGATGTTCTGTAACGCACCGCCGCCTTGAATGAATAGCACCTCGTGAGTGTCGGGGACGTTCATCACACGTTCGATGGCCGATCGTGAATCGTCGAGGATCGCGTCGAAGTCTGCACTGCGGTGGCTGATTTCTAGGATGCTGCTGCCTACGCCGGGTAAAGCCATCATCTCATCCTGAATTTGTTGCAGGACGCTTTCGGGCATGGTGGCTGGACCTGCTGAAAAATTAAAGACGCGATTTGTGTTTATGGTCGTCATGATTTTTTGGAACCGTCGAATTGTAAGCCTATGAATGAAACAGCCTTTATATCAACACCGTCATCCATCCCAAGCAGCGCCGCCACTCGGGGCCGTTGTTGATCGTATAAACGCTAAAGAAAAAATTCCGCCGCAAGTGTTCACAGAAAAATGGAATAAAGAAACGTTGGTGGCTCTTTGAACCGCTCCTTTTCGGGAAACCCGCAGCCATGAAGCAGTAATCACGTTTTAAGTTACCGATTCACGCAAAGAGTTTAAACGTCGGAAAATGTCGTGAATAGAGGCATTTGAGACGGAGAGGAAAGTTCCCCTTAAAATACACGTTGGGGATGGATCACGACGGTTGGGACGATCTTTCATCAGGGTGGGGTAAGCATTCTGCTTGCCACATTTCAATCGCTTGGGATGACTAAGCTTCCAACGCCGGATGCCATGCTGCCCAAAGCGAGTCCGCATCTGTTTGGTGCCGGTTGGAAAAAAGACAATTCGTCGCTATTTGAGCAAATAGGGCGCCGCATTGCCGTAACGTTGCTCAGCAGTTCCAGATCCAGCGTTTCCCGTTCGAATCAGGTTCTGCAATGAGGCGACTTTGGCGGCTGCTGCTTGGTCTAAGTTATCGATTTGCAACGCTCGGGAGTAGTTGTCCAACGCCAATTGGTTTTGGCCTTGGACCTCACGTATATGCCCCAATGCTTTAAGCGCGCGTGTGCTTTGCCCATCGATTTTCAGCGCGTCGGCCAACAGATCGGTGGCGCGCGTGTCATCTCCGTATTCCTGATAGACCCGAGCCAATTCGATCAAAGGAGCTGGCGATTGCGGCATGCGTTGCCGCCAGCCGTCGAGCACATCGAAGGCGAATTTTTCACGCTTGGTTTCGATCAGTAGCGCGACGAGGCCTCGGTGAGCGTCTACGTGTTGTCCGTTGTACGAGATCGCTTGGCGGTAGAGCTGTTCGGCTTGGTCGACGAATTGCTTGTTTTGTTTGGCCTTGCCCATCTCGTAGTAACAGGCTGCCAGATTGTAATAGGCGTCCGAATTTTTCGGATCGCGATTGAGCACCTGTTGGAAGGAGTTGATTGCTTGGGCGTGTTGCCCTTGCTCGAATGCGATTCGTCCAGCGACATTTTGACGTTGCGTGGTAGCATTGCAGCCAATCGCCGAAGCGACCAACACCATAAATGCGAGTCCGACGGCTAAACGTTGGCGACCAATAGAAATAGCCAAGATGGCTTGATGGAAGTTCAAATTGGCAGTGCCCATGACAAGACAGCCTACAGAAATCGGGTTATTTTTGAGAATTTGCTAATGGACGTTAGAGATTTCGCCGGGGGCCTGCAATAGCACTGGCGAGGGTCCAGAAAACAGTGTGTTTTGGCCGTTTTTCAGACGAACCGATTGACAGCCAGCGGCTCTAGTCCTTAAAGTACCAATTCATCGGCAAAGATGACCAAAGCTGGCTCAAGCAGTTCGGTTGATTGGCCGATGAAAGCTATTCAGTGACGAAAAGAAGGGCGCTTAGCTCAGTTGGCTAGAGCATCTCGTTTACACCGAGAGGGTCGGGGGTTCGAGTCCCTCAGCGCCCACTTTGAAAACCCCGTGGAACCAAGCGTTTCGCGGGGTTTTTCTACGTCTTGGCGTTCTGCCGGATTGGTCGCTTGCCCAAGTTGTCTTCGATGGGGCTTTCTACATTGCGGGCAAATTTATGAAACCGTGTGTTTGAATATCAAGGGGCTTGATCGTTTTGTCCTGCATTCGCTGTCTTTTGCAAAAATGCGATGGCTGCGCCTTCTCACCGGAACTTTGTGACAATTTCTTCTGTGGCCTCTCTTCGGACTATGTAACGTCACCTAACAATTTTCTTGACTCATGGATTGCGATGCACCAAAATCTCAGGAAAAGCCATTTTTCTCATCTCGCTCAGTTTATCACGCTGCGTACGGTAGCTGATCCGCTTGGCCTCATTTTCTGGAGTAGGTCCCTTGAGTAATCAACATAAGATTCTGCGTTCTTTGTGGTGCTTATTGGTTTGGTGCGCGTTGGCTGTTGCACAAGCTTGCGCTCAAACGATTACTCATGTTCCACTTTTTACCTTCGATGGTGATTCAAACAGGGTCCAGTTGGGTAAGTCAGTTAGCGGCGCAGGTGACGTCAATGGCGATGGTTTTGCTGACCTGATTGTGGGTGTCCCGGATGAACCCAATGTCGGCACTGGTGGTGCGCAAGTGTTCTCGGGCGCTGACGGCAGCATGCTCTACAACTTCGTTGGCGATGCAGCCGGCGACTTGTTTGGGTTCTCTGTCAGCGGCGCAGGTGACGTCAACGGCGATGGATTTGATGACTTGATCGTGGGAGCTCCGACCAATGACAATGGTAGCGCACCCTTTGGTAGTGCTCGGGTGCTATCCGGTGTTGACGGCAGCGTGCTGTTCACCTTCGACGGTGATCCAACCAGCGACTTTTTTGGCCGCGCAGTCAGCGGTGCCGGTGATGTCAACGGCGATGGTTTTGCTGACCTGATTGTCGGGTTCCCACTGAACAACAGTGTGCGGGTGTTTTCCGGAATTGACGGCAGCGTACTGTACAACTTCGTTGGTGATACAGCTGGCGACTTGTTTGGCAGGACCGTTAGCAGCGCCGGCGATGTCAATGGCGATGGTTTTGATGATCTGATTGTTGGAATCTCACTGGATGACAACAACGGAGAAAGCAGCGGTAGTGCACGCGTGTTTTCTGGAATTGACGGCAGCGTACTCTACACGTTCGATGGTGATTCTGCTGGCGACCAGTTTGGCAGACCAGTCAGCGGTGCGGGTGACGTCAATGGCGATGGCTATGCAGACCTGATTGTGGGGGCCGCCGGCGATGACAACAATGGAAACGACAGCGGTAGTGCTCGGGTTTTCTCCGGCGCTGACGGCAGCGTTCTTTACAGCTTCGATGGTGATGCATCGACCGATATTTTTGGTTTTGGCGACCGTTTTGGCACTGCGGTCAGTGGCGCCGGTGATGTTAACGGCGATGGTTTTGCCGACCTGATTGTGGGGGCTCCCAATGACGACCCCAACGGCATCAACAGCGGTAGTGCTCGGGTATTTTCCGGAGCTGACGGCAGCGTTCTGTACACCTTTGACGGTGATTCATCTGGCGG
>CALHPU010000133.1 GCA_938036435.1 uncultured Pirellulaceae bacterium | reverse complement strand
TCTCAAATCTGCAACTTCAAAATAAATAGCTCGGGAGTCCGAAGTCGTTATTGCCATGCGAACGCCGTTGCGGGGGAGCCGTCGTCAATGGCACCGCGCGAATTCGACGAATCTTCTAGGCGAACAAATCTTCTACAGGCTCACCGTCATCGGCGACGGTAAACGGGCGACCTGAAGCCGAATCGACTTTCTTTTTGATGTCGATTCCCATCGCCGTTGCGATCGTCGCGTTAAAATCCGGAACCGTCACCATGTCTTCGGTAACCTCTCGGCCCTCTTGGTCGGTCGAACCGTATTTCAAACCACCTTTGATTCCGCCACCGGCAAGCAAACAGGAGAATGCCTGAGGATAATGATTGCGGCCAAGGTTTCTATCGTATTGAATTGTTGGCGAGCGTCCGAACTCTGTCGCCAGAACGACCAACGTGCTATCAAGCATTCCTCTGCTGTTCAGGTCGCCCAATAAAGCAGCCAATGCCTGATCGAGAATTTGGCTCTTCTCCTCGACCCGCTCGAAGTTATCTCCATGAGTGTCCCAACCGTTATTGTCCACTTCGATGAACCTCACGCCAGATTCAGCCAAACGCCTAGCCAATAAACAGGCTTGCCCGAACTTGTTTCGACCGTATCGATCACGCAAATCCGATTTCTCTTTGGAGAGGTCAAATGTTTCGAGGTCTTTTGACTTCATCAGTTTGACCGCTTCGTCGTACATCGAAGCGTAAGCCCGTGATTGCTTGGTGTTGTACTGGTCTGCAAATTGAACGTTCATCATTTTGAGTCGCCTTAGTCGTTTGCGGAACCGATCCTCGGTCAAACCATTGGCTAAAGTGCTGTTTTGGAGTCCCGATTCTGGGTCGCCGATGGGAAGAGCTGCGTAGCTTGATTCAAGGAAACCACCGCCCAGCCCTGCACTATTACCACCAATCTTGACGTTCGCCGGAAGAGTACGATTAGATTTCCCCAAATGGTACGCGCTCCAAGCACCAAGGTCAGGATGCTTAATCGTTCCGCGCATCGTGTATCCCGTATGCATGTAGTAGCGTCCTTGAGCGTGAGCACCTTGATTCGAATACAGCGAGTTAATCACTGCAACGTGATTCATTTGTTTGGCGAGGTTTGGGAAGTACTGGCTGACCTGCACCCCATCGGCCGCCGTATCAATCGACTCTACGGGGCCCTGAGTTTCAGCGCCGGGTTTGGTGTCAAACGTGTCGAGATGACTCATCCCGCCGCTCATGTAGAGGTAGATCACTGATTTGGCATTGCCGCCGATCTGTTGACCAGCGACACCGCCGGTCGCCATGGCGGCTCGCGCTGTGCCTGCGAGAGTCGGCAGAACGGTCAGCCCCAACATCGAACAAGCCATCTGAGTCACAAACGAACGCCGAGACTGGGGATCTGTTTTTTGAAATATACTTTTCATAGTTATGTCCTTTTGTGGGCCTTCGCCAGAACCGACATTTTGCAATGGTGGAGCAGAACAAGCACTCAAGGGAAGGTGCGGCAGCACGCGTCGTTACTTAAGAAAGATAAACTCATTGGAGTTCGCCAGCGTCCAGATCAGGTCTCCGTATGCCGATTCAAAATTGGATCTTATTTCTGGTTTCCACTGCCGTTTCTCAGATCTCGTCGGCTCACGGTTAAGCATGGTCAAAAACACGGTGTCGATTGCATCGGTTTGGTGCACGTTTCTGCTGCCGTATCTTACCTTGCTCATCTTCAGCAAATTGCTCATCAGAACTGTATTGGGGTCCTTGACGATCTGTTTTTCAATCATTCCATTCATCATCGACAAAACCTGTGGAACGGCCGGATCACTATTAGAGTTTTCAATTTGGTCCCGATCGGATTGACCGAATTGACGTAGAAAGTGCCCGGCTGGCGCGGGAGATGGGAGCTCCGAGGCGCGACTGTACTTTTTCGCAATGCCAGATTTCAGCGACTGAATCTTCTCGGCACGCTCGAGCATTAAAGATCTAGCGGCACGTTCATCACGATTATCTCGAGCGACCCGGATTGCTTTATTAAGAGATTTCATTGTTGCTCGCATCTCGCGGCCGACTTGTTTTGCGGCTTTCTTCGAAGCACTGGCCGTCGAAGATCCTTTCCGATTCGATTTGGCAAACTCAATTAGGTTCTCCAGAGCCCCTTCTTCATTCTCAGACAACGCGGTGGCAAATTTGGTCACCTGCGCCGTGCGATAATCCATTGGTTCGCTGGTACGACGATCGGTGTCGGGGACGGTCAACGCTAACAGCGAATCCCAAATTTGTTCAGCCGACATCCGTCTAACAATTGGACCATTGAAGGCGTGGGTAAGCGGGTCGGAAACGTCAGAAGCCGTCGCAACGGACTGATAGGTTCGACTGTTGTAGATTGCGCGCAGGAACTGTTTTCTGTCGAACTTAAAGTCGATCATTACATCAGTTAAATAGCTCATCAATTGTTCGTTGGAAGCCTCCGTGTTGTCTTCGATGACATCGACGGGTTCGATCAGGGCCAGCCCAAACGCTTGTTTCCAAAGTCGATTCGCGATAGTGGTTGCGAAACGCGGGTTTTCAGCCGAGGTGAGCCATTGTGCATATGCTTTTCTGGATCCGATTTCTTGAGCGCCGGGAATTTTTTTCTGACCGCGCTGTCGTTTTCGTTTCTTGTTCTTCGACTTCGATTTTGATTGGGTAGGCACGGCAGCGTCGACCAGAGCGTTCTTCTCGAACATCGTTTTGCCAGTGACGATCTCGTTCTCCTCGCCGTCCGATCCCATGAAGCCCTCGGGCAGACGTGCCAATCCTGTCCCCGAACCGAAGACCCCCATCTGGCTGGCGGATAGAAGTCGACGAATGCGAAAGTAACTTTCGTTTGATTCTTGCCGCATCGCTTGAAGTTTTTCTCTGTCCTCTTTCGAAAACCTTTTCTGCGGATTGCCCTCGCCATAGTCGATCCCTCCGGTGAAAGCGACCATTTCGAAGTAGTCGCGTTGCGTCCATTTGTCGAATGGGTGGTCGTGACACTGGGCACACTCAAGACGCGTTCCCAAAAATATACGGACAGTGTTGGACATGTTGTCCTCGGGCATATTGAGGTCACGCAAATAGTAACCCACCGCACTGCTTTCCTTCGAGAGCATCTTTCCTTCAGCAGAGAGCAACTCGACAACAAACTGGTCGTAGGGCATGTTGTCTTCAAGCGAGTCCTTTATGAAATCGATGTAAGGTTGGCCAGCGACTTTGTTGATGCGCGTTTTGACTCTCAGTAGATCCGCATAAAAATTGAACTGGTGACTGACGAATCCGTAGGAGTCTAAAAGCCTGTCGATTAGATCGGCACGTTTGTTTTTTGACTTCGAATTTAGAAACGCAGTGGTTTCTTCGAGCGTTGGGATCCGACCAATTACGTCAAGATAGATCCTGCGCAGAAATACCTCGTCGCTCGCCTGAGGGCTTTGTTTGATGCCCTCTGCGTCAAGCTTTGCCAGCACAAGATTATCGATCTGGTCGCTGATCTTAACAATTGCTTCACGCTCGACCGATTTAGCAGACGCAGACGGCTTGTAGGCCTTGCTGCTAGTGTTGGTGGCGTGGCAATGTGCGTTGGGCATTGATGCTGCGACCAACGCAAGGAGACCTGTCAGGTAATGTGATAGGAAATTTCGCATGGTGAACATTCGCTTCCTTGAAAGCGTATCGGTCAGTTATTCTTGGTGCGACGATGGCTCCTAAATATAGGTTTTCTCGCTGTAGATAAGATGCTCAGGCAGAACCCTTTATTGCTTCTTTCTCACACAAAATTCGCTGAAAGATTCGGAGTTTTCTGATCAACCGGCGTTAGGAAACGGGAGGGCATTGGGGGGGAGCTGCGCGGCTTTCGCAAATTCGTGGAACAACAGCGAACAAAAAAAGCTCTTCCCGGATTTTAATGGCTGCCTTGGAAATCGTAGTGGGATTCGCCAGAATTCCAAACTGCTCTTCATAAAGGAATTCTGGCGAATCCCACTACATCCATTTGAAATGACTAATTCAACAAGAACTTCGTGCCACTAAGTTCTGGGAAGAACCTACTTTGTAGCGGAGGAGCGCAAGCTCCCCAGTGTTGTTTGGGCGATACTCTGAGAAACCGGAGAGCTCGCGCCTTAACGCTACAATTTTTCGGGCGAAGTAAGAACCATTGGCTTAATCCTGCTGCCGTTAGTTCTTGTCTTTGCGAATGCTCTTGCGATCCGGACGGTAACCTTGAGTCGGTTCGTGTCGCGATTGCTTTTGTTTGCCCTTTTTCTTTTTACCTTTACCCGCCCGTCCACCGGATTTTGCTTTGCCGGCTGCTGATCCGTCGGGCATCGTGTGAACGTACTCACCACGGAAACGCTTGTTGGCATCGGCGCGGCGTTTCTTAATCGCCTCTTGAGGCGCCTTCGACGGAATCAAACAATCACAGCCGCCACCAATGAGTTCATGTCGCCCTGCGTTCTGTAGCGCTTTGCGGACCTCGAAATAGTTCTCCGGTTTAAAGAACTGCATCAGCGCCCGCTGCATCTTGCGATCCTTGAGCGATTTGGCGATGAAGACCGGCTCCTTGGTAAATGGATCCATCTCCGTGTAGTACATCGTGGTCGCCACATCCAACGGTGCCGGAATAAAGTCCTGCACTTGATCTGGTTTGTAACCGTTTCGTTTCAGGAAGACAGCGAGGTCGATCATCGAATTAATATCGCTGCCGGGATGCGACGAGATGAAATACGGGACCAAGTACTGCTTCTTTCCCGTCTCTTTGGATTGATTGCGGAAGATGTCTGAAAAATTTTCAAAATCGTCAACGCTGGGCTTCCGCATTTTGTCCAGCACACCGTCACTGGCGTGCTCAGGAGCGACCTTCAGCAAACCACCGACATGATGCTCGGTCAATTCTTTGACGTATTCGGGGCTTCGGCGGGCCAAGTCCATTCGCACGCCGCTGGCGACGAGGACTTTTTTGACGCCTTCGACCTCACGTGATTCTTTCATCAATTGAATCAGTGGGCCGTGATCGGTCCCCAGCAACTTACAGATTTTCGGATGCACGCAAGACTGCCGACGGCACTTGGCCTCGATCTCCGGACGCGAGCAAGTCATTTGATACATGTTGGCCGTTGGGCCTCCAATGTCGCTGACGGTACCTTTGAAGTCCGGATCTTTGGCCATCGTATTGATCTCACCCAATACAGATTCTTTGCTGCGCGATTGAATCACGCGGCCTTGATGGGCCGTAATGGAACAGAAAGTACAACCTCCGAAACAGCCACGCATGATCGTGACCGAATCTTTGATCATTGTGTACGCTGGGATTTTCTCTTTGTAGCTCGGATGCTGCTGGCGCGTGTAAGGCAGGCCGTAGATCTGATCCATTGCGTCTTGGCTGATGGGGAACTGCGGCGGATTGACGACGACCGTTTGGTTGCCATGTTTTTGTGTCAGCCGTTTTGCGTTGTAAGGATTGGTTTCGTGGTGGATGATTTTGGTGGCTTCTGCGAAAGCCATCTTGTCCGCTTTGACTTCCTCGAAACTTGGCAGCTCGATCGCGTCTTCGGGAACCGTATCTTTGATCCCCGCGACGTAGGCCACACCGCGCATGTCGCGCAAGTCTTTGACGGTCTCGCCAGCGTCTAGGCGTTGAGCGATCTCGACGATTGGATTTTCTCCCATGCCAAAACAGACAAGGTCCGCTTTACTGTCCAGCAGAATTGACTTGCGAACGTTGTCGCCCCAATAGTCGTAGTGGGCCAGTCGGCGGAGGGACGCTTCGACGCCGCCAGCAATGATCGGCACGCCTTTGAAGGCCTCGCGTGCGCGGTGGCAGTAAGAGAGCGTTGCGCGATCGGGACGCAGGCCAATCCTGCCGCCCGGCGAGTACGCATCACTGTTGCGGACTTTGCGATTGGCGGTGTAGTGATTGATCATCGAGTCCATGTTGCCGGCGCTGATGCCGAAAAACAATCTTGGACGACCAAACTCCCGCCAAGCGTCACAGTTTTTCCAATCGGGCTGCGAGACGATACCGACTCGAAAACCGGCGGCCTCCAAAGTGCGACCTAGAATGGCCATCGCGAAGCTTGGGTGGTCGATGTATCCATCGCCGGTGACGAAGACGACATCCAGTTCATCCCAACCACGCGCTTTGGCTTCTTCCATTGACATCGGAAGCGGGAGCTTGCCGGCGGGCGTGGGGACGGCGGTACCCTTAAGCGTTTCAAGACGAACGCAGGCTTTCTTGGCCTCGGCCAATTTTGCGTCGACGACGGGCAGTTGCATAATTAACGAATCGCAGAGAAAAATTTGGGTGGCGGACGGAAACTTCACCGCAGCGAAATTATAGAGCCAACCCTTGGTTTTTCCTATCTGAGAAATCTCTCAACTGGCCGAAAGCCACGCCGATCTAAATCGCTTGCCAAGCAGCTTCGTTAGGTTGCAAGGCAATTTTCCCGCTGGCATTGCCCTCGGCCGCAACTTGCTCGAATTCGACTCGGTAGAACTCCAGCGCCTGGGTTCCAGCGAAATGTGTCTCCCAGAGTCCATCTGTGTCGGCTGTGACGATCGATTCTCCAGCCATCGTTCCGCACTGCTTGTAGATTCTGCCCACCACTTCTGTGTGGGGTTGGGCAGTTCCCGCGAACAACGCATCAGCGACCAAGGAGAACACTTTTGAGGCCACGACACCCTCGACGTCGCCAGATTGATTTACGTGGGCAGCAGCCGTTTCGCTTAAAGGCCTTTCGGATTTAGCGGCGTAATCGTTTTGGAATTCTAGGGTAACCGATGCCGAAGAATCGTTGTGTTGTTGGTCAGCGACCAGGTAATGAATCGTCGCCGAACCCACAAAGCCCGGATTGGGGGTGAATTTGACCGCGCCGTCAGAGGTCACCGTCGCAATGCCGCCTTGAGGGTCGTTGAGTAATGTTAGCTCCCAACCACGGGCCGCCAAATCAATCTTCTCGCCAAGCGGAAACATAACTACCGGTTCGCCGGCTGCCATTTGTAAGTAGTCATCGTAGACTTCAGGTAGCGGGATACCTGCATCGATTTGGAGTGCCGCTGTATTCAATCGATAGCTTCCTTTAGTTTAGAAGAGTAAGCGATGCTACGCTGGTGTAGTTCACTCTGAATCACCGCATGATCACCGTCTGTAAAGTAGCTCGATTTCGGTTCTTCTGCCGGAAAAATCTTGTCCTTGTGGGATAGGAAACAGGTATGTTGCGAGACGGATAATCGTTACATTCGGATTTTGAACTCCGCTCTTTTCTTTTGCCGCGCGGCAACTTTACTTCATCAGCCGCGCTGCTTTGACGGCGAAGTAGCTCAACACGCCATCGGCTCCAGCGCGTTTGAACGCAAGTAGGCTTTCCATCATGACATCTTTTTCGTCCAGCCAACCGTTCTGGCAGGCCGCCATCAGCATCGCGTACTCGCCACTGACCTGATAGGCGAATGTTGGAACGGCAAATTCATCGCGGCAGCGGCGGACGATGTCCAAATAAGGCATGCCGGGTTTGACCATTACGAAATCAGCACCTTCGGCAATGTCCAATGCGATCTCGCGCATCGCAACGTCGGTGTTGGCAGGATTCATCTGATAGGTCTTCTTACCGCCACCGGTGACATTGCCGGCCGATAGATTTGACTTTGATCCAATCGCGTCGCGGAACGGGCCGTAAAACGCAGACGCGTATTTTGCCGAATAGGCCATGATGCAAACGTGTTCGAATCCGGCAGCGTCCAGTGCCTGTCGAATCGCACCGATCCTTCCATCCATCATGTCCGAAGGCGCGATGATGTCGCAGCCCGCTTGAGCTTGAACGAGGGCTTGGCGGCAAAGCATCTCAACGCTGGCGTCGTTGGCCACGTCGCCGTCGATGACTAAACCGTCTTGGCCGTGAGAAGTATATGGGTCTAGTGCCACGTCGCAGATAATTCCGATGTCCGGTACATGTTGTTTCAGATGAGCGACCGTACGGCAGACAAGGTTATCCGCATTGACCGCTTCGAGGGCGTCTTCGGTTTTTTTTGCGGGATCGGTTTCGGGAAAAATGGCGATAGCAGGAATTCCAAGATCTCGCGCTTCGATCACTGCGTCTGTTAACCGGTCGATCGAGTAACGAGATACCCCCGGCATCGATTCGATGAGCGTCTCTTGGCCGGTTCCTTCTTGAACGAAGACGGGCCAAATCAAATCGTTGACCGTCACATGGTTTTCGGCGACCATCCGGCGCGACCAATCGTGCTTTCGGACTCGGCGTAAACGTGTTTGCGGATATTGAGAGTGATTTTTCATCAGTTTGTGTTTGTCGATATCGTCAGGGAATTCTCAGGAACGTCTATGTTAGCTGTAAATGGACCGTTAGCTAGGCTTTGTCTCCAAAGGACTGGGGCAGGTTTCGACCTGTCCAATAGATTGAAACGGCAGGTCCAAAACCTTCCCCCACTTGGACAAGCTTACTTTTACGACAAGGCATTGTTTTGGGGCAAGGCATCGTTGCCCGCGGCTAATCCTGCTGCCAGCACGGCATGCGAGGCGCGAAGAAATTGGTTACAATGAGAGAAACCGACGGCCCTTGTCCCCTAGGCCGTGGTTACATCGTGAACTGAAGTGTATTTTTATCGAATTTAAAGAGGTGCCAGATTGGCTAACTCATCCCGTTCTCTGTTTTCTGTGCTATTGGCGAACTGTGTTGCTGTAGCGCTTGGTTTTTTGATGGTCATGTCTTCGTCGGCATCGGCTCAAAACTGGGCGTCGTGGCGCGGCCCCGAACACAACGGCATTTCGCGCGAGACTAATCTGCTGGATTCTTGGTCGTTCAAGGACAATAAGAACATCATCTGGCAATCGGAGACCGGCGGTCGATCCACACCGATTGTGCTTGATGGGCGTGTCTATTTGAATTGCCGCACGGCTGACAACCCTGCCCTGCCCGACGAGCGTATTCACATTCAGGAACAGGTTGTCTGCTGGGACGCCGAAAGTGGTGAAGAACTTTGGCGAGACAAATTCAACGTTTTCCAAACGGACATTCCTGCCCCGCGTGTGGGATGGGCGGCGATGGTGGGCGATACCGAGACAGGTTACGTCTACTCGCATTCAGTTTGCGGCATCTTCAAGTGCTACTCTCCCGACGGAAAAATTGTCTGGGAAAAATCGCTGGCCGAAGAGTACGGGAAGATTTCGGGATACGGTGGTCGAACACAGACACCTTTCATCGACGAAGACCGCGTCATCGTCAGTTATCTGGCGACCAACTGGGGCGACATGAAGGGGCCAGCGCCGAAGCATTACTATTATGCGTTTGATAAAAAGACGGGTGAGCTTCAATGGATCTCGGCCCCCGGCGGTGCTCCCAAGGACACCAATTACTCGGCCCCCGCCATTGGTGTTGTCAACGGACAACGGTTGCTCGTTGCAGGTAACGGCGATGGACACCTTTACGCCATCAACGCGCGTACCGGTAAGCCCGTTTGGTCATTCAAATTGTCGCGACGAGGGCTCAATACGACGCCTGTCTTTGACGGCGATATGGTTTACATCTCTCACGGAGAAGACAACATCGACAACGCCGAATTCGGGCGTGTCCAATGCGTCGACGCAACCGGTAGTGGCGATGTGACCGAGACGCACGGCGTCTGGCGAGAGGACGGGATCAAGGCGGGCTACACGGCGCTGTTGGTGAAAGATGGCGTGCTGTACGTGGTGGCTGATGTGGGGAACATGATTGCCTTCGATGGAAAAACGGGAGAACAATTGTGGACGCAAGACCTTGGGACCGTCGGTAAGGGTTCGCCTGTTTGGGCCGATGGCAAAATTTATGCAACCGAAGTCAACGGGCACGTCTGGGTGCTGAAACCCTCGCGCGAGAAGTGTGAGGTGTTGTCTAAGAATCAGTTGAAAGCCAAATCAGGTAACGGATTGGACGAGATTTACGCTTCGCCGGCGATCGCCAACGGGCGTATCTATATTGTCACGCGCGACAGAACGATTTGTATTGGCGACAAAGAGAAACAGGTCAAACTTGGCACGCCCGAACCACTACCCGCAGAAGCGGAATCAAGTGGTGACATCGATCTGATTCAGTTGCGTCCGCATGAGGTGATTCTCGCTCCGGGCCAGACGCAGGAGTTTACGGTGGTGGCGTTCGACAAAAACGGTCGCCAAGTGAAAACGATGGCGGCAGAGAGTTTGAACGTCGGTGAGACGCTGGCCGGGTATTCTGCCGAGGGCAATGTGCTGACCGCGGCAAGTGATCCGAAGGAAGGGCTGGCCGGTACCGTTACCACGAAAGTTGGCGAACTGATGGCAGCCGCTCGTGTGAGAACATATCCACAGACTGATACTTGGGAGTGGGATTTTGAAGGATATAAAGGCATCCAGGTTCCCGTCACATGGAACCGAGCACACATCAAAGTGAAACCGTTTGATCTGGACGGCAATACGGTCATGAAAGTCACCGGTGGTCCCGAGGCCAAAGGCCGACCGAGTCACCAGATTTCAATCGGACCTCAGGAGATGAAGGACTACCAGATGCAGATGGACGTGCGGTTTGTCGAAGAGCGCCGTCAGCTTGGCTCATTGGGGCTGTCCATCAATCGATACAATTTGATCTTGCAAGGTAACAGCGGTAAGTTGACGGTGCAGAGTTGGCCGCCGCATTTGAGAATGGCCAAGTCGATCAGCTATGTTTCTGATCCAGACGTTTGGTACACGATCAAGATGAAGGTCGATGCAAACGACAGCGAAGCCAGGATTTTCGGCAAGGTCTGGAAAACAGGCGAGGCGGAACCCTCAGAGTGGATGCTCGAGCAAACGGATCCTCATCCGAATCTCAACGGTTCTCCGGGCATTTACTTTTACGCTCAAGCGGATTGTTACTTCGATAACGTCAAAGTGTTTTTGGCATCCGATTCGCAGAACTAGGTTTTGTCCCAAAATTAACAATGGTCGAAGTGGGGCAGCTTTTCAACCTGCTCCACTGTCCTCAGGGATCCAACACATTCAACAAGTCACACTGAAAAACATTACACAGGAACAATCACGATGCGTGCGATGCCCCTTTTGATGATCTGCTTTTGCAGCCTTTTGTTTACCGGAGACGCATACAGCCAGAAGGATGCCGATGCCAAAGATTGGCCGATGTGGGGCGGCACGCCTGATCGCAATATGGTCTCGGCCATGAAAGGCGTCAGCACTGACTTTGATTTGGAGAAAGGGACAAACGTCAATTGGTCGGCCGGGTTGGGATCGCAGACCTATGGCAACCCGATCATTGCCAATGGCAAAGTGTTCGTTGGAACCAACAACGGTGCTGGCTATCTTGAAAAATATCCGGCGGACAAGGACCTAGGTGTGCTCTTGTGCTTCGATGAAAAATCGGGTGATTTCCTCTGGCAGTTAACTCGTGACAAGCTTCCCGCTGGGCGTGTTAATGACTGGCCGCTGCAAGGAATTTGTTCGGCGCCGGCGGTGGAAGGCGACCGAATGTACGTGGTTACCAATCGCTGCGAGTTAATGTGTTTGGACGTTAATGGATTTAACGACGGCAAGAATGACGGTGACGTTCAAGATGAAGTCGATGCGGGCAAAAACGACGCGGACATTATCTGGTCGCTGGACATGATCGAGGAGTTGGGCGTGTTTCCTCATAACCTTGCGACCAGTTCGCCGGTGGTATTTGAAGACATGGTTTATATCGTGACATCTAACGGCGTCGATGAAGCGCACTTGAACGTGCCTTCTCCGCGTGCGCCTTGTTTTCTGGCCGTTAATACCAAAACCGGTGAAGTGGCGTGGGAAGCCAATCAACCTAAGGATGCTATCTTGCACGGACAGTGGGGTTCGCCTGCGGTGGGCATGGTCAACGGAAAAGCACAAGTTTACTTTCCCGGTGGCGACGGATGGTTGTACGCTCACGATGCCAAGACTGGCGAAGAGATTTGGAAGTTCGATCTCAATCCGAAAGATTCGATTTGGGAGTTGGGTGGAGCCGGAACACGCAACGCGATCATTTCGACGCCGGTGTTTTATGACAACAGTGTCTTTCTTGCGGTCGGACAGGATCCTGAGCACGGAGAAGGCGTGGGGCATCTGTATCGAATCGACGCCACCAAGACAGGTGACGTTAGTCAACAGATTGGAGAGATTGGATCACCGGGAGAGACGAATCCTAACTCAGGCCAGATTTGGTACTACGGTGGTATTGAAGAAGAAACCGAAGAGCCGTGGTTTCGTCGCACGATGTCGACTGTTGCGATTGCTGATGGATGTGTCTACGCGGCTGATCTCAGTGGTTTTGTACATTGCTTGGATTTAGAAACCGGCAAGCGGAAGTGGCAGCACGATATGCTTTCGGGCGTCTGGGGATCAACGTTGGCAGTAGATGGCAAAGTGTTTCTTGGAAATGAAGACGGTACGCTGACGGTGTTTAAGGCCGGTGGCGACAAAGCCGAGGTGCTGGCTGAGATTACGACGGTCAATTACTCGTCGATTTACAGCACGCCAACGTTTGCCAACGGAAACATGTATCTAACCGACCGTACCCGTTTGTACTCGGTAAAGGTGACGAAGTAGTTTATTCTCCGAACCTCTGGCGGCCTCAAGGGTTCTTTATCAATGGAAACTCTAGTTTTTCGTCCTCGTTTTTCAGGCGGCGTCTTACCGGGGTGTAAAAATCGGATAAACTGACCTCTCAATTCAACTGGCTGACAATTTTGAGAACCATTGTGACCGACGACCAAACGTCAAACGAACCGATCGACGAAGCTACATCCGATACCGCGCCGGCTGAAGCGGTTCCCGCAGGTGACCCACCATCAGGCGGATCTGTTAATCGAGCCAATCCTGATCGCAGCTTGGAACTAGCGCTTGCCGCTGCGACGACTGCTGCTGAAAACGGTGGTACAGACATTGTGGTGATGGACATGAGTGGCCACACGGCCATCTTCGACTACTTCATTATCGCAACCGGGACCAGTCGTCGCCAATTGCATGCAATGAGCGAAGAGATCGATCATAAGCTTGAAGATGAGCTTAACGATAAACGGATGAGCATCGATGGATACTCAACCGATAGCGGATGGATCGTGTTGGATTACGGCACGGTCGTGATTCATCTGTTCGATGAAGATACCCGTGGCTTCTACAGTCTCGAAGCGCTGTGGGCCGACGCAAAAAAGGTCGACCTCACCGAGACACTCAAGCACATCAAATAGTTCTTTATGCAGAAGTTAAAACTTCAGGAGGAGCGATTGATGCAATATTTGAAAACTATTCGTTTGCAGAACTGGAAGTCGATCTGTAGCCAAGAGATCGAATTGCATCCATTGAACGTGTTAGTTGGGGCCAATGGCGCGGGCAAGTCGAATTTGATGTCTTTATTCAAGATGTTGAACGAAATGTTTGCAAACCAACCAAGCTTTCGAAACTACATCGGAAAGTCGGGAGGGGCTGAGTCTGTATTACACCTTGGAAAGAAGGTGAGCCCCACCGCGGAAATGGAATTGACATTTCAGGCAGAGAAAGGGTTAACAACTTATTTCTCAAATTGGGCTGCGGCCACCGGCGATTCTCTCATTTTTACAAACGAACGTGTGGAGTTTTTAAGGAATGGATTGGAGAACAAAGTCTTGTCAGACCTAGGGGCCGGACACACTGAATCAAAGCTCTCAGATTTTGCCGACGATGGAGATAAGCCTTCTCAGGTTGCGTTACGTTTGTTAAGAACCTGCCGGTTCTTTCATTTTCACGACACTTCCGACGATGCTTCTGTTCGGCACAGCGCGAATGTTTCTGACAACAGGTTTCTGTATCCTGATGCAGGGAATCTAGCAGCAGTTCTGTATTTGTTTCAGGAGAAATACCCCACCGTATTCAATCGTGTGACAAGTGTCTGTCAACAAATGATACCCTCGTTCCATTCTTTTTCATTGGAGCCGTCTCACATTAACGAGAGGCAGATCGAACTCAAATGGTTTCAGCATGGAAGCGATTATGAGCTGGGGGCACATCAACTGTCCGACGGCTCCATTCGGTTTGTCGCTTTGGCCACGTTGCTGTCGCAGCCTTCCAGCATGATGCCACTGATGATTGCTTTGGACGAACCTGAACTCGGACTTCACCCTGCGGCCTTGGAAATTCTTGCCGGACTTGTAAGATCTGCTTCACACGATTGTCAGGTATTTCTGGCAACTCAGTCACCTGTCTTGCTCGATCATTTTGATCCCAAAGATGTTCTCGTTGCTAACTCGTATCACGGTCGGACTGAGTTTTCGAGACTCAACCCAGAATTGTTGTCAGGATGGCTAGAGAGGTATTCACTCGGTGAGATTTGGGAGAAAAATGTAGTTGGTGGGGGCCCCTGTTGATGAAGGAACTCTATGTCTTTTGCGAGGGGCGGACTGAACAGGTGTTTTGCAAGCAAGTGCTTCAAGGTGTTGTTTTTCCGGCACACGACGGAATCGTCCACTCAATTCCTGTTGCCAATAGCCGTAGCAAAGGGGTAGTCCACCGTGGCGGACTGCGAAGCTATCTTCCTGTGAAGAACGATATCGTTGATCAGTTGAATGCAACTCAGCGGCCAAACGTTTTTTTTACGTCAATGATCGATTTATATGCATTGCCAAATGATTTTCCTGGACGGGCTGATGTTGAGAGAAACCCATCGATGCCCGTAGCGTATGTATCTGAGCTGGAAGAGCGGTTTACTAGGGACGTTGGAGACCCACGGTTTTTTGGCTACATTCAATTGCACGAATTTGAGACATTGCTCTATTCTAACTTGGGTAAGCTTCGGTCATTGCTCGACGGATTTGAGAAAGAGATTACTACTCTTACCGGGATCGCGGACAAATTCCCCACCATTGAACATATCAATGAAGGGTACGAAACCTGTCCTTCTCGACGCATTTACAAACTTATCCCACCGTATGAGGCATTGAAGGCCTCTGTTGGTCCTGCTGCGGCGAAAGAAATTGGAATTAGCATGATCAGAGAGAAGTGTCCTCACTTCAATGAATGGGTCACGAAGATGGAGTCGTTGTGGAACTGAATTTGGCAGCCGCTAATTTCACTTCGTAGGCTTGGCTGGCGTTTATCGGCATCTTTTCGCCAATCGGTCTTTCGCCATTTGGCAAAACTCGGAATTGCAATCGATTGCGATAAAGTCCCGCCCCATTTCTTTGGCCGTTAGCGCTGTCGTCCCCGCTCCAGAGAACGGATCGAGGACAACGCCACCGGGTGGACAGGAGGCGTTGATGCAGGTTTCAACCAGCTTCTGTGGATAGACGGCAAAATGTGCGTCGCGAAACTTCGACAGGGTGATCGACCACACGGTGCGCTTGTTGCGGCCTTTGGGGTGGAATGCTTGGTCCCAGCGCCCATCGTGCAAATTGTTGTCGCCGCTGTTCTTGCCCGCCTCTGGAGTGCCGCCGCGTTTACCGAAGTGATTGCGGCCGCCCTTCATTTTCGAGTTTTCACTGAACGTCACGTGCGGTTCACGAATCGCGTCGGCATCGTAGAAGTAATCTTTTTCGTTGCTGAAAAAGAAAATGTACTCGTGGTCGGTCGTCGGACGCGTCTTAACGCTTGAAGGCATCGCGTTGGGTTTATGCCATATGCAGTCGCTGCGTAAACGCCAGCCGGTGTCTTTGAGGGCAAGACAAACACGCCACGGCACGCCTTGAAGTTCGCCCTTAATGTATTTGTCGCCGATTACCATCCAGAGACTGCCGGTCGGTTTGACGACGCGCTTCAGTTCGACAAACAGATCCGCCATACGCCGGACGTACAGGTCGATTGATTTTTCCTGACCAATCTGAAGGTCAGACCCGTAGTCACGCTGCTGAAAATAGGGCGGACTGGTCACGATCGTGTCGACGATATCGTCCGGCATCGATCTGGCTACTTCGATAGCATCGCCACAGTGGAATTGGTTGATCCAGTCCGTGACAGGCAGCGCTGTTTTTTCTGATCGGCTCATACTTGGCTTACATTTTGTCCAGTACGCCGATGTTCAATAGTCCTAGACCCGTTTTCAAAGTCCGCGCCGTCAGATCACAAAGCTGTAAGCGGCTGAACTTTAATGATTCGGATTCGGTGTTTTTCACATTGCATTCTGGCGTCGAGAAGAACGTGAAATAGGTTTGGCACAAATCAAAAAGGTAGTTGCACAGCAGGTTCGGTTTGTAGTCGATCAACACATCGG
>CALHPU010000132.1 GCA_938036435.1 uncultured Pirellulaceae bacterium | reverse complement strand
GATTCGATTTTTGATTAGGTGTTCGTTGTATCTGCGAATCACGTTCTCTTTTTCGGGGCTCGAATCGGGGACCAAAGCCAGTTGTTGCTTCATCAAGGAGTGTTTGCCGCGGAAGCCCGGGGCAACAAAAATGATCGAGCGATAGGAGCCTTCGGACAGCCAACGTTCCAGCCGATCAATGACGTCGTCCGATGGCGGAGCCACCCGGTTGGGACACCAGATGATCGTATCGAAACGGTCGATCAGCGGAGTGATGCGCGGTGCTCGCCGGAGCGTGCGTCCGCTGTTACGAATGAGTGTGGCCAATCCGCTCAATCCGTCCACACTCGCATAGCCAGCTTCTTGACCATGAATTTTTCCGTAGTCATGGAAATTGCCGTAGTCTGTTTCTTTAAAGACATTGCAACCTGCCGTTGCCACGATCAAAAGGGCGGCGGTAACGAGAACGAAACGACTCAGATTCGTCGTAGAAGTTCGGCTCATGCGGAACCTCCCTCGGGTTGGCCCAGATGGCTGTGGAAATTTTCCAAGCCCTCCCAGCAACGCTGAAATTGATCTGGTGCCGGATCATGATCGCCGAAGAACGCTGACTCAAAAGGCAACATCACGCTTTTGAAATAACTCGACAGTTTCGGATCCTCCCAAACCTCTTTCAGGTACTGTCGATTTGTCTTGCCTTTCTTCAGTGTGATACGTTCATTCTGATCAAGCGTGACCAACACGTGGCTGTAAAGAAAGATAAACGCACGGCGGAGGTCACCCGATTGATAGGCTTGTTGTGCCAGAGAGCGGAAGTCACCGTTGCCCTCTTTTAGATCGAACGGAAGTTGCTCAATGCTCTCGGACAACAGCTTCTTTCTTCTCGCCGCGCCGTTGTCTTCGGTCGACGATTCGACGTCAAGGAATTTGTAAAACAGAAACGCCACTGCCAAGACAATCACCGTTACCAAAATCGCCATAAAAAGCGGTGCAATGTCGAATCCATCAAACCAACTGTTCCCCACGGTAGGCGATGTCGGCGGTGTTTTGGGGGTTGCCTTCTTGACTTTGCCCAACTCGATCTCATTGCGTCCGTCCGATTTTGGGAATGCCTCGGACTTCGATGCAAGTGGCTTCAACTGATCGCGATCGGCATCGTACCAAGGGTAGTCGTATTTTTTTAGCGCCTCTGAAAGATCGTCATTAGATTGAGCGCGCGCACAAGTTCCCCATGCTGACACGCACGTCAACAGCGTCGTCAGAAGGCATAGGCAAATTTTTGCGGGCAATCTCACGATAGGGCGCGCTCCAACTTTTGACCCTCGGACCTGATCTTTAGATCTACTTCCCAGCCTTCTTGGACGATGCGGGTGTTGATGTAGAACATGAACCGAAACACGGCCATGTAAGACGCCACCAGCCATGCTGCAATGGGCCAGTAAAGATACTGAATTGGCAAGTCTAGCGTTCCTAGCAAACCGATGGTCTGATCG
Source organism: uncultured Pirellulaceae bacterium (assembly GCA_938036435.1). GTDB lineage: Bacteria > Planctomycetota > Planctomycetia > Pirellulales > Pirellulaceae > Mariniblastus. Next base: position 15,231 of record CALHPU010000132.1, on the reverse strand, counting down.
ATGTGAAACATTAACCCAGCTAACATTGTCGTAAGTGCCACGGCAATTAGACTACCTAGAACAAATCCGGCTATCACATCGCCCCGATGAAGGTCGCTTGTGCGATTGCTGAATTGCATCTGACCTTCTTTCCCTTTTCGCAACGGCGTCTTCTCAAGTAGAAGGATTTCGGAGACAAACGGTCGCATCATGCGAACAAACATTCCAAACACAAAAAGCAAAACGGCCCATCCGGTTGAGATCGAATCACCCACCGCGATCAGCAATGTGACGGGTAAGACCATCCTTAAAAAACCGTGCAACCAAATTGAGAACCAAGACGCCTTAAAGAAACTTGACACCGTATCGGAAATCGATGGCTTGCCCTCAAACATCGCTTTGCCCAAATAAAGCGTGATCATCATGGTGCCATACTGAGCCTGAATCACAGCCAACAGTAGGAGTTTCCAGTGCCACTGGCCGTAGTCGGACATTCCAAACTCTGACAGAAGCAGAGTCAAAACGTCGAAAGCCAGCCACGGTAGCGCGTTGATCGCCAGCAGGGTCACGATATTCAACGCATGGTCGCGATACACCAGCAGCGATAGATCGAACAAGCCAAGCATGGAGCGTTTTCTGATGGCGATAAAAGTACGGCTGAAGTCCATTTACTGATCGCCTCTTCCAAAATATCCAGCGAGAATGGACCGAGGGTAGCCCAACACAACGAAGTAGAACATCAACATGCCGCTGGTGATGACAGCCACCGCGGCCTTGAAGGACCACGGTACGTTTGCTTTCGGGTGTGGCGAGATAAATCCTTCCACGAAAGCCGCCAAAACGAATAGGCAGAACGCGCACATCGCAACGGGGATGGTTTCAATGGCCGTTTTCTTCAGATTGTCAATTCGCCGGTAACCATTGGTAAACCACCAACTGATACCAATCTTCAATCCTGCTCCGGCCGAAAGGACGATCGCCGTCAGTTCAAGCGGACCGTGAGCGGTGACAAAGTTAAAAAAGTTTTCACTGGCGAGCGCCGAATCGCCGCGCAGCATCACGCCGAAAGATGCCCCCAACGCTACCGCATTTTTTCCCAGTGTGATGAACCCCGGCACAATGAACAACATCATGACGAAACAGTACAATCCGATTGAACCGTTGTTGATAATGTAGAATCCGGCCATGAGGTTATTCTCGCCCCACGATCGTCCTTGGAAGGATTCAAACCCAGACTCCATCTGGGTGATTGCTTCGCTGCCCAAAACGTCTTCGGCGAACCCTTTCCAAATCTGATCGTCGTGAGCCAGAAAAGCGCTGGCCAAAAACAGAACCCAGAAAAACACAATGGCAATGTGGACGGCCGTGTCCTGAAAGATTGCCGCCGGCACATCGATGAAGACCTTCTCCGACCACGTTCTCCATTGGTATCGTTCGGCGCGATACATCTGGCTGTGAGATCTGGCGACGAGGCGATGCAAGTAGTCGACCGTTTTTGGTGGGAACTGCCAAGCTTCGGCCAATGCCAAATCTGCGCATGCCGAACGGTAAAGTGTCGAAAATCGCGCAATATCGGCCGCCGGTAGACGGGCACCTTTACTCGAACCGCCAATCCGGTCGCAGAGTTTCTCCAGTTCGCTCCACAGGGGCTGGCGTTGATCGAGGATTTCTGAAACTTTCACTCTCGATCTCCAGACGGAAGTTCATTGATGTCCTCAACAGGCACCGCAACCACCAGCGTAGGTGAATTTTCCGCAAGCGGCAAATCGGTTTCCGGCGGAACGTTTGTGGGCTGGGCCAACGTCGCTGAGGTACTCACCGATAACGGATCTTCGTCGCTTTGAAAACGAGAGAAGGTTTTGAAGTACAGAGAACACAACAGCAGCGTGCCGTCGATGTCGTGGGGAAAACCAAAAGCTTGCTTCAGAGGCGTTGCCAGTTTCGACGCAATTTCGCTTGAGTGATCTGGGCCGAGCCTAGGAGTTGCTTCGACGAACCCGGCGAGTGCTTTGGCCATCGAGCGGCTGACAACAAAATCATTGGGAATCATCTCGGCAAGTTTCGCCACACGCGGGTCGGAGAAAGTAACCAGCTCCGGAGCCCAATCGCGCTCTACCAAAACCACCATCGTACCGGCCATCAGATCTCCAATGCGTTGGAACTTATTACTCAGCACCATGCAGATCAGCCCTGCCAGAAATAATGGGAGTCGATAAGCGTCTTCGAAGTAATCGAAAACGAAAAAGATTGCCGAGGGCATGAATGGCATGATGTCTAGGAACCGGAAAAGGTTTCGTATCATCGCCTGAACGCCATCAATCGCCGAACCATCGGTGGACAGCACGCGAATGTTGGCAATCTGTTTGCCCAAAGTCTGGCCATTTCGCAGTGTTTCACAGACCGCTCCGTAGAACCAGAACGCCAAAGCCGCGATAATGGCGATCACTCCCACTGAAGAAGTGACCAGTTCGCTGAAAAAGTCTCCAGTGAGCTGAGGCACTAGGTACGCGATAAGAAAGAACATTAATATGACCGCCACGCAGCAGCCGACGAAAGCCATTGCTACAATGCAGATGTCTAAGCCGTATGCCATCAGTCTGCGGAAGGGGCCAACGACCTGATACTGAAACGCAATTCGTTCTGGTGTTTCGACGCGCACGGCGGTGTCGAGTTGTTGAAATTGGGAAATTGGCCGTTTCGGAAGGCTCATTTAGATTCAGTGTGCTGCCGCGTCAGTGGGGAAAAGGGTCACGTTAGTTTACCAGTCGCGGAGTCCAGTATCGAGTCCCCAAGCTTGGTTGCCCAGTGCTGAGTACCGAGTACCGAGTACCGAGTACCGAGAACTGAGAACTGAGAACTGAGAACTGAGAACTGAGAACTGAGAACTGAGAACTGAGAACTGTGAACTGTGAACTGTGAACTGTGTACTGTGTACTGTGTACTGAAAAAGGGCATTCAGCCATCTACTTCGCTTTGGTGTATTTGTCCTTTTCCAAATGCATCAGCTGCGGCGTACCGTTTTTGACCCAGTCCGGCCTTTCCTTTCCAGTAATCTCCTCCCACCTTCCCCAAACCTTATCCGTCCAAGACTGCATCTTTCTCATGTGCTTGACCCCGGAGCCCGGCTTGTTCATGCGCGTTACAAACGCAACGGTCATTTTGCGAATCTCGGTACCCTCTTGGAAGAGTTTTCCGAATTCGTCTTTGGAAATGTACTCCCGGTCGTACGCGGCGGTTAGATGCGCTTGCGTCTCATTGAGGCTGCCCAGCGCGTAGCCAATGAACTGAATAAACTCACCTTGGGTTCCGCGTCCAAAACCTTCGGCGATGTTGGCCATGACGGATTCAGACGAATCGTTGATCTGGGTGGTGAGTCTTCGGTCGGCCGCAAATGGGCTGCGTTTTGTTAGAAAGAAAATCTCTTTTGACCATTGGCGGGAGCGTTGCCAGAAACGCAAGTCGGTGAACTTGTTTACGCCGGACATTGGAAGGCTCCGTAGGGAAAAGACACCAAATTTTATCGAGCCGAGGTTGCGTCGGGCAAGTGCTTAACGTCGAATTTTTTCCGAGTTCCGAGTTCCGAGTTCCGAGTACTGAGTACTGGATACCGGGTACCACCCACCGGATCTTACCATTTAACCCTATCTCAATTCTGTTCCACAAACGCCAACACGGCTGGCCTAACCTCAGCGATCAAAAACGCGGAACCTGCAACGCAAATGAACTGTTTTTCATCAGGTTGGGTCGCCGCCAACCGCCATGCCTCCACGGGATCCTCATTCGTCTCGACGCTAATCGTTTTCCCTTTGGCATTCCAGGCGTCAATAATCGGCGCGGCGATGTTGCGTAATTTGGCCACCGACAGCCCGCGCGGATTATTCTTATACTTGGTGAAAATCACTCGGTCGAAAAGGGGAATGATCTGCTCAAGCATCTTTTGGCAGTCCTTGTCGCGCGTCGTCCCAAAAACCAACACGCGCTCCTTGGCCAATTTCCACTCCGGTAAATCCTCTTGAAGCAACTCCGCCAGTGCCTTGACCGATGCCGGGTTGTGTGCCATGTCCATCAAAACCGTTGGCGCGCTACCGACGATCTCAATACGCCCCGGAAGCGATGCCGTCGAGAGTCCTGTACGAATCGCATCATCATCAATCGCCCAGCCCTTGGCCCGCAACAACATCAGCGTCGCTATCGCCAGCGATGCATTGGAGCGCTGGTGGCTGCCGGGCATTTTTAGTTGCAGATTGGCGATTCTCGACTCAACAGCACCGGAGGTCATGCGAAAGGAAAATGGCTCGCCAGCGATACTGTCATCAATCTCAAACGCACTGTTTCGTAAATAGAAATCGCAGCCGCGTTTATTGGCCACTCCCGCAATGACCTCTCGGCTGGGCGAATCCGTCACGCCACTGACCACCGGCACACTTGGCTTAATGATACCCGCTTTCTCCCCCGCGATTTCCTCTAGCGTATCGCCAAGAATGCGTGTGTGGTCGCGACTGATATTGGTAATCACACAGACGTCCGGTTGACAGACATTGGTCGAATCCAAACGACCGCCAAGCCCCGTCTCCAAAACGACAACGTCGCACTGCTCGGCGGCAAAGAAATCGAAAGCCAGAGCGGTCGTGTATTCGAAGAACGATACAGGCTGTTTGCCTTCTGCAGCAAGCGCCTTGTCGAACTCTTGAACTCTTTGGTCGATCCGCTCGAACGCAGCAACCATCTGGGCGTCGGTGATCAGCTGACCATCGATGGCCATGCGTTGATGAATCGTTTCTAAATGGGGCGAGGTGTAGACGCCCGTTTTTATTCCTGCAGCACTCAAGCACGCCCCCAGCATCACGCAAACAGATCCTTTACCCTTAGTACCGGCGACGTGGAGCACCGATGTCTTGTTCTCCGGGTTGCCCAGTCGCTGCATCAGACCGTGCATTTTCGACAAATCAAAATTCTTGGCGCTATCGGGAACCTGACGTTCGTAGTCGATGCGACCGAACAGGCGTTGCAAAAACGGAGTCACCGGATTGGTTTGAGAGGAATTCATGCCGGCACATTGTTTGCGATTGGCCCACCAGAGAAAAGCGGGGCGCAATAAAAATCGGGTTGAACCCAAATAGACACGGATTTCAGCACGTTCGGATTACAAACCTAACGCCCAAATGATGTGACCGCCAAGAAGTTGCCCGAAAAACAGACCTCGTGGATACCCGTTGCCAAACGAAATTTGACGAGCCTTATTTTGCTCGATACTAACCCTTCAGGCTCAGAGAACGATTGTTGACAAGCGCCTTTTGAACATCGGTTCATTCGCTAGCAAAATTGATAGGACGATGTAAAGCTTCAGAAATCAGCTCCGGCGGCAGCGGGATTTTGGTCGCGTCAATCGGCACGCGCACTTTCCTCAATCGGCAAGGTCAACGCATCCCAAACAACCCGGCTCGGTCTGTCAAAAGATGCGAGATGTAGCGGATGATTCGATAGTTTTGAATGGAAGGATTCGATGTCAGATAAGGCGACGTGCGCACTTTGCGAGTCTATGGTCTGGTTGGAAATAGCCGATGAATTCACGGCTTACAATCCTATGGTTACTTCCCCTAATGCTTGGCTACTTAGGGTGCGTTACCGGTACGCGCCAGACGCGCTTCGACGCCACAGCGGTTGTTCAAGCAACGGATGTTCAAGAATTCGGCTTACTCAGCAGCCCAGCGACCGAAGCAAACGCCGGCCCCCCAAACCCACGTGACCGATCGCTCACAGACAACCCTTCTGCTCAGGCAACAACGATCCTCAGTGTTGGCTACACCGAAGACGACCAAGCACCGTCTTCTGGCGAATCAAAAATAGATTCCAGCACGTCAGAAGACGCCGGTTTGCATTCTGAAAGCCAAACGTTGGCACCCTCTGCGCTTCCTTTGGAAAGCGATTTTGCCCCAACAGTTTGGACTGGCATCACCATCGATCAGGTGCGGCAGATGGCTTACGAGAACCACCCTGTCACCGCCCGCGCCCAAGCGCGACTCGACGCGCTGCGAGGTCGGCACCTGCAAAAAGGGTTACCCAACAATCCCAGAGTTGGCGTCAACGCGGACGAGGTCAACGACGACGGCGGCGCCGGTCGATGGGGTGTGCAATTTGGTCGTCAAATTGTCCGGCGCGACAAACGTCAATCGGATCAGGCGATCGTTTGTGCCGAAATAGAAGTCGCCACCGAAGAACTCCGGCTAGTCCAACAGCGTCTGGACACCGACATCACGATACGCTTCTATGATTGTATCGTGGCTCAAGAACAATTAGCGATGTCCCAGCGGATGCAAGGCCTTGCGCGTCGATCGACCGAACTCTCACGGAATCTTTTTGCGGGCCAAGAAGTCGCTCGTTCGGCCGTGTTGCAGTCGGAGCTGGAACTGGAAAAAGCCAACGTGACTCTCCGGCGACTTGAAAATCGGCACCTTTGGGCAAAACGACAACTGGCCGCTTTAGTGGGGCAAGAAGAACTGCCAACCGCAAACGTTGGCGGGTCGATCGATGATTTGTCTTTGGAAGAAGATTTCGAATCGACCTATGACCGATTGCTAAAACACAGTCCGGAACTTTCGGTACTGTTTGCCGATATTGAGCGCTCACGTCGTGTCGCATCTCGCCAGCGGCTGGAGACCCGGTCAGATATCACTTGGCAAACAACGGTCCAGTACGATACCACGCAGAATAACGCGATCGGCGGTTTTCAGGTTACTTGGCAGATCCCTACGCTGAACCAAAATCAAGGTGCAATCTACGAAGCCGAACGCAACATCGCCGCCGGCCAGCACGCAGCCGAAATCAAAGCGCTCGACATACGCCAGCGACTGGCCAACCAATGGCAGCAGTACCTCGACGCAAAACTGCAAGTTGACGCTTTCCGAGACAGCATTTTGCCCAAGTCACAGCAAACGCTGGAGATACTGATGAAGGGCTACGAGGCCGGAGAACTTGAGCTGTTGGAAGTCCTGACCGCTCAACGCACTTTTTTCCAAACCCAAGTCGCCTACCTCGAGAACGTAAGATCGCTCAGTCGTCAAAACGCCGCTATTGACGGCATGTTGCTCAGCGATAGTTTGAGCGGCAAGGGGCTTTAGATGTAGGACAGATCGATCCAGCGAGTGAACCGCAGCCTCTCGCTAACGTGCCTGTTTCGCTAACGTGCCTCTTTCGCTAACGTGCCTCTTTCAACGCCGAATATTGGCTGGGCGTTAGTATCTCTTTCACCGAAGCACCTGAGACACCGCGCGAGTTGAGCTTGGTCCACTGCGCGGGAGTCAGATCAAGCTTACGCAGCATTGACTTGGCCCGAGACAACTGCCGCTTTTGATCACTTTCGGGAGCGCGGCGGTAACCTGAGCTGAAGTCAAAATTTCGCACCGTGCGGAGACGTGTTTTGTCTTTCACCAACTTCCGATCGTCCGCGTCTGGTAAATACACTGCCGACGCACAATCGAATTTCTCCGCCTCAGCAACGAGCGTCAACAAGTCAATTTCTTGGTCATTGTATTTGACGACCACCACTTCGCGCCCGTCGTAAAAACCGGCTTCCGTTTCGCTCACACCGTCAAGCGAACCCAATTTCGCTTCGCCGGTCCAGAAACAGTACATCGCAAAGACGGCAACCTTGTTGGCAACCGTTTGGCTTGCAGGTCCAGATTTCTTCGCGGATCCTTCACTCGATTTTTTCCTGACCTCTAGCGCTTTGGCCATTCGGCTGAGCGTTCCTCGCACGTCCCAGACTTTGTCTTTGCGGGGGATGATGTCCTTCAGGTCGGCATCAAGGAATCGCATCACTTGGTAATTCCAAGAGGGCTCATTGAATTGATTTAGAATCTTCTTGTCGTAGCCGCCTGCATTGTTATAGATGGCGACAGGAATGAAATCATTTTCTAAGATTTCCACGACACGGGGCTGGGCCAACACCTGCTGGCCATATTGTTTGCAACCCGATCAGCCGGGCACCTCTTGAAATAAAAGAGCAATCGGCTTGTCGTACTTCTTCGACTTCGCGACGGCCTCGTCAAGGTCACGTCCCCAAGCCACCTTCCCCAATTCAACAGGCTGTCTTACGGCAGGCCTCTTCGCGGAGCCAGCTTTTGCCCCCGATCCGTCTTGGGCCACAACCAAAGTTGTGACTTGCCCCATCATCATGAGGTAGCTAACCCCTACGATGACTGCGGTCGCGATCATATATTTCATCTTCATGGCTCTTTTCTGAGGAAGAGTATTTTGGTTTTTTCCTGCGTTTACGTTGAGTGACGTGCCCTGTCAGACGCGGGCCCGAAGGAGATCTTACTAAATGAGCTCGTTTGTAGCCGATCTCACAAGAGATTGGATGGTTAATTCCGAGGCAGTCCAAATGCTTGTGAACACGGCTACCTCTAAAACGCGCGTGTCCTGAAGATGAATTCGCCTACGGAGCCAGACGTTTTTTTGTCCAACTTGCTTGATCGTCCTGAACAAACACGATTCGATCATGGAGGCGATTGAGCCGTCCCTGCCAGAATTCAACGCGCGTGGGGACGATATGGTAGCCGCCCCAATTCTCGGGCAATGGAATCTCTTGACCTTCGAATTTCGATTCTAACTCGCTCTGCATCTGCTCCAGTTGCTCGCGCGATTCGATTTCTGACGACTGCCGCGAAACCATCGCACCGATCTGGCTACCGCGCGGGCGCGAGTGAAAATACTCTTCAGAGGTTGTCCGATCGGTTTTTCCGATAGCGCCCTCCATGCGTACTTGTCGTCCCAGCCAAGGCCAATGAAACGTGGCCGCAGCTTGCGGATTGGCCGCGATCTGCTGCCCCTTGTCCGAATCGTAATTCGTAAAAAACTTTATCCCCGTCTCGGTGATTCCTTTGAGCAACACCCAGCGGCATGACACAGCCCCTTGCGTGTTGGATGTTGCCAACGCCATCGCATTGGGCTCGAACAGCGGATCGGGACAACTCTCCGACGCAGCATTGAACCACTGTTGGAACGATTGAAGCGGGTCGTCAGGAAGATCGGCGGGGTCGAAACCGGCCGTCTCATACTCTTTACGAAGCTCTTTAAAATCCATGCTGTTTCTTTTCAGTTGTTTCTAGTTTGGCGGGTGAACGAGGTAAACGGCAATCGTGGTCTTTGGACCGGACGGCGTGCGCCGTGCCGCTTATAAACAACGAGTCTTTGGGGTGAGCCATCCAGCGCGGTAAGCGTTGGGGCGCAAGCCCTCCGGTGCCCATTGCGACCAGACACCTACACAAACCGTCGCCAACGGCAAATCATTGACAACCTGTCAGTTGCTCTATCCAGGCCCATGCCCGATTTAAGCAACCGGCCAATCACGATATGATAACTCTACCTAACCCAAAACGTCATACCGCTAAGAAGTTGAGAGAATAAACAGATGTCAACAGAAAACCCGCAACCCAAGGGCGCAGTTCGTATCGAAAAAGACTCGATGGGCAAAGTTGAAGTGCCGGCCAAGGCTTACTACGGAGCACAAACCCAACGCGCCGTCGAAAACTTTCCTGTCTCCGGCTGGGAAATGGCCCCTGCCATGATCGCAGCCATGGGACGCGTCAAATACGGATGTGGCATCGCCAATCGCGACTTGAAAAAGTTGACCGAAACTGGCAAAAATCCACTCACCGCTCAACAGGTTGATTCAATGCTTGCCGCGGCCCAAGAGGTCATCGACGGAAAACTGAACGACCAATTCCCGATCGACGTCTTCCAGACCGGATCGGGAACGTCTAGTAACATGAACGTCAATGAAGTGATCTCCAACCGGGCGATCGAGATTGATGGCGGTGATCGGTTTGCCGAAACCAAAACCATTCACCCCAACGATCACGTGAATATGGGGCAGAGCACCAACGATACTTTCCCGACGGCCATTCACGTTGCAGCGGCGGTTGAGATTAAAGAGCGCTTGCTGCCAGCGCTTAAGCGCCTGGAAGAAACGTTGATTGGCAAATCCAAGGACTGGGACAAGATCATCAAGATCGGTCGCACGCATCTGGCCGACGCCACACCGCTGAGATTAGGCCAAGAGTTCGGCGGCTTCGCGCGACAGATCACGCTATCACTTGGACGCGCCCAAAAAGCAATCGATGCTGTTCTTGAGCTTCCCGTTGGCGGAACGGCGGTAGGTTCGGGGATTAATACGCATCCGGAATTCGGAGGCCGTGTGGCCAAATCATTAGCGGATCAGACGGGCATCCCTTTCATCGAGGCAGTCAATCATTTCGAAGGTAATGCTCAGCGCGACGGGTTGGTTGATTGCCATGGCCAATTGAAAACGATCGCTTCCACATTGTTCAATGTCAGCAACAACATCCGCTGGTTAAGTGCTGGCCCGCGTTGCGGATTTAACGAGGTCATTCTGCCAACTCGCCAGCCAGGCAGCTCGATCATGCCGGGCAAGATCAACCCCGTGATGTGCGAAAGCATGATGCAGCTAACGGCGCGTGTGATGGGCAATGACCAAACACTGACGATCTGCGGTGCCACCGGCGGGCAGTTTCAGTTAAACATCATGATGCCAGTGATGGGGCATACGACGCTCGAAAGTATCGCGTTGCTGGCCAGCGGCACCGAGGCGTTTATCGATTTCTGTGCGGCCGAGATGGAGGCCAATGAACAAGCGTGCAATGCAGCGGTTGAGAAAAGCCTGTCGATGTGTACCAGTCTCAATCCATACATCGGATACGAGAAAGCGGCTGAGCTTGCTAAGGAGGCTTTCAAGTCAGGTAAAACCATTCGGGAGCTGTGCGTCGAGAAAAACATTTTGCCTGAGGACCAATTGGCCGAGGCACTTGATCCGATGCGCATGACCGAGCCACAGGCTTGATTTGGTCGATGCGTAATCCCTTCAAATGCAAGCCCGCAACGCGAGTGAACCGATAAGCCTAGTGGTTCACTTGGTTGAATAGAACAATGGCCGCAAAAGAACACAAAAAGTGGCAAAGAAACCAAGTCACCAGTTTTGCGGCTTTTTGTGTTTCTTGCGGCTGATTGAATTTCAATCCCTCCCCGCCGGCGAGCCTCTGCCCCGCCGGTCTCCACCGTTAATCAATTGGTATTTATACCGGACCGCTTGCGCCGTTACGCTTTAAGAGCGAACCGACAACCCGAAAAAGTGAATCTGGCTGAAGCACTTGGTGCATTGAATCGCCGATTTTTTGCGAACCATTCTGGGGTAGGACGTTTTTTGCCAGCGTTGTAAATTAAACGGCGTCAATACGCTGCCAAGGCTGCGATTTGCATCCAAGATTCCCAGGAGGGGTAACGTGTCGAAAGAATCAAAGTTTGTCCGTCAAGTGATCGCAACGGTTTTGTTGCTGTCGAGCGTTTGCGCTCCACCAAGTTTTGCCGAAATCCCCGAACGTCCGCCACAAAGTGACGCTCGAGTTGATCTGGAGGCGGATCCCAATGAGGCTAAAGTAGCGCCCAAGATTAGGCTGGCGGCTCTCCCGCCGCAGCGTGATTCCAAGACGGCCCCGAACGCCTCTGGCGATTCGGCGAGCAATAGCGAATTGGTCAAGCAAATTTACGCTCAGACAAAAACGGCCAAGACGGCCAAAGATTTCTCGGCCATTGTTGAGCGCTGTGAAGCGGCGCTTGATCCATCGCGGCAGTTGAGTAAACAGCATACGGGCGACGTCAAAGGCCTATTGGCTTGGGCGTTAAGCAGACGAGGACAGGAGCGCGTAGATCTGGCGATCAGTTTACGTGCTGCCGGCAACCGCGAGCAATTCAATGCCGTGCTCAACGCTTCTCTGGCAGACTTCAACCAGTCCTTAGAAACCGATGACTCGCGTTGGAAAAGCTACTTCGGGCGTTCGATCGCGCTGGCGAACCTTGACAAGATCGAAAGTGCAATGCGCGATCTGAATAAAGCCATCGAACTAAATCCGAAGTCAAAAAAGGCTCGATTTAATCGGGCAGAGTTACTGGCTTGGAAAGGCGACAGCGAAAGTGTTGGCGCGGCGATTGAGGATTATAACTTCGTCCTTGAGTCGGCTCCTAAAGACGTACAAGCGATCATCGGTTTGGCGCATGCTCAACTGGCGACGGGCAATACCGACAAAGCAATCGATCTCTACACGCGCGTGACGGAGCTTCAGCCGAACAATAGTGTTGCGTGGCAGGCGCGTGGCGAAGCGTATCAAAGCGCTGGGAACTGGAAATCCGCCGGCGCTGATTTTGCCAAAGGCATCAGCATTCAGAAATCGGCCAAAGCCTATCAGAAGGCCGCTTGGTTGTATTCAACTTGTCCTGATCCCGATTTCTTCCAACCGATAGCGGCATTGGAATACGCTCGCCAAGTAGAAAAGATCGACCCCGACAGCGTTGAGAGTTTGGAAGTATTAGCCGCCGCTTCCGCTGCCAACGGACAGTTCAAGGCCGCGGTCGACTTTCAAAAACAGGCGATCAAGAAGACTGCATCCGTTCAGGCGAACTATCAGTTCAATACCGATGAAATGAAAGTCAGGTTGGCATCCTACGAACAAGAGCAGCCTTATCTGCAGGGAAAATAAACGCTAACGTTTAACGCCAACGCAACGCAGGAGCCGAATTGGACTTATTCATCTTGGCCTTGTATCCGGTCATCTACAGTGCCTGCGCAGCGGCTTGGATTTTTCGTTCTGGGCAAACAGACCTAAACAAGACGACTGAGACCCTCTTGATTGTGGTGGTCAAGATTTGCTTGGTTTGCGGCGGGGTATTGTATTTGGCGTACGCCGTCTTTGGTTTATCGTCGACGGTTCTGTTGTATTTGCTGCCTGTTTCGCTGATCGCGATCGGGCTCGCCAGTTTTGAGAGACCGGCCTACAACAGTGCTGAAGGTTTGGCGATCATGTTGGCGTTGCTGTTCCCTGTTTACTTGTGCAAACAGTTCGTATTGGGTTTTCCCGATCGGCACAAACTGCTGCTGAGCCCGCCTGACCCTAACCGCCACCGAGCGACTGATGAGAGTGAAGATCACGAATTGGTTGGACAAACGGGAGTTGTTTCGGCACCGCTAAGGCCGATGGGCAGCGTTAAAATCGACAGCGTCGCCTATGTGGCGAAGACAGACACCGGACGGCTGCTGGACGTAGGAACGCTGGTCATTGTCAAACGCGTCCAACGAGGCACACTGGTGGTCAGGAAGAAAGATTGAGCTTGAGGCGCCCGCAAGCTGGAAGCTTACGCTACGTGGGGTAAGCTTCCAGCTTGCCGCCTGTGCAGGATCGGCTGAACGCCAAAGCAAACAAAAAACGGCTGTCGAACTTCATGTTCTACAGCCGTTGTTCGGTCATGGTAAAGTTGTTGTCGGACCCTTCCACAACCAAGTTCGTCAGACAAAGAACATCATGTTCTTCGGATTCGGCAACCGAATGTCATCCTGTGACCAAGATCACATTACGCCTGCCGTCAAACTAACAAACTCGAGGACGTATTGGTGACAGTGCTGAGGCAGTTGACCGCCGGCATCACTGCTGGTTGTTTTCTGGAGGAAAATCGAGGCTGTTTGGGCAGCGACTGTGGCCTTTGAAAAAGCCAAAACGGAAAGCCTTTGTGCTAACTGTCGACTGCCGAAGGAGCTCAACCATAGTCAATCACGATTCTCCGTCAATGCTTGCGAAATCACGTGTTTTCCCGAGGAAAAAGACATTTTCAACAAAAAACGCCGAGAGATTTCCCTTTGAAAAAGAGACAAGTTTTACCGAATTGCTCCGCTGCAGGACCTGCTGGCTGGCTTCAATGGTGGTTATCTGGTCACAAGCCCAAGATGTAGTTTGACGTCGCATGCTACCTCGCCTGCGACGCAGTGTCCCGCACTGCGAAAATTCGATTTGCTACGGCGGGCAAATCCATGGATTTAGGAAAATTTGCAGCGGAAAGGCGCAAGCCTTCCGGTCCTGGTGGTCTGTCAGAGCTGACTTGACATGTAGTGGGATTCGCCGGAATTCCTGTTAGACCAAGGAATTCTAGCGAAATCCACTACGAGGAACCATTCATTTCAGCCTAGTCGAAACACTAGTGGTTTGTCAGGGATAGAAGTTAGAGTGTGTCATCGTAGCCGGAGTCGCCAGACTTCGGTTTTATACTGCTGAACTGAATTCTGGCGAATCCAGCTACCCTAAAGATAAATGTTGACAGACCACTAGAGGTCCTAGATTTACCGGACGGCTCGCATCGTACCGCTACGATTTGAATTTCTCGATTTGAATTTCTCGGTTTGAATTTCTCGGTTTGAAAAATTGAGTTGCACTGTTTGCTACCGCTCTTCAATCGGGCGGACCTACGCTAAATTACTTTGTTGAAACTCCGCAGCCGCGGCCCACAGCCTCAGAATCTTCACCCACTATCAATGACTGTCGATAACCAAAACCGTCTCAATACCGATCACTACGATTTCGACCTTCCCAAAGAATTGATCGCTCAGTTTCCACTGCCCAACCGGGAGGACGCGCGGCTGTTGCACATTTCTCGCGCCCAAGGTTCGTTCGAGCATCATCATGTGCGCGATTTGGACCAGCTTCTACGTCCGGGTGACTGCTTGGTGCTGAACAATACGAAAGTGATTCCGGCGAAACTGGTCGGCAAACGCACTGGCACCGGCGGACGCTGGGAGGGCTTGTTTCTAAAATCCGATGACGCCGGCAACTGGAAAATGCTGTGTAAGACACGTGGCCGTATGGAGCCCGGAGAAACGGTTACCGTTCGAGATCGAGATGGCGTCGAACGATCAGAGCTGACTCTAGTGACGCGTTTGGATGACGGGGCGTGGGTGATGCGTCCCTCGATGGAAGGAACGGCCGAAGAGATCTTACAGCAAATCGGGCGCGTGCCGTTGCCGAACTACATCCGCGGCGGCGACATGGTGGACAGCGACCTTGCGGACTATCAGACCCTGTTCGCAAAACACACCGGCGCAGTTGCAGCACCGACCGCCGGGCTACATTTGACCAAACGTCTGATGGACCGCATTGTCAATCGCGACGTGTCGTTGGCTCAAGTCACGCTGCACGTGGGCATTGGAACGTTTCGACCGGTCAAGGCAGAGTGTCTTGACGATCACGAGATGCATTTTGAATGGGGGCAGATTGATCAAGCGGCCGTCGATACGATTTTATCCTGTCGCCAAGCCGGCGGAAGGATCATCGCCGTCGGTACCACCAGTGTCCGAGTGCTGGAAACGGCCGGAGCCAGCGGAACGCTTGAGGCGTGGTCGGGCGAAACGAACCTGTT
>CALHPU010000131.1 GCA_938036435.1 uncultured Pirellulaceae bacterium | reverse complement strand
CTCAACTCAACTCAACTCTGTGCAACTCCGTGGCCTCTGTGGTTGAAAATCAAATGTCCGAAGAAGGGAATGAGCTATCGAGAGTACCGGCGGTACACAGAGCTTTGTACTCTACGCCGATTTTCTTATGGTCGCCGGATTCTCAACGGAGACTTGCAAGTCAGGACGGCGAATGTAACGAAGTGCGATTTCGTCGTTGACAGTTGTCGGAGCACTGAACTCAAACCCGACTTTCTCAAATGCCATGCAAGAGCGCGTGTTGGTAGGTTTGATGTTAGCGATTACTTTGCTGACACTGGCGTACGCACCTGAATCAGCCAAGATCAGGTCCGTCGCTTTTTCAATGACCACTGGCCCAAGTCCTCTACCACGTGACCTTTTGTTCAACGCGATGCTGATCGTTGCCGTCTGAAGATTCTCTGAAAGATCCATTTGAACGCGCCCCAGCGGTTGGAGACTGCGGTCGGTCGGAATCCAAAGAAGTCTACTTGGTGAGGCTAGAGACTGCCCCAACCACTTCTCATGTTCGGATTGGGTGACTGCAGATTGTTGGAACGAAGCCTCGCAAACCGCAGAATCATTCCTCAGCTCAAACAGCATTTGTGAGTCTTGCGGAGATGCATCGCGGAAACTTATGACCCCCGCATGTAGTTTTCGTGTGACACGCTCAGCACCAAGCCCGTCAAGCAACCGCTTTCCTTTCTCCGACATCGATTGCCGTTGTTCACGGTTACGGACCAGTTTCCTTATCGCGCTCTTGATGTCATCAGAGAAGGCTGAGGAACTTGAAAGTGGATTCTCATCAGCGGCGAATCCGATTAGCGTGCCACGTTGTTCCAATGCCCCAACAACCGCTTTCTGGTTTTCCGCTGTTGCGATGGCTATCGCAGGAACTCCAGTACGCGCTAATTCATAACAGGTCGAACCCCCAGCGGTGATCGCCATGTCTGCTTGATTCATCAAGGCATCCATGCGGTCAACGTTGCGGTGGAGGAAGACATTCATGCCCGCGTCACGACAGAACTTCGCCAATTCTTTTTCCTTGGTGTAATTGCCACCAATGACCACGTCCGCCACAGTGCTTGAGGTGGTTGCCAGTTTTAACTCCAACAGAGTCCGAAGGGTCGCCAGCGTCCAGTCGTTAATGTCGCTGCCGCCGAAGGTGATTAAGATTCGTTTGATGCTAAACCGAGCATTTTTGCGACCCGGGTAATCCGACGACAACGTGTGGAACTCGGGGCGCAGCAATGTGTACTTCAACCCGCAAACGACATCAGTGGATTTCAGTTGGTCATAGCGTGATCGATCGGCGTAGGCGTTTTGATTTAGAATCAGATCGGCATTTTGATGAGTGGCGTGACCGAAATCATCGACGACCATCAGCCGCGATGATGGCTGGCTGACGCGCTGTTGGTAGGCATCGTCGAATTGGTATCCGTCGAGAATCGTCCAGTCGAAGCTACCTTTGCTGATATAGTCGGCCGTGAAGTCTGCATCTTCAAAGCTGCCGGTCGGTATGTCAATCCTTTGTTGCTGACAGCCCGTTTCGATGATCGATTTTTGTAACGTCGCCGGCATCTCGTTAGAGATGAAAGTAACGTCGGCGCCAGAATTTCGGCACGCCGAAGACAGTGCTAACATTCGTGTCAGATGCCCGCTACCGATAGTTGGATTGGCATCGGTGCGAATGAGTACTGAGAAAGGTGTGTTTAAGTTGGTGGCAACGTTCATGGTTAGGCGACTCGTTTTTGAGTAATGTTTTGATTGATCGTCAGCCATTGAGGGTTCTCTCGATAGGCTTCGACGATGTTGCGCCAGCGGAACCGACGGAAACCAAAGTGCCGGTAGATGCTATTTATTAATCTTAGGTCGTCCATCGTATCGACGGTCCAACGCAGTGCCGAATGGTCTTCGGTTGTCTGGACGCTACCGATCTTGTACATCGACGGATTGCGGTAAATTTGTAACGTGACATGTTCGCGCTCCGGAGGATCAAAGGCCATTTCATTGGCCTGCAGTAGTGTTTCGACCGTGAACGCTTCGGCGTCTAGGCCGCGGGGAAAACGCCGAACGGGAAAGAAGTTACAGGTGTAATCTAGGAAAGGGTCGGCCATCAGTTTGATGATAACTTGATCGATCACACCCGGGTCGATCAGAGGGCAGTCGGCCGTGATGCGAATAATGTTGTCTGCTTTAAAGGCAATGGCTGTGTCAGTGTAGCGACGAAGAACATCTAGGTGCGGCCCTTGATGGACATCGAATCCCTCGTCATGACAGTACTCAACCAACGCTTGGTCAACAGTTTCATCTGACGTAGCGACAACAACTTGGTCGATGTACTTGCATTGCTGGACCCGTCTGACCACGCGTTTGAGCATCGATTGTCCTTGAACATCGCGCAAGACCTTCGCGGGAAGTCGAGTGCTTCCTAGTCGAGCCTGAATGATGGCGACGTTTTTCATTGGACGATGGGTTAAGGACTTAGAGAGCGTTGCTGTAGATCGTCTCAACCGGCAGCAGCAATTGAGACTGTCTCTGGGGTTGTGGCAAAAGCAGTAATCGATGTTGCAAATTCTTTGATGGTTTTAGTGACGCGGTGAACGTCGATCTCACTCATCAACGGAAAAACTGGCAAGGTAATGATTTGTTGGTAAACCGCGTCACTTTTGGGGCAAGTGAGGTTTTCCCCGAACTGCTGCCGGTACCAAGAGTGCTGATAGACCGGACGGTAGTGAACGTTGACCCCAATCTGTTGGTCGCGCAGGTGGCGGAACAGTTCGTCTCGACTAACGCCCGAGCTTTGGTGATCCCATTTCATGACCACCAAGTGATTGGCGCTGGTCCGAAAATCCTTCTGTTTCAGAAGACTCACAAATGGCGTATCAGTGAATTGTTGATGGTAGATTCTGGCGATGTTCTCCCGAGCATCAATGAAGGCAGGGAGTTTCTTTAGCTGAGACATGCCCAACGCACATTGCAAGTCGCTGATGCGATAGTTACACCCCAAAGTCAGCATGTCATACTGATGTGTGCCGGCTTGCGTGCGTTGGCTGTGAGTGTTGTCGATGCCATGAGATCGGAAACGCTTCATCCGAGCAGCCAGTTCCGAATCGTTCGTCGTAACGGCGCCGCCCTCACACGTTGTGATTGCCTTGACCGGGTGAAAACTAAAGCACGTCAAATCAGCGACGCTGCCGATGGGATGCGATTTAAACGACGCACCCAGCGAGTGGCAGCTGTCGGCGACGAGAATTAAATTGTATTTGTCAGCGATGGCTCTTAATCGGTCGTAGTCGCACGGTTGGCCTGCGTAGTCCATCGCAACGATGGCTTTTGTGCGCGGCGTGATTTTGCTTTCAATGTCTACCGGATCGACCAACAGCGTATCCGGATCGACGTCGGCGAAAACAGGTGTTCCACCGCAGTAGATAACAGCATTGGATGTGGCAACAAATGTGATAGCCGGCACGATGACTTCGTCGCCTTCAGAGATGCCGATCGCGGCGAACGCAGCATGCAGAGCAGCGGTGCCACTGCTGAGGGCGACGGCGGAAGTGGAGCGTGTTGCTTCGGCTAGACGCGCTTCGAATTGTGAGACGGCGGGGCCAGTGGTCAGCATGCTGCTGCTGAGCGCTGAGAGCACGGCCTCGATATCTTCGGCGTCGATTGTCTGTTTTCCGTAAGGCAACATCCATGTTTCCTTTGATTCCAAATTTTGCCTCCACACTCCGAGCAGAGTCTCGTTCGGTAATTTACCGGTTGAGGCATTGTGGGACAATACGAATCAGAGGCAACGAGGAGGGCTAGGCTCTGTCCCGTAATCCATGAGCGCCTTGCGGCTCACAACTCTGTTTTCAATACAAACCTAAGTCGTGCTGCTTAGTCGTGCTGCTTAGTCGCGCTGCCTATTCGCGCCGACTAGTGGTTGGTCAAAGCTGAAATGATCAGTTAAGCGTAGTGGATTTCGCCAGAAATCCTTGGCGGATTAGGAATTCTGGCGAATCCCACTACATGTCAACTCAGCTCTGAAAGACCGCTAGTGGTTTTCTCTCAACAAATACTATCGGCGAGAAATGCTAGCGTGACAGAGAGCTACTTTGCTCAAGCTGGCCATGCGGCTGGCGGTAGTTTCGGTAGTCTCGGTTGTTTTGACTTTCGTGAGGTATCTGGAAGCGGCTGCGATAATGATCGTGGCTAGGTCACGCTTGTATGCTCGTGGGGCAGGTTTTCAAACTACCTACGACTTAGATTTGGCAGGGTGAATACCTGCGCTACGACTATCTTTGCGAAAACAGCCTAACTGAAAATTGAATTGCGATAGAGCGCCGGTGGTTCGTCTGAGGTGAAATGATTTAATGCGCGTCTTTGATTTCGCCAAAAATCTTTCAGCGTTTAGCGTCTCTGGCGAATCGCACTACATGTCAACTCAACATTGACGGACCATGAAGAGATTGGCTAATGCAAAGGAGCAAAGCTGGTAAATAAAAAAGAAACTGATCAACAAAATCATCGGGGCACTCGTATGATTCGATCCCTGATCTTTTGCAGCATGTTTCGCCTAGGCGGTCTGGCATAAACGACTTGGTCTTTGAATTTTCCCTCAAACAGTGTCTCGGCCGTGTAGTACTTGTGTGGGTAACCGCGTGTTTGAAACCAATGCCCGTATCGCAAAGCTCCTGATTTATCATCTGACACTGTCATATTTGACGACAGCAGTTCAACGGTCTGCTGATGGCTGGTTGATCGCACCGGACCGGGTAGGTTCTGGTAGAGGCATGGTCCCAGCAAAACCGAGGGCCGATCCCAATAAACCGCCTCGATTCCGACGCTTGATCCAAACGAAACCGTCGTGACGCACGACCTGAGCAACTGATACGTGTCGCATGCAGCATCAGGGGCGATGATCGTTAGGTTGGGGAATCTTAAATTCAGCATGTCGCGCTTACGCTGGTTGTCGACATCGGTCAGGTTCGGATGGACGCGCAGGTATAGCCGCGTTTTGGGTTGATGTTCAAGCATGGAGCTGGCGATCTGCGCAATTGCTGTCACCTGATTGGGATACATAGCATTCTGCCATTTGTCACCGATCGCCACAAATTCATCGTCGGACGAACAGAAGATGGCGATGTTCTTGATTGCCGGATCAAAATTTGCCGGTAGCCTACCATGTTCTTGAGCGGTGGTGAACGATTTCCAAGCCGTTTCAACTCGGTTGACTCGGTCAACAAACCACTGCTGTCCGATGGCTTCACGCGTCCGAGGATCTGCTGCGTTCCACAGACGCTCGATCGCGTGATGGATTGCCTCGATATCGTGCGGCAGGTGATTTTGGAAAACTTCATAGTGAGCTTTATTGCATCCTCGTTCGTGTAAAAAGCAATTGACGCCCATGCGCTGACATGCCCTTAGGACCCCTCGCATCGCCGCGAATCGCCCGTTGAACGTATAGACTCTGTCGACTTGATTGGCCTCGAGGAACTGCAACGTGTTGTGATAACTTTGCCACGCCGAGGTCAGAAATCGGTTGAGCAGCGTTCGGTTCTCGATCAGGTCTGGTTCAGGATCACGCACGATTGAGACCAGCGACGAGAGGCTGGCGTAGCCGATTTCGAAATCGTCGATTCGGTAGGCGATTAAGGAGGCGACGTCTTCGAAATCCAGTTCAAGTTCGTCCACCGTTGGAGTCAGCTGGACCAGTTGTTGCATTTGCCGCGGTGAGGGGTGAGGTGTGACCAGTTCCCAGCCCATTTTGCGGCGACCAAGACACTCGTGGCAGCGTGTTTGCGATCGTTGGATATTGAAATCACAGTTGGCCAGTTGGCCCGAACAGAAAAATGTGATGACCTCGTCGCCGGCGTCTAAATGCTGTTGCGCCAATTCCAGTTCGGTCTCAAAGTGCGGGGCGACAGTGGCGTATGGAGATAGGAACGCGATTCTCATGAGAGTTTTTTACGCCCTACTTCAAGCCGCGTTGCGTTGCTGGATTGCATTGCCGGGGCGTCGACATTCAACGAACAGAGAATCGGGCTTGCGAACTTTACCGTTGCGAGCATCTAGTTGGAAGGACTCGTAGCCGTCAATGTAGCTGCCGGTGGCAGTTTGAACCTTGAAATCCACGAATCCGCAAGCATCGCAAAGTGTTCTAAGAGAGTGGCGGTCATACATCCAGCGATGAATCTCCCCTTGGCTACGGAACAAACCTTCCTCGAAAGCCCGCAATGCTTCCTTGCCCATCAAACGCCGAATAACCCATCGAGTAAAATTCGATTTGGCATGAGTGATAGAATCTTTGAGTCTTTCTGTCGCCTTCGGTTTCTCTTTGACTATTTGTCTTTGGTGATTGGGTTGACAGCGAGCGAATTCGTCTCCTACCCGCGATTGCACGAACTCCGAATTGCTGCATTGGTCGCCAGCCATGTATTGGCCCATTCTCCCGCCGGAGTGGTTTCTGACCAGCTGGTCCAGTAACTCCAGCTTGATCCAATCGTAGTTGGTCGCTGCCGTTTCGTCGCCACCCCATGCTTGGCGATGGTTTTCCAAGTAAAGCGTTGCGATCTGCTCTAGGTTTGGAATGACGATCCGCAGGACGCCACCGGGCTTAAGAACACGATAGCAGTCTTCCAACAGCCGATCCCCGTCGGTCGGATCTAGATGTTCCAAAACGTGTGAGTGATAAACGGCGTCGTATTGCTGGTCTGCAAATGGTAATCCTTTGGTGATGTCGCATTGCTGAACCGACGGATCGATAGACTCAAGATCGATGTTCGTCCATGCGCGGTGAAAACGCTCACCACAACCAACGTTCAGCAAACGCGGTGCATCTTTCTGGTTGTTAGTTGAGTCTGTCAAGGGTTTGGTTTGTTTTAAGGTCTTTTAGAAGATTCTGTCGATCACCAAGTTGCTATTCGATTTTGATGCCGACTCGACCCGTATAGTCGATTCGTTGCAGGAACATTTTGATGTTGTGCTTTGAGAAGTATTCATCAACCGCTTTGCGGCAGCCTTGCCAGTGGCCATAGTCATCGATAATGAGGACTCCACCAACGGAAAGTTTTGGAAACAAGATTTCTAACTCGCAAAGCGTTGACTCGTACCAATCTGTGTCCAGTCGAAGGATCGAGATCTGATCCGGCGCCACCACCGGCAGCGTGTCTTCAACCTTACCCTCGATGTAGTGAATGTTTGATTTAGGGTATCCCGTTTTTGCCATCGTTTGTTTAACAGTCTCCAGTGAGCAGCGGCACCAGATACTGTCACGAGCTTCCGCATTGCCGGCCTGATCATTGGCAAGCAGTTTATCAGCGCGTTGGCCTCGTAGATCAACATCGTTTGCTGAAGGAACCGACATGCCGTCGTAAGTGTCGTACAACCAAAGCTTGCGGCTGGTTTGACGTACATTCATCAACGTCAACGCCGCCGCGGCCATGCTGCCGCCTTTCCAGACGCCACACTCAACAACGTCGCCGGGAATGTTGTGTTTTGAAACGTATTCGACAGCATCACAGAACGCCAAAATGCGCTCCGGTGAGGTCATGGTAGAATCACTAACAGCGGCGATGATTCCGCGCTGTGATTCGGTTGAATCTGGCAGCCGATCTGCAAGCGCCACTACTGGCGCAGGCTTACTCGTTGCCGAAATAGATCGAAGTTTTTTGAATGGTCTCGTTAGAAGCTTCATTGTGCCGCCAATGATTTTTTTCGGAAATCTTTGGTTTAGGTACCAGATTGGCTAAAGTTGGTAAACGGCAACCGGTGGCATTAACGTGAGCCGATATACAACCAAATCGCTAGCAGCTTGTTAGGTCAAGTGGATTGGGTCGCCGGTTCTCGGCGCCAGCGAAAGACAGACCCACTATTTTATTTGGTGGTTCGGCGACGAAGAACGTCGCCTTGACTCACCTCGCGCTAAGATACCTCAGGAGCTCTGCTTCAGAGTTTGCACTTCAATCTTGCACAGTCTTCCTAGATAGGCTATCACCCCTTAATGCCCAACCCTCTCGACACGCCGATTTTGTTTTGCAACTTCAATCGTCCTAATCTGACGAAGCAAGTTTTTGCATCGATTCGTGATCAACAACCCAAGACGCTTTTTATCAGTAGTGACGGACCACGCTTGGGTCACCAAAACGACGCGGCCAATGTATCAGCCGTTCGTTCAATTTTGGAGCGAGTGGACTGGCCCTGTGAGGTTCGTACGCGCTTCCCTAAAAAAAATCTCGGCTGTAAGCATGCCATCTCCTCAGCGATTGATTGGGCATTCGGTCACACCGAAGAGCTGATTGTTCTTGAAGACGACTGTTTGCCAAGTCGTTCTTTTTATGGTTACTGCCAAAACTTGTTGGATCGCTATCGTGATGACCAGCGAGTGATGATGATCAGCGGCAACAATTTTCAGCCGCAACCGACCTCCTCCAACAGTTATTATTTCTCGCGCTGGACCCATATTTGGGGATGGGCGACTTGGAAGAGTGCGTGGGAGGCATTTGATGTTGATGTCAGTTCGTGGCCGGAGCTGCGGCAATGCCAACAGTTGAAAAATCTGATAACCGATCCCATTGAATACAACCATTGGTCGCGCACGCTTGACGCTCAGCATGCCGGTCAAATCGACACTTGGGATTTTCCGTGGATGTACGCTCTCTGGGCTAACAATGGTTTGAGCGTTCTACCGGAACGCAATCTAGTTTCTAATATTGGATTTGGCGAAGACGCGACGCATACGACCGATCCAGAATCTGTCTTGGCCGGACTGCCGGCGCATGAGCTAGAAGAGATCGTTCACCCTGACCGGGTTGAGGTGAATCTGGCTGCCGATCGATATACATGGGATTCTGTTTTCTTGCCCCACGTTAATGTCCAGCCTCCAGAACCCATTCTGCGCCCGCGCCGATTGAGAAGACTGTACAATCTTTTGAAAAGAGCTGGCGAATAGAGCTGGCGAAGTTCATCGGTTTCGGTCAGAGAATTGTGATGCCAGAGTTTCCAGAGAAGACATGTTCGATCGATCGCTTGCTGACGCATCCGAAATTGGTCGCGGCCGCGGTTGATGGCACAAAGACGCAGCAACGCCGCGCTGGCGTCTACGCGTACCCCGGCGAGACGTTTGAGGTTGAGGGCGTGTCATTCGTGGTGTCGGATCTTCGGCAGGAGGACTTGGGAGCCATGACCGAGGAGGATGCTCTCAGGGAAGGCTATCCAAATTTGGAAGAGTACAAAACTCTGATTCTACGAATGCATCCGGGGATGGAGTGGGACACTGCCTTTCCGGTGTGGGTGCATGAGTTCTCTAAGTTGTAACAAGGCCGGGTGCCGACATTGTCAGATCTTGTTAAACTGATTGTATGTCATCTTCACCGGAAAAACCCGTTTCCGTTTCGGTACTCACCGAAGCGATTCGCTACTCGCTGAACAAAATGTTTTCCTCGGTTTGGGTGGAGGGCGAAGTTTCCGGGTTGTCTCGGCCTGCATCGGGCCACGTGTATTTCACACTCAAGGATAAATCGGCTCAGCTGAATTCGATTCTTTGGCGCACCGAAGCAAATCGACTACCGTTTGAATTGACCGAAGGGCAGAAAGTCATTTGCGGCGGTTACATCGATCTGTATGCTCAGCGCGGCAACTATCAATTGATCGTCAAGAAGCTCCAGCCCGTAGGCGTTGGGGCGTTGCAGTTGGCATTTCAGCAACTGAAAGAAAAGCTCTCGCGCGAGGGACTGTTCGATCCGGCGGCTAAAAAAATGTTGCCGCGTTATCCGAAAAACATTGCGGTAATTACTAGCCCCACCGGTGCCGCGATTCGCGACTTTCAACAAGTGTTGACCCGGCGGTGGCCGCTGACCAACGTGCTTGTGGTGCCTGTTCGAGTACAAGGCGAGGGTTCTGCCGCAGAGGTCGCCGCGGCGGTAAATTTATTGCAGGCCAAACAAAGTGAAATCGATGTGATTGTTGTCACGCGCGGTGGCGGCAGTATAGAAGATCTATGGAGTTTCAATGACGAAGCTGTCTGTCGTGCCATCTTCGCCAGTAAAATCCCAGTCATCTCTGGTGTGGGCCACGAGATTGATGTGACCCTGTGCGATTTAGTCGCCGACGTGAGGGCGTTGACTCCCAGCGAAGCCGCCGAACGACTGGTGCCGGATCGAGCCGTATTCGGCAAGCAGCTTGCCAATGTCAAAAGTCGGATGCGGGGAGCAGTTGCCGCAAAAATTGAAACCGCGCAGCTACTGTTGGATCGGTTTTCTGATCATCGCCGTTTAACGCATCCGCTAGAGCCGATCGAAAGGCGTGCAATGCAAGTCGACGACGCCGAGCAACGTCTGCACGTGCAGATGCAGCGTTTGGTCGACTCATATCGTCGGGAGGTTGCTCAGCTGGCCGAGAAGCTAGAACTGGTTAGTCCGTTGGGGATTCTCAAAAGAGGTTACAGCCTGACGACTGAGTCCAGTGGTGCGGTCGTGCGGTCGGTTAGTCAGGTAGAAAACGGCGATGTTATCCAAACTAAAGTGGCCGACGGGACGATTGTCTCACGCGTGGAAACGGAATAGCCAATGACTGTGCCTATGGATCGCGCGTTGACACTTGAAGCCGCTAAAAAGCTGGACGCAGCTGATCCGCTTTCGTTGATGCGCGATCAGTTCTGCATGCCGGGCGATTCTCAGAACCCGGAGATCTATTTTGTTGGAAACTCACTTGGGCTGATGCCAAAGATTACCGATGACTATGTGCAGCAAGAATTAGAGCAGTGGCGGAAGCTAGGTGTGCGCGGGCATTTCGAAGGCGATTTTCCTTGGATGCCCTATCATGAATTTGTTGCCGAGGATATGGCGAAACTGGTAGGTGCTCGCGCTCATGAGGTGGTTGTGATGAACGGTCTTACCGTTAACCTGCATCTAATGATGGCCAGTTTCTTCAGGCCCGAGAAGCAACGGACCAAGATCATGATTGAGCGTCACGCATTTCCATCGGACAGCTATGCGGTGTCATCGCGTTTGCAAATGTCGGGACTGGATCCGGAAGAACATCGAATTATGTTGGAGCCAGACGCCGGCGAACTGTTTTCTGCCGCACACGTTTGCGACACGATTCGCAAGCACGCCGACTCGCTGGCGATGGTGGTTCTGCCGGGTGTTCAGTATTACACGGGGCAGGTTTTGGCGATGAAAGAAATTACAGCAGCGGCGCGTGAGCATGGTATTGTGGTTGGGCTAGACTTGGCTCATGCCGTCGGCAATGTTGAGCTTGCCCTTCATGATTGGGACGTCGATTTTGCCGTCTGGTGCACTTATAAATATCTCAACGCGGGTCCCGGTTCAGTGGCGGGCTGTTTCATTCACGAACGTCATGCTCAGAATTCTGAATTGGCGCGGTTGGCTGGCTGGTGGGGGCAGGATAAGGCGACACGCTTTGAAATGAAGGATCAATTTCGTCCGATCCCAACGGCAGAGGGTTGGCAGCTAAGTAATCCGCCGATTCTAGCGATGGCTGCGGTACGCGCCTCGATGGAAGTGTTCCGGACGGCCGGAGCAATGGGGCCTCTGAGAAAGAAGTCATTGAAGCTGACCGGATTGTTTGCCGAGTTGCTTAAGGATCGATTGGGAGAAAAGGTAAACATCATCACTCCGTTAGAAGAAAGTGAACGCGGTTGTCAGTTGTCGCTGGAGATTGCAGGCGGTGATGGGAAAGCCGTTTATCACGCGCTCGAGGAAAGTGGTGTGCGAACTGATTGGCGAGAGCCGAATGTGATTCGAGCGGCGCCTGTGCCGTTGTACAATACGTTCGAAGACGTTTGGCAGTTTGTTGATCGACTCGCAAGATTGCTTTAGATTCGGGCTTTGGCGAATCTGTTGTTCAACACTAACTCGACGCGTAAGTTTTGAAGTTGCACCAATACTAGCCCGAAGCGCAAGCGAGCGGATACTTCCGAGGATCTCCGGATTCCTCGCTTGCGCGTCGGGCTTGTACTGAAACGCTTCGCGATTTCAGATTAACGTGCGTTTGGTCAAATAGAAAATGAGATTCGATTTCAAATGTGCAACTTCAAAAAGCGCAAGCGAGCGGATGCTTCCGAGGATTTCCAGATTCCTCGCTTGGGCATCGGGCTTGTACTGAAACGCTCCGCGATTTCAGATTAACGTGCGTTTGGTCAAATAGAACGTAAAATTCACGCGCCGGGTTGGAAAATTCACTTACTGAGACAAACGTCAAAAATGGCAGTAGATAAAAAGCAAATCACGATTGTTGGAGCTGGATTGACGGGGTCGTTGTTAGGGCTGCGGCTTGGCCAGCGCGGTTACAAGGTTGACTTGTTGGAACGCCGACGGCAAACAAGTGAGAATGCTGAAGACTCGGGACGCTCGATCAACCTAGCGCTGTCACGACGCGGCATCGATGCGCTGAAGGTAGTCGGGATCATGGAAGACGTTGCGCCTCTGTTGATTCCGATGAAGGGCCGAATGCTGCATTTTGAAAACGGGGACAAGGAATTTTCCCCCTACGGCCAACGCGCTGAAGAAGTGATCTACTCAGTGTCGCGTCGCGACCTGAATCGTTTACTGGTGACTCGGGCGGTTGAGGCACCTGATGTGAACGTAGTCTTCGAGCAAAAATGCACTTCCATCGATTTTGACGCGTCACGATTGACGCTGGAAGATGTTGGGTCAGGCGAGAGTCAGGATAGGTCGTTCGAATTGTTGATCGGTTGCGATGGTGCCGGCTCGAAAGTGCGGCGTGCTCTAATGGAAAAGACCGGCGGGATCTCTATCAGTGATTTTCTCGATCATGACTACAAGGAGTTGGAGATTCCCTCAGGTGAGGCAGGCACGTGGCAGTTGGAAAAAGAGGCACTGCATATCTGGCCACGCGGTGAGTTCATGTTGATCTCGCTGCCGAACCTTGATGGAAGTTTCACCGTTACTCTGTTTTTGCCAAAAATGGGAACGCCAAGTTTTGAGAGCTTGGCCGACAAGGTAAGCGTCGAAGCGTTTTTTGAAAAGACTTTTCCAACAGCCCGAGCATTGATGCCCGATTTGGTGGATGACTTTTTTTGCAATCCAACCGGGCGATTAGGGACAGTGCGGTGTCAACCGTGGCACCTTGAGGACAAATGCCTGCTGCTGGGGGATGCAGCCCACGCCATCGTGCCGTTTCATGGCCAAGGTATGAACTGTGCTTTTGAAGATTGTGTCGTGCTGGACGGGTTGTTGGATACACACAATGAGGATTGGGCAGCAGTCAATGTGCAGTTTAGCAAACATCGCAAGCCGGATGCTGACGCGATTGCTCAGATGGCGATTGAGAATTACACGACGATGCGGTCAACGGTCACCGATCCAAAGTATAGTCTGAAAAAAGCAATCGGTTTCGAATTGGAGCGGCGACTACCCGAGCTATTCATCCCACGCTATTCCATGGTGATGTTTCATGACATGCCCTACTCGGAAGCTCTCG
The DNA here is from genome assembly GCA_938036435.1 of uncultured Pirellulaceae bacterium. GTDB lineage: Bacteria > Planctomycetota > Planctomycetia > Pirellulales > Pirellulaceae > Mariniblastus. The sequence goes on along the minus strand of CALHPU010000131.1, from coordinate 23,075 downwards.
AAAAAGGTGAGATCCAAAGAACGATCCTTAACCGACTGGCTGACGGTATCCAATCGATCGATAGCGTGGATTGGGAGCAGGCCGAAGCGATGGTGAAGAGTCGTATTTAGAAAGTGGCTCTAAAGGAAGGTCAAGCAATTACGGTTTGGATGAAAGAACCAAGGCATGGAGGAGTCGGTTCGCAGGAAGTTAGAATCTTTGGTATGATCCCAATTCACTTGCCAGTAACTTCTAAATTAAATCGGCGATGACAAAGAAAAAACTTCTGCTGCTCCTGATCATTTTTGCGATACTTGGATACTTCGCGCGTCCATGGATCGATGCTTGGCTACCGGGGCAAATGATGAAGAAGTCGATGCCCGAACTTGAGGTGATTTACCAACCGAGCGTAACGCTGGAGAATAATCTTCGAAATCCAGTGATCGTCATACCGGGAATGATGGGGTCGAGACTCGAAACACCTGAGGGGCGTATTGTTTGGGGAGTCTTTAGTAACAAATCGATTGATCCAGACAACGAAGACGATGTTAGGCTACTGTGCTGTCCAATTGACGGGACAGATTTAAGCGATTTCGATGAGAGTATCATTGCGACAGGTGTTTTGGATTCATTAACCATTGAGATTGCAGGTTTATCTCTCAGCCAGCAGGCTTACCTCAATATTTTGCAAATGCTGGGTGTGGGCGGTTATCGCGATGAAGAACTGGGGCTCTCGGGGGCGATTGATTACGGCGATGCCCATTTTACCTGTTTTCAATTTCCTTTTGACTGGCGTCGCGACAATGCGGATAATGCGCGGCGACTTCATGATTTTCTACTTGAAAAGCATCGCTATATTCGAGCAGAACGCAAAAAGCGCTACGGAATTGACCAACCGGTCAAATTCGATATCGTCGCGCATTCGATGGGCAGCCTAGTGGCTCGTTATTATCTCAGATACGGAAATGCTGGTTCAGCCGTTGAGGGGCAATCACCAGATCTGAATTGGTCGGGTGCAGAACATGTCGACCGAGTCATCATGATTGGTCCCCCGAATAACGGTTCCGCAAAATCATTGGTTTTGACACACGAGGGCGTTTCGTTTTCAGTCTTACTCGATGCGATTCCCAGCGGGATGGTGGCGACGCTTCCATCGATCTATCAGCTCCTCCCCAACGGACCTGAGCCGGCAGTGTTTGATGAAAACACTGGTAAGGCACTCGACCACTATGATGTCGAAACGTGGGATCGTCGCGGTTGGGGAATGCTCAATCCCAGTCAGGACAGTGTTTTGCAACAACTATTGCCAGAGGTTGCCACGCCGAAAGAGAGACGAGCTATGGCTAAGGCGCATGTTGCTGAATGTCTGGCAAGAGCTAAACGATTCCATGACCTGCTGAACGTGCCGGCAGCTCCTCCCTCAGGCACGACGTTTCATTTGTTTGCTGGTGACGCAATCCCTACAGTGGAAACGTTGAATTCGAATCTCGAGAATCGCACGTTGACGACGCGCACCGAAGCTCCGGGGGATCGTACGGTGACACGCAAGTCAACTTTGGCCGACCAGAGAGTCGCCGGTGAATGGGCACCTACCGTACAGTCGCCCGTTCAATACCGCGATGTCCGATTCATGTTCGACGATCATTTCGGGCTCACCCGCGATGCCGAATTTACCGACAATGCGCTTTATCTTTTGCTAGAAGACCCAACCAAATCATCTCCGTCGCGTCTGGTGCGGTGAATTTGATCTTGGATCGAAATTCTACGTTTGTTGGTTGGTGCCGACCTATCGCTTCAAATTCGAGCCAGCAGATTTTGGCCGTTTGACGCGAAGGACACAGCAATGGGTTCCTTTGCGGCCGTTGACATTGGCACCCGCCGAAACATAGAGATGGCTCGGATGACCGTCTTGCACAAGAACTTGCGGACGTTCAAACTTCTTGCCTCGAAACACGCTTGTCTTGGGAATGGGGTTTGTGTTCAGATACCGATCCATCTTGTCGAATCCTATGATGGGATCGCGAAAAGAACGCCGTTGTCTGATTCCTAAAGATAGTCAGCGCCTTGGCGGTTGTGTGTTGTCAAGAGAAACACTTTTCCGTTTTCACTCAATGCGTAATCATCCTCGAAGGTTGTCTTGTTGCTGGTAAGTGGTTCTAGTAGGAACAAGTAGGGGCCCTCAATTTGATCGGCGATCGCAACGCCCATGCGACGAATGTCACCCTTTTTCATTGCTTTGTAGTAGAGGGAAAAGCGACCGTCGTGTAGCGCTATAACTCTAGTTCTTTGAGCCGATCTTTTTCGCCTCGGAAGAAGTAGCCCAGAGCGCGGGCAAGTTCGTCGGGCAATTTTGGAAGTTCGTTGCGCGGGATCAGAAAGGTCGCGATGTTAAACAGGTCCGGAAACGCGCGGTTGTTCTGCGTGGTTGCCGTTAGGTAGTCGTGGCCGGATGAACCGCCGGTGCCTAACTTGGTGCCCAGCATGCGTTGCACCATAACGGCGTGACGCTGTCGCCAATTGGTCAGCAGTTCATCAATCTCGGTCAGTAATGTCAGGAATCGAAAACCGGTGTAGATCATCGGTTCGTCACGATACAGATTGACAAATAAAGCCCCCAAGAAACCTTGGTGAGAAAAACGAAACTGTCCCTCTAGTCGTAGCTGGGCATACTTTTCTTCGTCAAAAATCGATTCGAACTTGGCTCGCGTCATGGTCAAATCGTTGACTTGAAATTGTTTCTCGCGATCGGTCAGCGTTACATTCGCTTCAATAATGGCCTGCTCTTTGTCCAGCATCTGGTCGACCGAATTCTGGTAGCTCTTCCAGAAATCGAAATCTTTGTAGCGTAGGAACGGCATCTCGGTCAGCCAGCGATCGGTCAAGTCATGCAGTGTTTCCTTGGCCTCGAGCGTATCGAGCGATTGTAGATCTTCTTTTTTCAATCGCGATTTGAAAAACTCACAGTCCGCCGAGATTCGATGTTGGCGTTTGATTCCCAGCTTGATTTCAATTTCCTTGAACATTGTGCTTTGGAAACCAGACGCCGGAATCAATAGGTCACGGAACTCAAGGAAGTCATGCGGCGTGATCGTTTCGATGATGTCGATTTGCTGAACAAGAACGCGTTGGATGGTTTTGATGCGGGCCAGTAGATGAAGAACCCGCCCCATCTTTTTGTCTTCGATAATTGGATCGTCAAAAACATCGATCACGGCATCAAGCTCATACACGATTTGCTTAAACCACAATTCGTACGTTTGATGAGTAATGATAAACAGCATCTCATCGTGGGCGGGATCACCTTGCTTGCCGCTTTCGAGCGACTGAGCATCGAGAATCTTGTCCAGTTGCAAGTATTCCGGGTAGTAAATGCCGAGGGGTTTAGACATGAAGGATCAAGCCGGAAGGGGAAGTGATGCGAAATGGAGCAAAGGGAAACTTTAACTCTATTTTAATGTCTTTACGTAATCAAGGAACTCGGCGTCTAGCTTCGAAAGGTCTTCTCCAAAAAACTTTTTGAAGTCACTAATTCTTTTCTTGGCTCTGGTGTTGATGAAGTTGGGGTCGACGACCACATCGCGTTTCTTTTCCGATAGATGTTTGAGGTATTCGGTAAACCTCTCAGGTTTCCGATTGATCAGGAAATGAATCATGGCCCACGATTCAGCATAAGCATTGGCCGATTCGAGTCCGCCAGCCTGTAGGCGTTTGTCGGTTTCAATCAATGTCTGCAGCGAATTTGTCGGACGCTTTTTGGCAAATTGTAGCATGCGTCCTAATCGTTCGTGATTAGTTTTGCCGGGACCACGCCAGCCTTGTTTTTTCATGAGGTCGGGAGTCTCGAAAAACATTGCGATGCCTTCATTTAACCAGTATGGCGTGTCGGCCAATCGCGTTTGCAAGCCCGTGTTGAACATCAATTGGTGAGTGCCTTCGTGGATGATGGTCGTGACCATCGGAATGCTTCGCGGGTCACGCAGGATAGCGTCGAAGTCGCGATTTTGGCTGACGCCGTTTCCGCGGCCGGCAGCCAGATCGTACATGGCGACACGATTGGTCATGATGTTGTAGTAGGCCAACGTATCACCTGGTGGTTGCCCCAATTCGCGCTGCATCCAAGCGGTGAAAGATACCTTGTTGGCGAAGATGATCGCCACCAGCGGAAAGTCTGGTTCCTGAGCCTTAATGCGAAACTTGCGGTTCTTCCAAAAGCGTTTGAAGGATTTTTTGAGTTTGCCCTCGTAGAGGTTTCCAATCCACTTCGCGTAGGCGCGTTCTGTTTCGTAGGCGACGAGGTAATGATCGGTTGAGTGAATTTTGAATCCCTCGGGAAGCTCCTCCAAAAGCTGCCGCGATAATTCTTTCTCAGAAATGGGCGGCGGAGTATCATCCTCTTTGGCCTTGTCAGCAATTTCGCTGGGTTGGAGGATCATCAATTGACCGTCATTGCGGAGAAACAGAACGCCGCCGTCCTGTGCTTCAACAAGAATTTCACCAGTCACTTCCGATTCAGGGCTTGCGATCAGCCGAATTCGGTCGGCTTGAACTTCACCCGGATATAAAGCTTGAGATAGGCCAGCAAAGGTTAGCGCACAGATTAGCGTCAAGGCAAGGAAGAGTCGTAGATGCATCAATGGTTTGTGGTGCAGAAGTTCTGAGTGTTTATGACTGTTGTCGATTGAGAAGGTTGAGTGGCTGCACCGATTGATGCCTCGACGAAGTAATCCCTGTAATTATCCAGCCAAGCCATGCAATTGCAACAATTAAACCTGTTGTCAGGATGGTTAATGCAGCAGTCGCCTCATCGACGCCAGCATGAAGCTTTCCTAAGGTGACTTGAGGCACAGTTTCTATTCCCGGTGGAGTCACCATCTGGGTCGCCGAAAGTTCGCCAAAACTAATTACTCCCAATAAAATCCATAGCCCAAAAAAAGTGCGTGCATTTTGTCGTATGCCGAACTCGACAGCGCGGCTGAGAGCCCCTGCGTTTTCCATTTTGGCGTGATCAAGTTGATCTTTGGGAACCCGACAGACGACCACCCAAGCACCGATGACGGCGATCGGCCACACAAAAAATAAATTTGCCAATACCGCAGGGAGGATCGTTTGATCGTAAAACCAGATGACTGGCCAAAAATTCGATGCGGCGAAGCACTTTGAGATGGTGATGCCGATAGCCGGTCCAGAGCATCCACACAACGTCACCCAGACCAGAATCAATAGCATGGCAAAACCCCTCCGCTGTCGCGCGAGCCAACAGCATCCAAAAGCACTCAGCAACAAAAGACTTGAACTTGTCAGGGCGATGATGGATGACCAGTAAAATGCGTCCTTGTGATCTATCGCAGTTTTGGAAATCGCTGAAAGAGCGTTGGTCATTTGCCAGACAAGAGACGGCCCTTGATCGGTCGTTTCGACCGCGAGACCAACTCGATAGACGACGTTGAACAGCGGGATCGCAACCAAAAGCAACAAGAGCAGAACGGCCACTGCCATCGCGGGCGTTGAATTATTTTTGGTCGGCGACTGTGTTGGCGCACCGGTGGTCGATAAATCTCTGTTTTCTTGAATCTGTCGGTTGAACATACCAACTGCCAAGGTCGCGACAGATGTCAATGCGAAAAATATGCTCAATGAGATTGGCCAGCCAACGTTGCCGGCTTGGGCCAATTGATCGGCCGTCCAGTTGCCGGCGGTGCCACCGGGCTGATTCAATGCGTAGCCCAGATAAAGCTGCTCGGCCATCGTCCCAATCTGATAAAGATCTGTAACGGCAATCTCACGGGAGCAGATAACGATTCCCCAGATCGCACTCAACAACGCCAGCGGTAAAAGCTGCCGAAGTGTAATGTGATAAAACACCTGCCAAGCAGAAGCTTCCATGAGCCCTTGTTCTTCGAAGGTCCGTTGGCTGCCCAAGCTGAACAAAATCAATAGTGTGAATTGCGGAAGTAAAGACGTGGCATGCGCCCAGACGGCGGCCGACCAACCAGAAAGCAGTGGTGTTAAAACTTGGTTACCATTGGACGTCAGCCAACCAAGTTTTCCTATCGCGGCATCTTGGTAGCCAACATTGAGATAGACGGGAATCACCGCAAGGCAAACGCAGGCGCGAAATAGCCAGCGGCCGACGAAAGTGGATTCACGAATCGCCCACGCCGTTAGTAGCGATAATGGAAATGCCAACCCAGATGCACTTAGGCCCAATAGAAACGTGCGGGCAGCAATTGAGCGCTGGTCGAGATGCGCACAAAAAAGCAGCACTGCCGCAAGAATTGCGAATAGGGCTGCTGCGATGGGGATTCGGCTAGATTGGCGATGATTGGTCATGCCAGTTCAAGTCGAAGGGGGAGATGATGCTGCGAAAAAACGGTACCGCTTCGGCGATCACACAGTGACTGGTGCGATTCCGTAAGTTTCTAAAGTCTGGCGCAGGAACGCCAACTGTTCCTGATCCAGCGGCGTCATCGGCAAACGCAGATCGCCAGTATCCCGTCCTAGTTCAGCCATAGCCGCTTTGACAGGGATCGGGTTGGTGGCAATGCTCAGAAGATCCCGACAAAGCGGAAACAGTTTCAGGTGAAGCTTCTGTGCTTTGGCAATGTCGCCACCGTTGAACGTGTGAACTAATTCGATAACGTCATGTGGAACGATGTTGCCAACAACCGACACAACGCCCTCGGCTCCGACGGCCATCAACGGCAGCGTCAGGCTATCGTCACCGCTAAGCACAGTTAGATCGGTGATCGAAAGGATTTGCGATGCTTGGTCGAGAGATCCGGTCGCTTCTTTGACCATCACCATGTTTTGGCACTCATCAGCAATGCGAGCAATCGTGTCCGGTTCGATGTTCTTGCCTGATCGGCCGGGGATGTTGTAGATGCAGTGTGGGATGTCGACCGCTTCGCTAATGGCGCGATAGTGCTGGAAGAAACCCTCTTGAGTCGGCTTGTTGTAATAGGGCGCGACTTGCAAAGAAGCATCCGCACCTTCTTTGGCGGCCCACTCGGTCAAGCTGATCGCTTCGTTGGTGCTGTTGGATCCGGTGCCAGCCATCACTTTGATGCGCCCGGCAGAGATCTGGATGGTCTCTGAAATTACTCGTTCGTGTTCCGGGTGAGAGAGTGTTGGAGATTCACCTGTCGTGCCACAGGGAACGATACAGGTCGTACCGGCCTCGATTTGGAATTCAATCTGCTGTTTCAGTGTATCGACGCATAGTTTGCCATCGACAAACGGAGTGACGATTGCGACAGAGAGACCAGCGAATTGAGAACCACGACGTGCCATTGAAGACTCCTAAAATTTACTTTTGACTGCTTAAAGCTTACGAAATGCTGTGAGAAATTCCAGTGTTGGAAATTGGGAAACCGAAAACCTGACAATATTCGGCTTTTGTAAAGCGTAGAAACGTGAACCGGTCGTTAAAGTTTCTCTGAAAGGACCGGTCCGCCCGGCGTGGGGGGCATTAGCCTTTGGCTCCTTGAATGCAAAGCGCCTTCATTTGCTCGACGGCGGTTTGCATCCCGACAAACATTGACCTAGCGATGATGCTGTGCCCGATATTGAGTTCCTCCATGCCGTCGATCGCGGCGATTGGGAGAACGTTGCTGTAGGTCAATCCATGGCCGGCGTGCAGATGCAACCCCGAAGTTTTGGTAAACGCGCTGGCCGATTTGAGTATCTTAAGCTGTTCAGTTCGAAGCGCGTCGGTCGGCGCGTCAGCGTAACTGCCGGTATGAAGCTCCACCGCTTCTGCGGACAGTTCTTTTGCCAAAGCGATTTGGTCTTCTGCCGGATCGATGAACAGACTTACGAAAATTCCTGCTTCGTGAAGTTTGGAAACAGCATCGGAGACGCGATTGCGGTTGGCGATGACGTCCAGGCCACCTTCGGTGGTAACCTCCTCACGTTTCTCGGGAACCAAACAAACCTGATCGGGCTTGAGTTCACACGCTATCGCTAACATTTCGTCCACGCACGCGCATTCGAGATTAAGTTTGACATTGACGGTGCGTTTTAGCAATTCAATATCGCGATCTTGAATGTGGCGTCGGTCCTCGCGTAAGTGGACAGTGATCTGATCGGCTCCACCAAGCTCTGCAGCCGCAGCGGCCCAGACGGGATCGGGTTCGGTTGTGCGCCGAGCCTGACGGACGGTCGCGACGTGATCAATGTTGACACCTAGTTTCATGGTTTGGTTTTCGGTTTTCGGTTTTTGGTTTTCAGTTCAATTTCTTGAGATTGTTGCGCCGCGATTGTCGGCGCGAGTGTATTCGATTTTTACACAGGGACCGAATTCTTTTGAAATGGCATCAGTGCAATGTTTTAGTTGTTCCATGTTGGGGGCGATTACAAAAACGCAAGGTCCCCATGAGGTTTGTCCAACTGCCGGAACTCCGGATCGATCGATCAGTTCAACGATCGCTTCAATGTGACCGCTGGCAAACGTTCCGCCTTGAACAGACTTAAAATAGTCGCCGCTACGACGTCCGAAAGTTTGTAATGCATTGCCAAATCCCTGATAATTCTCCTCGACTAGAGAGGGGACGATTTGGTTTTTGACCAAAGATCGCATCTCACTGAGTTCGGATTTTGTCGTGGGAGCAATTTTTTTGAACGCGTCGATTTCTTCAATACCATGCAGCCCCGCAGCAGTGGCCGGTTGCATCTCGGGCGTTGCTTCAGGATAGACAAGAGCGATGGGCCAATGTTCGGGGAAATCAATTCTCAGATCGATTGGGGCCACGTTCTCTAATGGCGTCTTTCCTCGATCGACGAGGAATCCACCTTCAAAACAGCCAAATGTGCCGATCGCCGAACGCCCTGCCCTGCCGGTCGCGATCGCCATTTCGTGAGGTTTGGCTGACGGCAGGGCAAAATGATGCTCGAGAGCCAGCGCGACTGTAATGGCCAGTTGCGTGCCGGAGCCCAATCCGTTGTGACGTGGGCATGCCTGGACGATAGAAATGTGGACCGGGAGATCTTCTAACGGAGTTGCCGATGAAAGGGGGCGCGGTAGCAGGTCGCCGAAATGATGCAGCCATTTTTGGACTGCTTGGCGTGCGGCGGACTCTCTGTCGCAGCCAGCCGCATCGGCAGATTGGTCTAGCAAATTGAATCGATCCGAAGGTTCGAGCGTGATCGTTGTGCGCGGCGATTGAACCATCAACCCAATGCCACCAAACTCGCGCCCGGCCATCTGACCGACCGAGAAGAGCCCGAAGTGCAGGCGACTTGGTGATGAAACGGTTACGGGCATCGGGCGGGACGAGGACAGGGCAGGCGAATGCAGATTGAACAAGCTTACTGCACGAAGCAACACGCGTCATTGCCCAAACGAGAAATGACGCGCGAAAAAACAGTAAGTCATTGCGTCGTGCAAACTGTCGGCAGCTTACGCCAGTCCTAGTTTTCTCTTTTCTTCGGCCCACATGGCTTTCGTTGCCTCTGCCCCAGTGGCCTCGGGAACAGCATCGGTTTTATAATCAAACCAATCGTGCTCGAACTGAATAAATCCGTGCCCCCCCGGCTTCTGGGAGTTCTTGATCGCCTGACGCGCGGTCAAAGCGATGGTTGCATCAGCCAGTGCAACCGGCCCGTTGCAACGTGGCTGGTTGCCAAGATCGCCGGTGCTGATACACCATGCCCAGTGTTCAATCTCTTCCTTATATCCACGGCTGACGGGGCCAGATTGAGCAGCCTTGGCAGGGGCTGCATCAGTGCTGGTTGTTGTGTCGAGTACAGCAACCTTGCCCTTCTTCTTTACGCCTGCCTTCCATGCTGGTCCGCTGTTGGAATACAGCAGAACGTCTTTTTCTTTGTCTAGCACCAAAGTCCCCTTGGTGCCCATGACGACCTCGCCGTATCCACCGAAGCCATTGCCATTGATGGACGAATAAGTCACAACGACTTTCTTGTTGTCAGCTTCTTCGTAGGAAGGAATAGGGGTCTTGTAGCCGTCGCCGTAGGCATTAATTACGTCTTTGTAGCCGACATTGAAGTCGTAGTCGTAGCCCTGACCGGGAAACTCAAATGTGCAATAGACGTGATCAGCCGCATCGCGATCGCGCGGGAAGATGTGACGGCCACCGGTTGCGTGCACGGTCAAGGGGTGGACATGTTTGCCCTTCTCTTTGGCTAACGCCGAGATAAAGATGCTTGCCGCGTCAAGCTGATGACTTCCCAATTCGGCCATCAGTCCGCCACCGGTTCGATCCCACAAACGCCAGCGGATCAGTTCTTCGAGTGCTGATCGGGTACGCCCATCACCGCTATAGACATCGTTGCGTTCGATATAGCCATGGGCGGCCGCATCGACGGATTTGTCAGCGTCCATCTGTGTCCATTGAGCAATCTTACGCTGAAGGTCCAAGCGATCTGCGGCGGAAATGCCGGTTGAGTTATACGCGGCTTGTAGCTTGTTCAACTGCCCCATGATCTTGTCGACTTGTTTTCCGTCGGCAGTCATCTCACCACCGGGGATTGGAATCGCCCAAGAGTCCTTGCCGGGTAGGTTATTGCGGTGCCATTGGGCGCGGATGTGGTGCAGTTCGCCAAGCAGTCCCCAGCGAATCAGATTAACCGCGTTGTCGTACAGCACGCTGTAGTGGCGTTGATGCCCGATCGACATAAAGCTCTTGGTCTCTTCAGCAACTCGGGTCATCAATTTGCACTGAGCCACGTTGTGCGCCATCAGTTTTTCGCAGAGGACGTGTTTGCCGTTTTGCATTGCGGCCACGGCGATAGGTGCATGCAAAAACAACGGCGTGGCAATGATGACCGCGTCGATGTTCTTGTCTTGAACGGCCTCTTTCCAATCTTGGTAGATTTTTACATTCTCCAAAGCCTCTGATTCGGTCTTCCAACCATAAACATCCATTAGCCCGCGGCGGACTTTTTTGGCATTGGGAGAAGACCAGTCGCCATGAAAGGCGCGATGAATGCTTGATGGACGAATATCACAAATCGAAGTTACGGTAACGTAGTCGGGATTGATTGCCGACATCAGGACGTTGCCTTCGTCACCGGTGCCGATAACACAGACACGGATCGGTTCGGTGGGTTTTTGGTAACCGAAGTACATCGCCCCGGCACCGGCCGAGGCAGCTAGCCCCGCAGCGGCCGCTCCGCCTAAGAACTGGCGCCGTGAAAAAGCTTTGTTGTAAGAGGTCATTGCCGAGTAATAGTTCTCGGATCCGTTGGCTCGTTCTTCAGGAGTGAGCGTGTTCATTGGATTTTCCTTTGGTGATGCAATCGTTGTAAGTTGGCGTTTTGTTTCGTTTGGCTTTTTTAAGCAGATGCGGGTTGCACTGTTTCAGCATTGGGCTGAGCCGCTCGGTTGTTCTTGTTTTTGGAAGAGGCGGCAAAAAAGAAATCCAGCCCGGCAATTCGACCGGCACACGTCGCGAATAAAACCAACAATGCGGCCAGTTCGATCGCGTACAAATAAGTCGGTGTAGTACCGGGGATCCACGGTGGTTGGGTCAAAATAACCGACAGCAGGAAAGCGGCAGCCGCTAGTGAGGCACAGCGTGTGAACAGGCCCAGAATTAACAGGGCACCGACAATGGTGTCAAACCAAGGGATCACATGATTGATGATCTTCAGTGGGCTCAAAGGTTGGTCAAACTGTCGGGCAGCGACCACGGGAGCCGCGCTGCCAGCGGCTTTGATCTGGTCTTCGGTGGCAAGTGCGTTGATCTGCCCCTCGTAGGCGTCCCAGATATTGTCGATGCTGGCGTACCATCCGTAGAGTTTCTTTTTGCGGTCGCTAGTGATGGTGTCTACTTGGTAGCGCAATGAATCAACGTAGAGGGCAGCATCAGCTCTGTTTTCCCCGTCGCGATCAAACCCCATTTCGCGGTCTTCGGTTCCGTAGTGAGCGACAATTTCAGCTTCGTTTTGTGAAAGCCAATCCTCTAACTCTTTCGTAGCGTCGCTTAAGATCTCTTCGGAGCGGGGGAGTTGGGAACGAATTTTGATGATTTTTTCTTCGGCAAGTCTACGTTTTTGTTCTAACTCAATCGCTTCGTCTTCTTTGCCTGCGACCCGCGCTTCTTTTATATCCTCGGCCATTTCGGCACGTTGCTTTTTCAGTTGCTCGACCAGTTCAGGATCCCCGAAGCGGTACTGACCGGCGGCTCGGTCACGGAAATCTTTCCATAATGCTAACGTTAGTTCTGGGCTGACGGTGATCGATCCCATTCCATCGGTAGATTGATCAACGGTAACGCCTAGTCGTTTCTTGCCGTCGTGATCGTCCAACATTGATTTGAACTGGTCAGCAAATGGCCCTTTTGCAGAAGACAAAAATCCAGATGCATCAAAACCATACTTGAGTTTGTTGGTGCCTTCTTTGAAGAAGTGGTATCCAACGGTGACCCGAAGCACGAGTATCGCGGCAAGAGCTAGGAAAAGATGGAATCGTGACAGTTGCAATGGAGAGTCCTCAAATATAATTACCGCATCGAACCCTAGTATAGTTTCAGGTAAAACCGCAAAAAGTACTCTAAGGAATCAGACAAATTGTCTCAGGGGGCTCGAATCTTATCGAAACTTTGCCAGATAAAGAGGTCTGGGGCTGATTTAATCTTCGGCTGATACTGTCTTGGTCCCAATCGGGAACTGCGAAATCGATTTAGTTGTTTGGAATTTAATACGTTCTATTTAACCCAAGTATTGCTGTAAGGTTCTGCTTGGGGGCAACCTTTGCGACCAAAGGCCGCGATTGACCGTCAGCCAGACTCGGGAATCTCCGAATAAACTGATAAAGCAGGAGGTTCGCCAGCCAACCCACCTTGGAGCCAGTCTGTAAGCAATTGGTGGATTGTAGACTTGTTTTATCCGGAAGTTTTTGCGATCAGATCTCTGATGTGCTTTCGAATACGTTCTTGTTGTTCGGGAGCCAGACCAGAGAATAACTCTTCAGCACTTTTGTTATGGTTAAGTGCTTTGAATGAGTTGCCGGCCAGCTCGTGACAGTGTTTTAAAAGGGAGTGTGCGATCACAGGGAAACGGTGTGTTTCAGCAGCAATCTCCAAACTGGCGATCGCTTTTTCGAGGTCGTCGCGACTCATCGATAACAATCCGGCGGACTGATGCAGGAGGCTCTTGTCCGGGAACATGGCAATCGCTTGCTGAATCATTTCATCGATGCTTTCAAGGGGGACTGATTGGGAAAAGAGTCCAATCTCAATGATGTTGCTGAGCATTAATTGAGTCTGTGGATCAATTTTATACGCGATTTTCCAATGGCTGGTTCCCTGTCTTACCATGTCTTGGTCATCATTTTTGATTCCGACGTGGATCAAGTGGCAACCGATCAAGATGTGGTTGACGGGTAATTTGGGAGTCTCCAGCATCGTGTCCTGAAGCCATTCGAATTTCTCAGGGTGAATTTGATTATGTCGAATAATGCCGATTAGCATCTCGTACGCACGTCTTTCCTTGATCGAAGAATTCAGGCAGGCACAGATTGAGCTTAGCCGAAGCTTGTACTGCGCTTCATCGTCGAGGTCGCTATTGTTCTCTGCGTTCTGCAGAAAGACGAATCCTGCATTGTTGACCAGCTGTTGCTTGATCGCTACGTCATCAAAAGACTGAAGCGATTGAGAGATGATTGCTACTGCTTTGTCGTACTCTTTCAAGTTGACGTAGCCGCTTACGACATGGCTGATGATGCTCAATCTAACGTCCTCTGGCGTTTTTCGGCCCAATTCAAGCAGATCATCGAACAGCCTTTCAAACTGTTTTTTGGCCTGTTCAAAATTTACGTTTCCGTCGAGTTCAGCCAGTTCGCGTTTCGTTTGAATCAGCTTAGGAATTTGTGATACTTGGAGAATTGTTTGAAGCGGCGGTTTAACGGCAGCAGTCAACGAGGATTCTAGATTCCTTAATTCTGCGAGGTACTGAAGTGGTTGATCTTTGACTCGTTCAGCCCGTAGTCGATAAAGTGATGCCTGACTGATCGCCAGTTCTCTGTTTTCAGCATCATTTTTGGCCGCTCGAGACAGATGTTTTCCGGCAAGTAAGTCTGCTTCTGGGGTGAACCCTTCTTCCGCAAGCTGTCTTTGATAGTAGTTGGACAGCCACAGGTGGGCGGGAAGGAAATCGCCAATTTTATCTTTTTCTTCGTCTAGCAAATTCTTTGACGTCGGAGGCGCCGGTTCGCCCTGAGGTGGTTCAGGAGGGGCGAGCATGCGCATGATTTTTACGGCAGCTGGCAGGTCATCGTTGTTTTCCAGAGCGAGGCCAAGTCGAAAGAGGCCTTTGGGGTCCTCTGGTTTCAAACCCACAAACTTCTTGGCAAACATCAACGCATTTTCTGGTGGAGCGTCTGGATTGTTGGCGTGTAAGGAGTAATAACCGAGTGTACGTCCGAGCGTAACGGCGTTGAAGTAGCGAGTTGAAACCCACAAAATAAGCAGGCATCCAGCGATCGTTGCCACTGACGGCAATCCCAACACGAATGCGCGACCCACGCGTGAGGTGGACCAAGCTTGGACCATGAACACGGCGATGGCAAACAGAAATCGAAAAGGGAATGTCACCACCGAGACAATCGGATTAAACCCCGATTCACTGGTCTTCAATGAATCGTCGCCACCAAGCGCGTCGGCGAACCACTCCCGTACCGCCGTTACTGGTGTCAACAGAACTTGGAGAAATGTCTTTTGGGTTTCGAAGTCGTCTCGATTGCGTTTGCGCCGTGCCATGGTTTACTTCGCGCCCTTTGCGGGCAAAACGGAAAAAGTGTGACGTGGAATAGTGGATTTCACAACCGGAAGCCAGCAATTGGCCAACGGTTGAACTGAGGAGTTTTAGTTCGGCGATGTGTCTTGTTTTTCTTTGCGAACGTTTTCGAGTTGCCTTTGGTATGGGCTGGCATCAAGATCATATTGTTGGTAGCAGTCGATGACCGATTGTATCAATTCCTCTTCGTTGGGTCGCGCAAGGAGTGCCAGTTCGAATTGAGCTGCCGCACCGGGGAAGTTGCCTAATTGCATCAAAGCAGTTCCCATCGTGTGACGATACATCGACATTTGAGAGGCGTTCCTCAGCCCGCCGGGCAGCAAACGAATGGCTTGTTCAACCAGCCTGTGAGCTCGACTTGCATTTGAAATTCGCTCATCTTCAGTCAATTGGTTCTCATCATTGTCGGCTTGTAAGTAGGCGTACGCCAAGTTGTTAAGGATCCCTGGATTGTTGGGGCTGATCGCCTTGGCACGCTCGTAATACTTTTGTGCTTCCCGATAGTTACCCCTGTTGAGTGCTTCCATGGCGATTTGATTTAGAACGCCCGGCGGCAAATTATTCGTTGCCGATGGGTCATAGATCTCGGCCGCCGCTTTGACGATCTGCGGGTACTTCGAACCGGCAAGCTTCGCGAGGCACTGCAGCAAAGCTTGATTTTTCTCATTGTAGGAGTACGCCTTGGAGTAAAAATTCAGCAGCCGACGCTGATCTTCTTCTGAATAGTTCAGCTCGAGGCTCAGGAGAGGGTTACCAACTTCGTGATTTGCCCAGCTAAGATACGTTCGGCAAAGATGGCCCTTGAGAAAAGGCACTCTGCCTGCCGTTTCGTCCGCTTGGCTGTATTGCTTAAGATCCTTCTCCAGCAATTCTTTCAAACGTGAAAAGTCCTTCTTCTGAATCAGAACAGAACTGACTCCTTCCCACGCACGCACCCATTTGATCGTGTCCTTTCGGACGTCCTTTTCACGAAGTTCCGCTAGGTAGCGATTGGCCGCGCTATCAAGAATCGTGGCGCGCTCGGAGTCCGATGCACTCAGCTGTAGCAGCGGTGAAAAGTATACCGGGTTTTCTTCAAAGAGTTGTTCAAACACCTCACGAGATTCTGTGTTCGAACCTTTGTATTGCAACAGCCGCGCTTTGACTTTGAGCGCTTCGATGTTCTTGGCGTCGCGAGTTAAGCACTGCTTAATGTGCTCGAGGGCCGTTTCAATATTGTTGCGTTTCTCCATTAGCGAATTGGCTGGCAACCTCTCTAAACGCTGCGCCAGTTGCAGATGAGCCGCCGGAAGACCAGGTTGGTCTAATGGAGCGATCTGCTTGAGAATCTCGATAGCACGACTTTTGTTTGCAGAATCACCGCGCTTGAAGTATCGGATCGCCAGTTGATACAAATGATTTTTGTTCTCTGGCTCTAGATCGACTAGCTTGTTGAGGTAAATGATGGATTCATCGCCGAGCTCCCTGATCTCTTCTGTGCGCGGGTCTTCCGCGCGAAGCTTTTGAACCTTCGCCGCGTCAGCTGCGCCTCCGCCGGCTAGCGATAGCTGACTGATCAAGGCTTGTCTGAGATCGACCTCCAATAGCTCCTCGCGATTGGTGTTGCTCTGCACCCGATCGGAATATTTTTTTATCATCGCGCCGGTGCCGCCCCATTGCATCAGAAACACCGCCAAGAAACCAATGGTCCCAATGATCACTGACGGCAACCCCAGCACCAGATTGTTGCTGCGACCGGATCCGTCCCAGAAGATGCCCAGCAAGTCTCCGGGGGCAGTGACGATGCTGATCATCACTCCCGCGATCCTCTTTAATTGAAACAGAAGAAAATCCATAGTGCCTTAAAATTCTAAGGTAAGACTGATTGACCAATTTCGCCACGACATAGTCATTTTGGACTACGGCACAACAGAAGCAGCCAGCTTATCCGCACTCGCTGCTGGGTCGTCATTTTTCTTGGGTAGGTTCCGCTACCGAACCCGCGCTCTCTCGAATCCTAAGTATAGACCAACAACTGCTGTCACTCCAGCGCGAGTCCCAAAATCCGAGTTTCTCTCCAAAGGCCCAGAAGCTCGAACAGCCAACGGGCTTCCTTGACGGCCTTGTTCGTTCGATGATCTCCGCAAGAGCCGGATGAGCTTCGGTGGTATTTTGGGCAGAACCGGTATTACGGCGAAGATCGTCATATATGCGAAAATCAACAGAATCCGCAAAAGTCCCCACGCTCTTTGGTCGAAACATGGATTGGGTAGGTTTGTATCCCCAAAACATGACTTTTTTGTGTCTTCTGGCCATGAAACGAAATCTGAAACTAATCGCGACCGCCGCATCCCTCTTGTGCTTGGGAATGGCTGGAGAGTCGTTTGCTTTGCAAAGCTACCAAAACTCCCCTGTGGGATCCGGTTTGCTATCCGGTGAAAAAACTGGTGAGGCAGAGGCACCACCACTGATTGTTAAAAGTGAGAGGAAGCTGCTTTCTGAGCTAAAACCTCTGACGATGCCAAAGATAAAAAAGCTAACCATGTCGCCTCCGGTGTCAGAGGCTTCAACGCAAGTTGATACTGCCGCGCAGGGGGTGTCCTTGAGCAATAAGCCCGGTGCGCGACTGCCAGACGCCGGCATGCCTGCAAACTACCGCGTGCCTCCGGTAATCAGAAATTCTTCTCGAAGAGTGAGTCAAAATGTCGGAGTGGTTCGACGGCAAGGGACACCTCCGATCATCAAGTCGGGGGCTCGACTTTTGAACCAATCAGATGGAGTTTCCGCCATTGCGCCCGCTGTCCAAGCTAGTCCAACTACGGCGGCCGGCCAAACGGTGGCTTACTATCCACAAGGAAGCAGTTCACGGACACCTTTGCCGCCGATTGAATCTTCAGCCTCTCCGTTGCCCCTTGAAACGGGTACGCCAGTATATTCTGGGGGAAGTAGCTCACGCACCTATCCTGAATCAGCACCTCAGTCAGTGGTTGTACAGTCACCTGAGAGCGTAGACGCGCCGGGTTATTTCTCTGCAGGGCCAACTATTTCCGAGCAGCCGGTCTTCGAGGAAGCGGGCTGTGCTACTTGTACCCCGGTCGTTGGCAACGATGGCCCGTGTGCATCTTGTGGAACAGGGATGACTGATGGAGTTTGTCCATCATGTGGTCCGGGAGCTGGTTACTCTGACGGACCTGCGATTGAGGACTTTGGTACCTTTGGTCTTATCAGCGCGTCTCGGTGCTACTTGCATGCAGAAGCACTGCTGTTCACACGTGCGGATGGAGATATCACCGGGCCGGCAGTCGGATCCCTAAATGAATTTGATTCTGGTGGCGGTCTCCGATTATTATTCGGAAGAAAATCTGATTCCATCGCTGGACGTGAAATTGGCGTATTCCTACTGTCGGATGTCGAAGAGGAGCTGACTATTGCCAATAGTCCGTTTCTGAGTGAAGATTTCCAACAGCAATCAAAACAGTCCGAACTTTATTCGGTTGAGTTTAATCGAACAAATTTTGGCTGGGACGTGGTCAAGACTTTCGCTGGACTCAAGTTCATCAGGTTCGATGACAGCTATCGAATTCTTTCAACAGGAACTCTTCCTGAGGACAACAGTTTCTCCTCTCTGGATGCGGTAAACAATCTGTTCGGAGCACATCTCGGTGGAGAACTGTTCTACGATATTGGTTTTCGTTGGTCCGGGTCAGTCAAAGGCTCGTGGGGTGTGTATGCAAACTTCAATGATTTTGATTCCACAAACGGCTTAGGAGACGGGCCGCTACTGTCTAGAGAAAGTAATCAAGCAACGATTTCCACCGCGGCGGAACTGAACTTCTTAGCACACTATCAGATTCGAACTGACCTTCGTTTCCAAATTGGTTACAACTTGATTTTTGTCGGCAACGTCGCTTCGGTAGCAGACAACCTGATCCAGCAAGTTCCAACGCTAAATGGATTTGACGTTACCGATTCGGACGATGTTCTGTTCCACGGTTTATCGTTTGGTCTTGAATTCTACAGGTAGATCCCTGTTGCTTAAGGCTACCTTTGGTTTAAGGCTCCCGGATGCTTTCGCTCTGATAGCGCAGCAGCGGGTACAGGAAATACTCAATGACTCGGCGGCGGCCCACCTTGATTTCGGCGGTCGTCATCATTCCGGGCATCAGGCGGAAATTTTCTGGAACGTCGTCCAGCGTCACCGGATCCTCCAGCTGAATTCGCGCCTTGTACATCGTCACGCCTGTTTCTGCCCCACCGGCGGCGTTCTTTTCGAAGGAGCCTTCGCTGATCGTTCGGACGACGCCGTCTAACGTGCCGTGCTTCTGAAAAGGGAACGACGCCAGTTTGATGCTGACGCGGCTGCCTTCTGGAAGCTCAGGCTCGCGCTTAGAACTAAGTGCCCGCATCGCCTGGTCGATTTGTTCTTTTGAGGCAGCGCGGATCTTAGAGATGTCGCGGCCGGCAATTTCAACTTCCACCTCTAGCGGAACGTCTATTGGCACCAAGCGAAAAAGGGGCTCGCCCGGCCTGAGCACTGATCCTACTGACCGGTCGGCAACTTCGAAGACGACAAACTTCTTGAAGGGAAGGTCCTCGGGGACCTTTAGCTCCACCAGCTCATTAGACCGAACGGCTTTACTTAACTCTTCAGCGGTCTGATTTAACTCCTGCGACGCCGCGGCTAACTCGGAGACAATCTCCGCCCGCCATTGAGACGCATAGACGTCGCGCCGCGCCTTTAATGTGTCGACTTCTTGGACCAACTCCCGACTGCGACTTTTCAGATTGATGTAATCCGTTTTAGCTTGATTGGTTTGCAGGCGGCGGCTGAGCATGTCTTCGGTGGATTTAGAACCGCGTTTGGCCAAACGTTCGATCGTTTTTTCGTATTCTCGGTAATCCTCGTAGGCCTCTTTTTTCTGATCAATCTCGACAAGATTGTTTTGGCGTTGAATGGTAAGTTTTGCCGAATCTGCATCAAACTCGTTCAGCTTGGCCGCGTACTCGTTCTTGCGTTCAACAAACACCTGCCGTTGCAGCAGCCAGTCCGGGTCGTTCTCGTGTCCAGCGATCGAGAAATCCTCGCCGTCTTTTTCTGCCGTCATCCTAGCAATCTTGCATTTCAAGCCAGAAGATTTGGAGCGAAGTTGCTTCAGGTCTGCTTCAGAGAACGTTGGGTCTAGCGTGGCCAGCAGGTCGCCGGCGTTCACTTGATCGCCAAAACGAGCTACCATCGAGCGGATTGGAGTCGTGGCGACGGTTTGAATGACAACATCGGGCTGGGTCGTGATAAGCTTGCCTTGGGCCGTTACGATTCGATCCACTTCGGCCCAGCTGGCCCAAGCGACCGCGGCAATCATCAAGGCGACGACGGTGTACAACGTCCACCGCGCCCCTCCGGGAACGGAGCGGTGTTCAATTTCGACTGCGTCTGGCTGGAATTCGTTCAGCAAGGCGTTGTTGGATTCGCGCTGACGGATTCCTTCGGTACGGGCTTCGGTACGTTTCCGGAGCCGTTGTTCTTTTACGGTTTCGCTCATCCGCGCCCCATCTGCTGATACCACAAGTCTTGATAAACTTGGCACACGTCCAGCAATTGATGGTGCGTGCCAACACTATCGACCTTCCCTTGTTCTAAAACAACGATCTGGTCACAGTCTACAAGGGTTGATAGCCGGTGAGAAACTAGGATGACCGTCCGGCCTTTAGCAATCACTTTTAGGTTTCTTTGGATAATGGCTTCACTTTCGGGATCAAGCGCGCTGGTCGCTTCGTCGAAAATGAGCAACCGAGGATCTTTCAACAACGCCCGCGCGATTGCCAGTCGTTGCTTCTGTCCACCTGAAAGGTTGGCTCCGTTTTCTTCTAGCAACGTGTCATACGATTGTGGCATCCGTTCGATAAATTCGGCGGCGCCTGCCATCCGAGCCACGTAAATGACCTCTTGGAAACTGCAATTGGACTTTGCCATCGCAATGTTCTCTCGTATCGTACCGCGAAACAGAAAGTTATCCTGCAGTACGACGCCGATGTTTTGACGAACGTGTGCGATGTCTAATTCACGCATGTCTAAATTATCAATCCGCACTAGCCCTCTTTGTGGTTGGTGCATTCCTTGGATCATGCGTGTGAGAGTGGTTTTTCCCGAACCACTGCGACCAACGAAGCCGACCACTTTACCGGCACCAATGGTGAACGAAACATCGTCCAGTGCCGGAGGACTGGTTGGATTGTAGTGGAAACTGACTCCTTCAAATTCCATTTTGCCTTCGATCGCCGGTCGTAGGCCCCGGCCAATGCCCGCCTCGGCTTCACGGTTCATGACGGTGCCAAGCATCCGCACCGAGAGCGCACATTGCTGATAGGAATGCACCAAAGAGACCAACTGCACCAGCGGGCCAGTGACACGGCCGGAGATCATTTGGAAGGCGACCAGTTCGCCGACGGTCATGTTCTTGCCCAGTACTAAAGACGCTCCGTAGAAAACGACGACTACGGTGAGCAGTTTCTCCAAAAGCTTGGATATCGTGGTCGCTGCGATGGAGATTTTTCCAACGCGAAAGTGCATCGCGACGGCCTGGGCTGAACTTTGGTCCCAATTCTTGCGCTGAACGGGTTCCATCGAGAGCGCTTTTACCGTTTGGATGCCATGAATGGTCTCCACGAGCATCGATTGCCGTTCGCCTTCGGCATTGTAAAGCGCCTCCAAGCGGCGCCGGTACGGGCCAAGCAGCACGGCAATGTTGATCGCCAGTGCGAGAGAAAAACCAAGAACGACGACGGTCAAAGGCACACTGTAGAACAGCAGCATCGGCAGGAATATAAACAACGCCGTCGAATCCAAAAGCGTCAGGAAAAGGCTGCCCGTTAGGAATTCGCGGATCTGATTGGTTTGCTGCATGTGCTTTGTAAGCACACCAGCAGTAGAATGTTCGAAGAAACTCATCGGCAGCTTTAACAGATGCCCAAAAGTGCGCGTCGCCACGCGGATGTCGATCTTACTGGTCGCATGCAGCAGTAGATAACTGCGGAGGTATCCGAGAATTGCGTCGAAGAGCAACGCGATCACAATCCCCGCCGTCAGAACATGCAGCGTTTGGATGGCGTAGTTGACCAGAACTTTGTCGATCACGATCTGGAAATACAGTGGCACGACCAGCGCAATCAGATGGATGAAAAGAGCCGCGATCGCCACATCCACAAATGCCGTGCGCTGCTTGAACATCTCAGGGATAAACCACTTCAGGCTGAACGGCTGTTTGGAGTCCAGCAAGCTGAAGGTGCGTTTGGATAGGATGACCTCACCCTTCCACGCGTTTTCAAAGTCTTTCCGGTCTAGGTAAATGAATCCCTGTTTGTCGGCAAGTGGATCGAAGATTGCTGCTTGTGTGACGACCGTGCCGTTGTCGTCCTTTTGGCGAGTGCCAACGATGATGACGTAGTTACCGTTGGTCAGCCGAGCGATCACCGGAAAGGCGTCGCCAAGTTTTTCGAGTTGATTCCAAGTGAGGTGGGTGTGTCGGGTCTTCAGTCCCGTGTCTTTAGCGATTCGCAGAAACCGACGAAGCGATGCTTCTTCGTGTTCAAGTGAGTAGTCGTGGATGAGTCGTTCAGCGCTGACATCGATTCCGTGATGCCGCGCAACCAAAGAAAGACAGATCAGAGATGTGTGCGCTGGTTTGTCACTAGCGTTGCCTGCCTCTGACGCATGTGCCGAATTGTCTTGAGAGGTTTTCTGCGCGCTGGCGAAAGATTGAGCATCAGCGCGGTCTTTTTTGCGCTGCGAGTCTGGTAATTCCGGTACAGCATTGCCCGCGCTGTCGTTTCCGACAGGATCGGCATTAGTCGCATCGGAATCGGATGAAGGAGGCATGAATTTCCGGGTAACTGTCTAGGTAGCTGCCGTCAGAGAACACCTGACGTGTAATTTTACCCCCAGAGAGCGTCATGGAAAGCAATTCTCAGCGAACGAGAAACAAACACAGCTGAAAATGCCAGCAAATGCCATGTAACTTGCGTTAGCGGCAAAGTTTAACGTGTTAGAAACATAACCAAGGCTCAACGAAAAAAGGTCGAACTCAGGAGAGTTCGACCTTGGATTGGCCTTAGATTTTTCACGCCGTCAAATGTTAGACTGGCGTCGCGATTCCGATGGTGCCGCCGTTGGGGTTAGTCGGATCAGCTAGACGTGTTCCCGTCACGGCGAACCGTTGAGGCTGAGTCGTTGCTGCGTCAAAGATCGATGTCAGGTCCACTTCTGAGATCTGAAGTCCTTGGTTGTCGAACAACCGCAAACGTTCGACCTGAGAATCTTCATTGGCAAAATCCCTGATGGTGACGGTGCCCTGCCCCGGACCTTGGTT
>CALHPU010000130.1 GCA_938036435.1 uncultured Pirellulaceae bacterium | reverse complement strand
GTTTCGTTCATGATGGGTGTGTGGTTTCTTTCGTCTTCGTTTGCCCACTACATTGCGGGCATCATTGCTAAACTCACCTCAGGCGACGGCGGGCACGCAGGCGAAGGTGCGGCAGCAACTGGGACAGAATCGGCCAGTGGTCTGGCTCACTATGCGCAGATGATCACCGGTTCGGTCGGAGCGGATGCATCCGCAGGGGCAATCAATTTGATGAACTACACTGCAGTGTTTGCACAGATCGCCATCGTGTCAGTGGTCATCGGGCTGTTTGCCATTCTTATCTCTCCGATTATCAAATACATGATGCACAGTATCAAATAATTCGCGCAAGGGTTGAGAAGCGAGATACTTGGCTGGTTTGACGCTTTAGAATCGGCTAGTTACGGTAGAGGATCTACGTAAGACGGTCGTTAGGCAGACGTCCAAAGCCAGTAGACCACGCGGAAAGATTGTTGAGAGAATTGCGTGAATTTCTCGCCAAACATACGGTTTTACCAGCGTAGTGGCCGTGACCCGTTGAGCCGAATGTCAAGCAAGATGAAGACCTCAAAACGAAACCAGTTCTCCCTTCAGTGGATGGCGATCTACAGCGTCACTTTGGCGATTTACTTGGGGTTTTTCCACAGCTGCCTTGGAGCGACCTATTCATCGTGCATTCTTTTTGGCGTGTGTTTTTGGCTGGCGTGGTTGGCAGTATGCTTTGTCGCACGTGATGCATTTCTCAAGCGATTTGAGTTCTGGATGTACCAATTGGTTGGCATCGACATTCTGCTGGAGGGCTTCAATCCGATTCACACGGGCTACGGTTTTTATTGGTGTGCTCTATCTTTTTGGAGTGTTCTGCTAGTGTACCGTTTGATACCTGCCACGCCAGCAGAGAGGGTTTCCTCCAACAGCAGTCTGGATCGAATTGTTTGCCACGCCGACAATTCTGCTGCGGAACCGGTAAACGTTTAGGAGTCTCTTCTCGCTTAAACGGTCTCGATACCTTGCCAGCGATGAGCCAGTTTGGCGGTGCCGAGAATGAGTTGCAGAACGCGTTGCGAAGTGTTAGTGACCTGATAGTCAACCGGCACAGGCGCGTGGTTGCCAGAGAAGAATTGGTCAGTCACCGCGGCAACGCAATCTGCAATTCGATGCGGATCCGTTCCGGTGATCGTGATGCTTCCTGTGTCCATGGCTTCGGGACGTTCGAGGGCGTTTCGGATGGTGACCGCTGGGAAACTGAGCATTGAGGATTCTTCACTGATCGTTCCGCTATCGGAAATGACGCAGAACGCGTCTTTTTGAAGTCGATTGTAGTCGCAAAAACCAAACGGCTTAAGAAACTTGACACGTTCGTCTTCTAGTTTCAATCCAAACATGTCCAGACGCTTCTGGGTGCGCGGATGAGTCGAGACGATGACTGGCATGTCGTATTTTGCAGCCAGATTCTGCAATGCCGTCACTAGATTGGTCAACGGCTGTTCATAGTCCACGTTCTCCTCACGGTGCATGCTAACGAGCATGTATTTTTGTTTCGTCAGTCCGAGTTCGTCGAGCGCCTTGGAGGAATTGATTTTGTCCTTGTAATGGTCCAAAACCTCGCACATTGGCGAACCGGTCACGTAGATACGCCGATGCGAGATGCCCTCGCTAAGCAAGTGGCGTCGTGCGTGTTCGGTGTAGACCAGATTGAAATCGCTGATGTGGTCGATGATTCTACGATTCGTCTCTTCAGGAACGTTGAGGTCGAAACAACGATTACCTGCCTCCATATGGTACAGCGGAATCTTCAATCGCCGTGCCATAATTCCGGCCAAAGCGCTGTTGGTGTCTCCCAGAATGACAACCGCATCTGGTTTTTCGGCACGAAGAATTTTTTCGCTCTCGATCAGCGTTCCACCGAGTACGTTCCCGAGCGAAGAAGTATCAACGCCCATGAAATGGTCAGGTTTTCGAATCTCCAGATCGTCAAAGAAAATCTGATTCAGCTCGTAATCGTAATTTTGACCTGTGTGTGCAATCTGGTGGTCGGTGTACTTATCCAGCGCCGCCATGGTGCGGGAAAGACGAATGATCTCCGGACGTGTGCCAAGAATCGTAAGGACTTTTAGTTTATCGCTCATGTTCGTCTACGCTTGTTTGGGTTCGATCTGTTCGACAGGAAGGAAAAAAGTATCTGAATCCGCAGGATCGTAATGCTCGTTGGTCCAGAATAATGTCAGCAACGGTTCGTCACCAACGTTGGTGATGTTATGTGTATGGAGAATTGGAATGTCGACCGCCTGAAGTTGATCGCCACTGACCTCGTAAGTGAAAATCTCATCAGTAAGCACTTTCCGTAAGCGAATTTTTGCTTTGCCCGAGAAGACCAAAAATCGCTCAACCTTCTTAAAATGAAAGTGATTTCCACGCGTGATATTGGGTTTGGTTGTGGAGACAAATACTTGGCCGCCGCCGTCAGCACGAACGGCCTCGAATAGATCACCACGATCGTCCTCGTGCAGCGTCAGGTCGATTTGCCGTTGCTCATGGTCTTGATAGGATCGCATGACATTGAACAATCGGACGTCGAAGAGATCGTCGAAATTGGGCATAACACCACCTTGGTAGCGCGACCACAGGGCTTGGAGTCTTTCCAAGAGTTGGCTGACCTTGATCGGCTGGCCCTCAGGGCGACAAGTACCCTTGAAGCCAGTTTCAATCTTCTTCCAAATGATCTTCGAGACTTCATGGCTGTGCAGTAGGTTTAGATCGCCATCGCCCGTGACTGTCGGCGACTCGCCATTGACGATTTGGGAAGCAAACGTCGATACGACCGAGTTATAAAATGGCTTGCCATGTTCGCCGAAGACGTGTGGGAGAACCAGATTGCAGAAATTGGCTCCTGTATCTGCTGCCCATGCCTCAAAATGTTCGCCCGCGGTTCGTTTGGAATAACCGTACCGCGTAGGGCCCTCAGCGTGGGTCGATGAGCTATAGATGACTTGTGGTTTGGAATCAGACTTTAGGCAAAAGTCAATCAATCGATCGGCCATTCCAATGTTTGCCGCCACGATTTCTTCTTCGTCGCCGCGGTTCATGCCCGCGAGGTGAACGATGACGTCTGATTTCGAAACGGCATCAGCCAGAAAGGCGTCGTCGTTAAACCCTGCTCGATCACAACGTATTAAGTTAACGCTATCGGAACGGGCATCGAGAAAGACGGACAGATGCCAACCAATCATACCACCGCTACCGGTGACGAGAATCGTTTTCTTTGGTGCGTTTTCCGTTGTGTTCATGATGGAGCAAGCGTATAGGGTAGAACGAACGCGAAAACATTCGAATAAAGAGCTGAGGTGTCGTATTCGCTGACCAACGTCGCCACGATCGCATTGGACTGGTCAGTGATCTCTACGAGCCGTCGGTGGACAGCCCCGCATCAATGAGGTCCTGCTGAATCTCTGGTAGTGAGAGCAACAGGTCCTTCACCTCTTGTAGGGTCAACTGATCCGTGTTGTGGGAGTCGTAATCTTCGAACTTGGTCTCATCAGAATCGCCTTCAGTGAAGAAACGCTTGTAGTTCAATTCACGTTCGTCCATCGGAATTCTCATGAAGTCGCCCATGTCTTCAGCGCGAGCCATTTCAGCTACGGACGCCAAAGCTTCGAACATTTTCTCACCGTGACGAATTCCAATCATCTTAATTTCAGAGTCAGATTTGAACAGTTCTTTCATCGCCTGAGCCAATTGCCCGATCGTACAAGCGGCTGCTTTTTTGATGAAGATGTCGCCTTGACGCGCGTTCTGAAAAGCGAATTCCACCAACGCGACGCTGTCGCGCAACGGCAGCATGAAACGAGACATACTATTTTCCGTCGTGGTGATCGGCTTGCCTTCACGGATTTGCCTTACAAACAACGGGATCACACTTCCGCGTGAATACATTACGTTTCCGTATCGCACCGAACAGATGCGTGTGTGCCCATCGCCCATTCGACGCGCGATTGATTGCGCGACTTTTTCCATGACTGCTTTAGTCATCCCCATCGCGTTAACAGGATAAACCGCCTTGTCGGTGCCCAGCACTACTACACAGTCAACTCCATGAGCGACGGCTGATTCAATAACGTTGTTGCTACCAATGATGTTTGTTTCAACGGCCTGCATCGGAAAAAATTCGCAGGATGGAACTTGTTTCAGTGCCGCTGCATGAAAAACAAGATCAACGCCGTCCATTGCAGCATCGACACTGGCGCGACTACGAACGTCACCAATGTAAAACTTCAACCGAGGTTCTGCCATTCGTACCCGCATGTCCTCTTGCTTCCATTCGTCGCGACTGAAGATGCGGATCTGGCCATAGCCCTGGTCCAGTAAGTGCTTGACCATGGTCTTGCCAAAGGAACCCGTACCTCCGGTGATAAGGACTGTTTTACTTTTCGGATTGGAAGTGGTGGCCATAATAATTTGTGCGGCAGAATTGTGAATTGGAGATAATCGAGGCAGGCTAGACTCAGGTCTTTAATTTGAACGCTATGGTCTACTCGGAGGCTGTTTCTTCTTGTGTAATCGTTTTACTGCGTCGAAGTTGAGCATCCAATTTTGAAAATTGTGGTGGCTGGACCTGCTTGAATAGTGCGACTTTGCGGTCTGAGTAGGATTCGTAATTTAGTTGTAAGTATGGTGATAGTAAAGGCGACCAATGTTACGGGAGCGTTTGACCCGCAAGATTTTCGATTTGGACCTAATCGATCTCAATGATGTGTTGGGAAAGTCAGTTTTTCTTGGTTTGTCGCATTTTGAATCCACTCAAGAAGCCAACAGTTTCGTCCACTTTTGAAGTATGGTTGGTTGTCCAAAATTACGTCGGCCAGCCTTTCGAATCCTGTCGCGATTATCCCCTTGGGTTTCACGCAGTCGGTATTCTTTGGTGATTATCTGGGCTAGTTTTTCGGCTGATATTTCATCGCAGACAGCCCCGATGTTTTCTTTTTCAACAAGCCTTGCAAGCTCTGATTCAGCTTCGACCAGCGTCAACAACCGGCAACCAGCCTCAAGGTAGGTCATCGTCTTACTCGGATAGGCGCTTTGAATAACTCCTTTTAACAGGGAGACAATTCCAAGGTTTGATTCCGCAATGACTCCCATGACTTGGTCGATTGGCAGATAGGGGTGAAAGAAAATACTCTTGTTCAGCTCGTCACCGGCTTGCTGCCGCAATTGATCGACCATAATTCCTGATCCGACAAACCAAAATTCTATGTTCCGTTTCATTTCGCTGTCGCCGTTCTGCGCGAGCTCTAGGGCTGCGGCAACGACAGTATCGAGACTCTGAAAACGTCCAATGTTGCCCGCAAAGAGGACCCGGAATTTTTTGTCGCGATTTCTTATCGTCTCGGGCAATCCACAAGCTTCGACGTCTCCGTCAAAGCTGTCGATGATAAAGTTGTTGATGATGTGAACATTGGATGTGTCAAGCGCCCGATCGGAAAGCGTCTTTTTCATGTCCTCGGATAAGACGACTACGGCTTTTGCTTTACGGCAATTTCGTTTGTCCAGCATCAAGGAAAACTTGGCAAGCCATTTTCGTTTGAGGATGCCGCTTGCCGAGGCGAGCTCTGGATACAAGTCCATGCAGTGATAGATGTAATTCGTTTTGCGGAATAGGCCGATCGCACGTGCCACTGTTGCCATTATTCCGGGAGGGAACGTCGTAACCGTCATGGTGTCGTATGGGATTTTACGAACGACCGCATGAAAAAACAGGCTGATTCCAAAAATCAAAAAATTGATTGAGCGGACAATCGCGTTGTTTTTCTTTTCCTTGAGTAGCGCCGTGCGGATGACGGTCATTCCATCGACGTTCTCACGACGGGGAAGTTTAGGGCCGTCATAGGCATCGTTGTATCCGGGCTGAGACGAAAAAATGGTGACGTCATGGCCTTCATCGGCAAGATGTTTGCCGATGATGTACAGCATGTGAGCGTAGCCTGGCGTGTCAGGCTTGATATAGCGATGAACGAGCAGCAATTTCACGTCAGATACTCAAAACGGTTTGAAAAAGGTATTTTAGGTCTTTACCGAACGTGTAGTTTTGCACGTACTCGCGATTGAGTCTGACTTTCTCTGGCCAAATGACTTCAATGTTGTAAGTCTCTGGATCGTCGACCCCGGCAAGGATTTCCTCCTCGTGTCGAAACGCGATGGTCGCGGGCCCCGTCACACCGGGTTTTACTGACAGGACAATTTGGTCGTCGCCCTTAAGTTTGTCGGCGTATCCCGGCACGTCAGGCCGCGGACCTACAAGGCTCATCTGTCCAATTAGGACGTTGAAAAGTTGTGGCAGTTCGTCAATCTTCAACTTTCTTAAAACTCGACCGACGCATGTTACCCGCATGTCGTTATCAGAGGTCACCGTAGTAGTAACCCCTGCAATGTCTCGCATGGAACGCAATTTGTAAACATTGAATAACTTTCCATGTTGCCCCACCCGTTTTTGCACAAACAGGCCGTTGGCGCGTGTGCTGATCGACGCGGCTAGCCAGCCAACTAAAATGATGGGCCACGTCAGCGATAATCCCAAAAAGGAAACACCGATGTCGAAAAGCCGTTTGAGTATTCTTTGCCGCGTCGTTAGCAAAACTAATCCCCATATCCCAGACGCTTTAGTTGATCCCCGACCAATCGCTCTATTTCCTCGATCTCTTCAGCACTTAATTGCTTCTTCCATTTTCCAACGCTTCGGCTGGAAACGGACTTAACCACTTCTTCAACTGTCTCTTTAGTTGGCTGACTTCCGAGAAATTGACAGACCTTTTCAAATTCAATTGCAGGATTTTGCGTAAACGCTTCGTAGCGGATCGTCAGGACTTGATGGCTCGGCACATCGCTAAGTTGTTCTTGAGCAGCATCAACACAGCGTTGCCATTGGATGGCGCACGCTATAGGTAGGCTGTGGTTTGCAAACACTTCTTGCATGCCTTCAAATTTTGGCCCCCAAGTTGACAAGCGTGATTTACCGGAGGTCAATTTGTGGATGCGAGCTTTTAAATAGCTCGAAGCGTAATAAAGCAAGTCTGATTTAGGAACAAACCTAGCCTT
The DNA here is from genome assembly GCA_938036435.1 of uncultured Pirellulaceae bacterium. Taxonomy (GTDB): domain Bacteria; phylum Planctomycetota; class Planctomycetia; order Pirellulales; family Pirellulaceae; genus Mariniblastus. Next base: position 27,083 of record CALHPU010000130.1, on the reverse strand, counting down.
CTTTAAGAGATACCCAATGTCCAAACTTGCATTCCATCTTAGTGCTGCTGAGGCGGCGACATCGCGCCCGTCGCGAATGATGTGAACGAATCTTGCATTAGGGAAAATTTCGTGTAGAAATCCGCAACGCAACGAGTTGGCACATGTTTTCTCAACCAAAGTTTTGTCGGGTTCCTTCTTTCGCTGAGATTCAAATTGGTCACGGATATACTTGACCGATCGATGGTTGGCCATTTGGCGCGTAAATTCATCGGTCTCAAAACTTCGGTTGCCGTAGCGCCAAATGTAGTTGATTTCGTCACAAGGCCATGTGCTAAAGTAGGGCAGGGATACCAATAGATCGCGCAGCATGTTCGTTCCGCTTCTACCAGCACCAATAATAATGGCAGGGCTGGAAGACGCGTTGTCGCAGGCAGCTTTGGAGGGTGTGGAGGCAACGGCCATAGATACAGGTTCTACTTTCTAAACACTGTGTTGATGACTTGGGCTACTCGATGCACATCGTCGTCTGTCATCGAAGATCCGCTGGGCAGGCAGACACCCGACTCAAACAGAGATTCAGCGACTTCACCACCTACGCAGCGGCAATCCGCAAATGCCTTATGCGTGTGAAGCGGGTTCCATACAGGACGAGATTCAATGTTTTCCTCTTGTAACGCTGAAATGACATCAGTAGGACGAACCGACGAATGTTGGTCAATGGTAATAACGGTAAGCCATTTGTTTGACTGTCCGTAGTGAGCTTCGGGCATCATCTTGATCTCGTCAATCGGTTGTAACAGCTCCCCGTACAGCGTGCTGATCGCGCGTCGACGGTCGACACGTTCTGAGAGCACCTCCAGCTGTCCAATTCCGATTGCTGCAAGGATGTTGCTCATTCTATAGTTGTAGCCAACCTCGTGATGATCGTAGTGCAACACTGGCTGACGAGCTTGAGTTGCGAAGTATTGACACTGTTTTACGAGCTCGAGATCATCACTGGCGATCATCCCGCCCCCCGATGTCGTCAAGATCTTATTTCCGTTAAACGAGAAGGTTGCTGCTCGAGCAGATCTTCCGACTGAGCGTCCCTTGTACGATGCGCCAAGCGATTCGGCACTATCGCAGACAACCGGGATTTCAAACGGTTTGCAGATTTCAACAATTCGATCTAAATCGCACGGCTGACCGTACAATTCGGTTGGAATTACCGCAGCGGGCTTCTTTCCCTGACTCGCAAGAGATTTGATTTCTTGTTCGAGGAGATTGGGGTCCATATTCCAGGTCTCAAGATCGCTATCGAGAAACACCAAGTCAGCATTTTGGTATTTAACAGCAGCGACACTACCTACAAAAGTGAGGGTTGAGCCAAGGACGGTGTCACCGGGTCCAACTCCCAATGCACGTAGCGTCAGATGAATTGCAGAAGTGCCATTGACGACAGCGACACAGTGTTCGAATCCTGTGATTTCCTTAAACAGCTGTTCGAACTGATTTAGCTGAGGGCCCACGGGCGCAATGTAGTTCGACTCAAAAGCTTGCTTGACGTACTCTAACTCTGTTCCTGCCATGTGCGGCGGAGATAAGAAAATTCTTTCTGGTGTCGTGTTTTTTACTTCGTTCATGGCGTGTGTTGTCATGCTTTCTGATTGCCAAAGAGCCAATTCTCGCGAGCAATCGAATCAGTAAGTTAATTGGTTCGTTTTCTAACTTAAGCGGATCGTTTCTTTGAACAGGTCTGCAAATTTCTTCCCGCAATTTGCCCAAGTGAATCGTTGGATGTGATTATATCCCTTTTGCACAAATTTATTTCGATACTCTTCGGACATGTAGAACTTGACCACAGCATCAGCGAATGCGTCAACGTCTCCCGGTGGAACCAAGACACCTGCGTCGGCAACGCTTTCCGGCATAGATGACGTGTCCGCAACGATCGCAGGACATCCCCTAGCCATCGATTCCAAGGCCACCATGCAAAACGATTCGATGCGACTGGTCGAAATTAAGCACAAAGATTCTTGCAGAAGCTTCGTCAAGTCAGCTTGGCTAACAAAACCTAACCATTCGATTCTGTCGTACACTCCAAGTTCTTTGGCAAGTGTCATATGGGGTTGCCAAAGTTCAGGAAACAGTCCGCCCGCGATTTTGAGGCTCCATTCAACCTCTGGCTTTAGTTGAACGAGTCGTGCGAATGCCCTGATCAATGTTGGGTTGTCTTTGTGAGGATTATGATTAGTGATAGAGAATATTTGAGAGGATGTGGAGGTCGTCTTGGACTCGCCTTTTTTTGAGCGTTCCAAATTAACTAGTTCGCCCGGTAGGCCGATGTAGATAACTCCATCGAGCTGTTGCTCGTGAGGGTGGATTTTTCGCGCCATCGTTTCGATGTGAGCCGACTCGAAAACGTTGGCCGCCGCAAATTGCAACGCTCGTGCCGCACTGCGATTCCTTATTGTTTCAGCGGCCTTGCGAATGAGCCCAAACTCTGGATCGATAGGTAAAAACCCCAGCATACTTAGGTGATAGACGATCTGCGGTACGGGGATGCGGTCGACAAAATGATTGACGGAAAAAAAGATATCCGGATTGAGCGATCTCACAAAGCTTGGTGCCGACCAATTCGTCCAGATCAAACGCTGCAGTTGGCTGCCGTTGCGAATAGGTTGTAATACTTTTGAAGCCACTCCCTGCAATTCAATGGCATCTCGTGTTTCGTCAGCACTACAGATTACGGTCATCTCTAAGTCATAATCTGCCTGACTGGCAGCCCCCTCGATGACGCCAAGCAATACCGTTAGCCCGCCTCCAGGGCGCAGGGGAATTGCATTAAGGACCACGTGAATGCTTGAAGTCATCAATTCATCCACCCTTGTTGGAGGTAATCGAAAATGGAAAGTCTGCACTCGACTTTCGATACTACGAATCTTCTCATTGGTGTTTTAGTCTAACTAGGCTGACGAGGATTACGGCAGCGCAACTAGACCGCCTGCAGAGGGTAAGCGGGTTACGTCTTGTGGCATTTTAACGATTTACTCGAACGGTAGTTGGCACGAATTTTAGTTATTATCGCATGCGGACGCCTTATAAAGCATTTGCTAAAACTATCGGCGAAGCTGGAGATCGCTAATCGAATCCGGTTTCCCGAAACGCGTGCACCGGTTGGGCTATATCCAATTCGTTTCATATGCGAGCTCAAACAGTGTTCAATTAGCGCGATTTGAGAGCGAGAGAGTGACTGCTGCCAGTCCTTCAACGAGGTTGTAAATATGGGTTTCATCGTGTTTTGGTGGTGGTTTTGAAAGTCGGAGAAACCGGCATTCTTTCGATTATGAAACTCTAACATCGTGGGGGAAAAATCAACGCCAAGATGTTCACAGATCTTCTTCAGTTGATCTTCGGGCGTTTGAATTAGGTCTTCAAAGCGGAGTCGAAAGTATCGTGGGTGATTCGTCAGTCGCAAGTCGATTTCGGCTGCTTTTTGCCAATCTCGAACTAGTGGTGCGACATGATTCAGTCCGACCTTGGCCTTGCGGAAAGACGCGAAGGCACCCCGTGGATCGCGAATGATTTGTAGTACATCGGCGTTTGGATAAGCAGTCAAAAGCTGTTCGCAGCAACCAAGATGGCCTACCGTTTTTTCCCCAACACGCTGGTTTGCTTCGATATCGACATTGCTAAGTATCAGTGCCAGGAATAGGTTTGGCCAAGTCGCTGGAGCTTCCCCTAACGATTGCTCTAAGTCGTCTTCACTGATACCCATCTCACGAATCCACCATCTACTGGCAATAAGCTCCAATCGACGTTTCCCGACGATCTTCTCTACTTGTTCGTTGGCTGAAACGTCAAATTCAAACTTCGCGATGTTGTTGAAGAAGAAAGTTTCTCGCGGTATCTTAATACTGGGGTGAGAGTCGAGCATTGAGCGCAAGAGCGTTGTGCCCGATCGCCCACACCCGACGATGAAAAAAAGCTTCTGTGCGGTTAGTTGTAATTGATGTGACATACGTGCCTAACGATATTTCTACCTGATGATGTTCAGCATTGTGACGTTTAGGCCGTGTTTGCGTTTGATTGTCCAAGCCAAAAAACCGTTGAGAAATATGGCTGAAAAAACGCTTGCATAAGCGGCACCTAATGCCCCGAATCGAGGGATCAGTATCAGACACAGGAGCGCATTGAATATGCAAGCTGCCAGCACGGTCGCAGCAGTATTTTGTTGTAGTCCCGTTAGTGTTGAGATCAATACGACGGGACCACAGAATACACTGAAAACTTGACCAATTACCAAAGTTCGCAAGATCAATGCGGCAGGAACGAACTCTTCGCCGTAGAAAAAGAGAACTTTCTCCGCGAGGATGGCAAGTCCAATCACGGGCACCAAAGTCAAAAGTAGAACAATCTTGTTGTTGTTGCGGATGATCAATCTCATACCCGCTATGTCACCAGCTTGAAACAAAGGTGGTAGTTTCGGTGCAATTAGCAAGTTTGCGGATACGAGTCCCATCAGAACTAAACTGACCAGCCGAGCACATGCGGAGTACAGCGCGACCTCAGTTCGAGATTCAAATATCCCCAACTCGATTGTGTTGATGTTTTGTAGAAGCGGTACGCCGATACCCACTACAAAAAACATGAAAGATAGTTTGTAGACCGTAGGAATTTCAGACAGGTCGAAGTCTAGCTTTAAAAAGCTCTGATGCGAAGCGCGCCAATGCAGTAACAATCCAACGACGAGGTAAGATATGAGAAACAGCAATAACACCTCTTGGACGCTCGCTTTGAAATCGCAGAGATAGAAAACTAACAGTGGAAGAACAACCAAAAGAGGACGACCCAAAGAGAAACAAACCTCTGCAAAAACTACGCGGCTGAGTCCTTGCGTAACGGAATAGTTGACTTGGCTAAATGCACGCGTTAAAACTAGCCCTAAACACACCGCTAGAAGAGCGGGCGAACGCTCGTTGGCAAATTGACTACCCATGTAGACCCACAAACCAACACCGACAAAGATCGTGTTGAAGAGAAGAATCGCGTAGACTCCAAAAAGCCGCTGGCCAAACTCGCTAACGTTAGGATCTAGATTCGAAGTGGCAGATGAAGCATGACTTCGGTTCGACTTCTTTTGCGTAGGTTTTCGAAATAGCGAAACTTCTCTTAGACACAGGCGATCAGTCCCCCAGATCGCCAGAAAGGTAAGCACCGCGAGCACCGAATTAAGATACGAAAACGTTCCAAAACCATCTACGCCCAGAACTCGAGCGGGTAGTACTTGAGATGACAACAAAAGCAATGCAGCGAAGCTCTTGATGATTATCACTTGCGTTAAGCGACTTTGGGAAAATTTTCTAAATCTTTCTCTCATTGTGATTAAGGCGAACTTTGCTCAAAGGCCTGTGTCCGCGTCGATGCTAGAAAGATAATGCCGGTGATTGTAAAGAAATCAACAAGTCGCATCATGGTGCCGTAGCCTAGAGAATTCCCTAGCACTGAGAAAGCAATTGGCATGACGGCGAATAAATAAATTGGGACCGCAATCTCAGGGAGAATGGTTGCATTTCTGAATATGGAATGAAGCCTCTCGAGCAGGACGCCTAACGAAAACATCCCAAAAATGATGCCCGGGATGTAAAAGTTCCAGTAGAGTTCGGCGATATATCCCGGAGGCACTCCAGAGAGTTTCATCCCGTAAATCGTTCTGCCAATAGTCACTCCTCTTCCGATCATCGGTTTTGTGGGATAGATCGCGCGTGGAACTGGTGCAATCAGCCATTCGGCAAATGTCGAGCCATACTGAAATTGCAATGGATCGGGAACGTGGTTGATTATATGGGCTGTTTTGGAAAGGCCTGGCCCATTGCGATTCAGAATAAGTTTCTCAAAAATCTCAAGCGACGATGTATCTTCGATTGCCGCCGAGGTGTCCGTATTTCGTAGCCCGGACATTGCAGTAAAGAGTACTAGGCCGATTGCACCTACCACCGCAACTTTCGCAATAAAATTGCCACGACCGAGATAATAATTTACCCCCAATGTATTTAGAACTATCCAACAGACCTGCGATCGTGAACTCGAGTAGAAAGGCACTGCGACGGCTATGACAAACACGAAACCAAGAAAGGCAATCTGAGCCATTGTCAGGCGTTTGTACTTCACTAGAAAGTAGCTGTACAAGATCAAGAAAGCTACTGATCCAAGTTTCGATACCTGCCTTAAGTGCCCGTGCTGCTGAGTGTCGCCGGCCTGAACGTCAATCGTCTTGAGGTTTGTCCGTTTGTCGGAAATACGACCTGACTCGAACCCGCCAGTGTAGCGGACAAAGAATAACGTAGAGAGTAATGAAACGGCAATTGTGGCGCTCAGAACAATCCAGAGATTTCTCTCGTTGTAACGCCGTTGAACGACAAGATGTTTGGGCTTTCTGTTTGTCAGACCAAAGTAGCCATATGTCAAGCAAACAAGCCCCAACAAAAATACTCCTGCTGGATAAAGAAAGTATTCTGGCTCTTTACCTAAAAGCATCATTCGCTCAATCGGCTCGGCCTCAGGCCACATAAACGACATGCAGATGGCTTGGGGCGTACAGAGCACTCCAATTGCCAAGATGACAAACGACCATGGGCTGAAAAGATCGTATTTCTTAATCTGGAGAAATGGACAAGTAACGAAAAAGAGCGCGATTGCGCCAAAAGCGGCAAACAGCATTTGTGTGTCGACACAAGCCCAAACGGAAAAGACCGCGGCCACTATGCCAACCAATAGCACCGTTAGTCGCACGAGACTCGAAATTTCTGTTTGTTTAAACATCTGTCGACCAGAAAGCGTTCGTTATGAGGAGGTTTGGTTGGAAGCTTCGGCCTCGTTGACTGGCGTCGGTGTAGAGAGCCGATCGACCCATGAGCCATCAGTTTCATAATTTGCACTTCTCAGTGACTCTCCAAAGTGTTGCTCGAACAGCTCTGCGGATTCCCGATTGAAATGAGATCGCCAATCACCTTTCTTGCCTTTTCGAAGGTAAGATGCGCCGCTTGGCTTTTTTTTACTACTGGTTTGACGGGTAAACGAGAAGCGATCCACTGCTTCTTTAATCTTCCGATCATCGACGTCGCTTCCTGTCAACCCGTCCATTAACGAGCTTAGCGCTTGTTCGGGTTGGTCAATTAGGTCTTCGTATCGGACGAGATGTACATTTGGAGCCTTTGACTCAAAATACGACTGTACATGCTGGTGCCAGTTACGAGAACCTGCAAACGGTTGGGTGACCGAATACTCGATAAAGCTAGGTAGCAGTTCCGAGACCGGTTTTTCAAGATCTATTGATTCAAAAAAACGCCTGTGCCCCTTTCTACCGCCCCCTTCTAGGAATTGACTTTTTAAATGATGGAAGCCAGACATCATCACGTCTCGGCCGTCTCTTACAACGTATACCCCAATAGGATAATTGGGGGAAATGTAATCATGCCCTTGAATGACAGCTGGACACCCGAGGGGAAAAATGGTGTGCTGCGGGTGCGGAAGACGTAAGTAATCGGCAACCAATTGAGCTGCCCAAGTCGTGCCACTTTTGGGATAGCCAACGACATAGACCAACGGAACGGCATTGGGGAAACGCTTGCCCAACCATAGAGTCATATAGTGGGAAACACTAATTAGCCGGCGATACTTCCGCCTTCGCGAATGAGTTTGCCCTTTCCACTGAACACGATCTTCAATATTAAAGATTGACTCTTTCATGGTTGCTATACTTACTCAATTGTGCCGATTTTGCATCGGTGGAATTTGTTTTTTCAAGATTCTGGATCGGACGTTACAATTGCGATCCGGCTGTTTTGCTTTGCAAAAGAGACAAAAATCGACTCATTCGCTCTAAAGTCTATTAAGGAGATTCTAATGACTCTCAGAGATAAAAACGACCATCGGTAACAGTAAACATCTTGACTGTGAGACAACCGTTGTGCGAGTACTGAGAAAAGAGGATTTGCTGTCTAAATTGCTTCTCTTATGTTCGCGGACGGCAGTGGAGCAGAGAAAACTTGGAGCGGTTTTCGTTTTGAGGAATAGTCGAATTCCGGGATAAAGTTTTTCAAAGATTTTTTCACTTCCTCAGGAGAAGAGTAAGCAACCTCAATAAGTGCAGCGATTTGTTGATCAACTTCTGTCAGTGAATACTGCCTGCTTAAGGACGAAAGAATTTTCTCATGAGAGGTTGGTATTGAAGTCTCGTTCTTATAGTAGAGTTCCTCAAACAGTTTCTCCCCAGGACGTATCCCAGATTCCACAATATCAATTGAATCCGGAGGGTGACCTGCCAACCGGACCAAGTCACGAGCTAAGTCAAGGATTTTAACTGGTTCTCCCATGTCTAAGACAAAGATCTCCCCACCGTCACCCATTGTCGCGGCTTGCACCACTAACTGGGAAGCTTCAGGGATCGTCATAAAGTAACGAGTCATGCGTCGGTCGGTGATCGTTATTGGTCCGCCTGCCTGAATCTGTTTTTGAAACAAAGGCACCACGCTACCGGCAGATCCAAGTACGTTGCCAAAACGAGTTGAGATGAATTTAGTTTTGGATTGCCCCCCGAGTGTCTGACAATACCGCTCGGCCATATGCTTCGTGCAGCCCATCACGCTCGTGGGGTTCACGGCCTTGTCCGTTGACACCATCACAAATCGTTCTACCTGATAGTGGTGTGCTAGATCCGCAACGTTTTTAGTTCCTACGACGTTATTGATAATGCTTTCGCCAACGTTCTGTTCTACCAACGGCACATGCTTGTGCGCAGCAGCATGAAAAATGACCCTAGGACGGTGCTGCTCAAACACTTCTTTCATCCTAGCTTTGTCGGTGATGTTGACAATCTTTGGAACCAAATCAACACCTTGCCCCAAACCTCTTAATTCGCGTTCGATCTCATAGATCCGGTTTTCTCCTCGGCCAAGAAGGATAAGCTCACTCAGATTAAATCTAATTAATTGGCGGCATAATTCAGAACCAATCGATCCTCCAGCTCCTGTGACCATGACAGATTTGCCGGAAACAATTCCTTCAATTGCACCTAAGTCAGTCTCTGCGGGTTTCCTACGAAGCAGGTCGTTGTATGACACTTCGCGAATCGGAACCTTGTCCATCCCCTTCAACTGCTCTTCCAGTCTTGGAAGGATTTTGATCTCGAAATTATTGTTTGAGGCAAGATCCAGTAGCGAACGCAATTTCTTCGCTGGCAAAGCACCCGAGACAACAAATAGGTCTTTGGCTCGATGGCTGGTCATCAATTCAGCAACCTGTTGAAGCTCACCTACTACCCGAATGTCACCATAGAATTTTTGTGACTTAAACAGCGATTTTGGCGTGACCATACCAACGATTCGAGTGTCTAGGTTACGCTGCCCGTTAATGAGGTGCGCCAAACGGGCAGATTCGAAATTGCCCCCGACTATCAACGAGCGTTGGCCCTGTCTTTTTGATCGCATTGGAACAATTCGCTCGTCCCAAACTCGCCAACTTGACCTTAGCCCTCCCAAGATAATGATTCCTATTGCGAAGTCATTCAGAACCACCGTGCGAGGGATTTTTCCATCAAGTAGAAAATAGTCGATAGCAATGACAGACAAAGATGCGACAGCAGAGCTCTTCGCTAGTGAAATGACGTCGGAGAAATGAACATATCTCCACCAACCGTGGAAAGAACGCATCAAATAGAACACAATCACCTTCGTAGCCACAATAACTGGCACACCCTGCCAAAACAGGCTCTGGTATTTCACCGGGATATCCATGGTGAACCGCATTAAAAATGCGAGCCAGAAAACTCCAGCGAAGACTGCCGTGTGGAGTACCAGTAACAGCGGAAGGCGGAAAGTTACTAGAAGATGGCGAATTTCATTTCGCTTCGCGGGGGTAGATTGTTGATTTATCATGAGAGTGATCAGAGATTAGGGCGGGCTACTGAAGCCTATGAAAGTACACTTCAAATCTTTGGGGGGGTAAGCAATCGCGTTGCTTGACTGTGTTCCTAGATCGCTGCAACTATAATCAGCGATTTGGATACACTGAATAAGGGAATATTTGTGATAATGCTAGATTTAGGGCTTTTGGCAAAAGATGAGGCCCGTTTTTTCAAAAGGGATGTGTGTGATAGCATTGAAGTAGCTAAAAGAGAATGGAAGCTACTCAGTCAGTCAACAGGGACCAGTTAGTCAAATGGCTGAAACGCAATTCAGTGCAGCATGTAAGCACGTTTTTGTTGAATCCGCGAATAGCCTGCCGATGCTACAGATTGGATAGGTTAACCTTTCTGGCGAAAACTAACTCTAAATCAACACTTAACTAGAAAAACGTCGTGATTCGTTTATTTCCTTTCGTTTTTGTGGTTTTGGCCTTTGCTGCACCTTGGCCGATTGGGGGCAACTGGCCCTTCACCCGATCCCTATTTCTTGGTGTGTGCGCGTTGTTATTAATTGGCGCAGCACTAGAAATTCTCCAGTGTAAAGGTAGTCGGATTAACGACAAGAGGCAGCCTCTAATCGTCTGGTGTTTGCTGGCGGGAATTGCCTTTACGATTTTCCAGTCGTCTGAAGCCAGCTCTGGCGTTCAAAAACATTTGGGCGAAAGGAACGTTGCCGTTTCGGCTGCACTTAACGTTGGTTCAAACGACGACTCCCTCTCGGCGGCAGAACGGGAAATTCTTCCAAGACCTATCTCTGTCTACGTTCCAGCGACCCGACAGAAGTTGATCGATTTGATCTATGGGGTAGGAATCTTTTTGGCGGCGTCGGTCTTTCTGATCGACTGGAAACGGATCTACCCAGTGTTCTTCGCGATTGTGCTGGCTGGTGCCGCTGTGAGTTTTGTTGGCGTTTTGCAACAACTTTCTGGTGACCGGCGAATCTTTTGGCAATACGAACTGCTTTGGGGCGGATCGGCTTTTGGGCCCTTCGTAAATGGGAATAACGCTGCGGGGTTTCTTGCCGTTTGTTTTTCAGCGGGAGTCTTTTTTGTCGTGTGGTATTTCCTCAAATGGAAACAGCGGTCGGATGAAAATGTCGACCTCGTACGCGCTGGAGACCAATGGTCTGCAAAAAACCCTCCGAGAGTTGATGTTAGTTACCGATTGCTGGAGTTTGTTGCAAACCTAAAGCCCAGTCATTTGTATTTTCTAACGGCGATGGCAGTTCTTGTAGCAGGAGTTTTCGTCTCACTATCGCGCGGAGGGATGTTAGCAATTTCGCTGAGCGGTTTGACTGCTTTGTACCTAATCTCAAAAACAAGCCGTGCCGCTGTCGTGGCACTGGCATTGATGATTTGCGTTGGCTCAGTAACGTTGCCCTTTCTTTCAGAACAATCTGCAAGTATTTCTGAGGAGATTCAGTCGATGTCGGATCTTTCGGATGCAGTAGCGCCTAGGTTAGACCATTGGAAAGACGCTGTTCCATTCGGCCTGAGAAATGGACTGCTTGGTGTTGGCAATGGTACTTATCGCTACGTTTCACCAGTTTTTCAAACCTTCTTTTTGCCACGCACATTCGCACATGCGGAGTCCATCTATATCGAGACGCTGGTGGAGTTAGGCTGGGGGGGCTTAGTACTACTACTGGCTACAATCGGCTCCGCATTTTTCGCGGGCATCGAGTTGCTACGGAGAAACGAACCTCTTGATAGGTCTTTAGGTAGTGCAGCGATCACATGTCTAGTCGGACAGGTCGTCATGGCGACTGTTGATTTTGGGATCTATCAACCAGCGAACACAACTGTGATGGCCATACTCATGGGCGCTGTCGTCGGGAGATATAGTTGTGCTGCCGACGGAACAACACGCTATCCAAACTCAACCGCTTCTGGAAAATTTGTATTCGCATTTCAATTGATTGTAGTTTTCGTGCTGATTGCTTTGGCATGCTGGGCAGTCTACGAGTCGTATGGCGTTGAATCTCGAAGAGCAGCTCAGCGGTCAATCAAGTTATACAATAAGTATGCAGGACAAGGCCTCAAGGGAATTCATGGAGTTTCGCTGGACGAGGTCCAGCAACAATTGGAAACAGCTGCAGCAATTCGACCTGATGATGCCGAAGTTCATTACTTGTTGGGCGATCTGCACATTGCCCGATTTCGAGATCAAGAGGCACGGAAACTTCAGGACCAACTTCAGTCAGAGATTGAGCAGATTGAAAACGGTGATCTTTCCTTGCAACAGCAGAACTCACAATTAGAGGAATTGAAAAAGCTCGACTCAGAGACCGTCTGGAATATTACGGCTGTATCACTCCTTCATAAGAGACTACGGCGTGCCGAAAGCCTCGCGCCGGCAGAGGCTGTTCAGATCAAATCCGATCCGAGTGTTATTAAGCATTTGAAAAAGGCGGTGAAAGAATTTCAACAATCAGAGCAGCTTTGCCCACGGACAGCGAAAGTCCAATACCGCCTTGCTCAGCTAATTGCTTTGACAAGTTCCAGTTCCGCAACTGAGACACGGCGGCAGGAATCAGATTTTATCAGCGAAGCCTTAAGGCGGTCAGTTCCTAAAACTCCGCTCCTTTTTAATTGCGGACTTCTCGCACTTAATTCGGGCGACCAAGCGCGGGCGATCGATCTTTGGAAGAAGTGTCTAAGCCAGCCCCACCGTCGTTATCACGAGGGTTTGATTGTCGAGTTTTGCCTGCAGGATCTACCCATGAAGCAGTTTTATGAGGAAGTTCTTCCCCAAAACGCCAAGTATCTTGTCGAGATTGCTAAAAGATACTTTAGATCTCCTGAGCTAAAGCTTCCCAAAAAGTTCTTTATTACGCACGTCAGGCGTATTATCAACGAAGATCCCAAACTGGATGAAATCGACAGGATTTCACTTTTAGCCGAATCTGCAATGCTGATCGATGATTATCCTGAAGCAGTGAAACAGTTTGAAAAAGCACTTTTGCTAGCTCCAACGCAAGCGAGTCGGAGGTACGATTATGCGCTCGCCCTGTTTCAAACAAAACAATTCGACGAATCGGTACGACAATTAAAAATGTGCGAACTAGATCCGACTGTTAGAAAAAATCGGATCAAATCCCTCCTGGCAAAAATCCGCAAGGAGCGCGTTAGCACTCGCCATTAGAATAAATCACTAGACGATCACGTACGTTGCGTGTCGTTTATCCGTCCAGCACCACTTTCTCGCAATCAAAAGCGGAGTTTTCTCAGGATGTCTTTAGCCAATTTGGATTTCCAAAACAGTCCACAGTCTCCTCACGGGAACGCTAATACCAAATCCAAGGACATTTACAGCCTAGACCTTGTCGATTTGATCCGCAGGAAGTTTTGGCTCATCTTATTCTTCGTTGTCTTTTTCTCTGGTCTTGCGATCTTGTATTACTTCAAGGCGCCCAAGACGTACGAATCGACAGCAAAAATCTTCGTTGACGAAAAGAGCGCTCCGTCTGTTAATTCTAATGACCGTGAATCGTTCGCCGGTGAGATTTCGATTGAAAAGTATCTGCAGACTCTCAAGAGTACGTTGGTTCTCCAACCAGCAATTGATCGTGGCAAGTTCTATGACATGGATTTGTTTAGCGAGTGCGATGATATTCTTTACAACTTAAGAGAGACAAAATCGTTTGCTGTCAAACCGGCCGATACGAAGTCAAATTCTGGAGTGATAAAACTATCGTTTCGTGGAAGTACACAGGACGAGTGCCAAGAAGTGCTTGATGCGATTGTGGCGTCATTTGGGCGACACATCGAATCCACTACCAAGAATATTGGTGGCGAGAACGCGAACATTGTTCAAATTGCCCAAGAACAATGGCTATCGCGGCTTAATGTCGTTGAAGCCGAGATCGAGAAACTTTCGGCGCGACCAGAGTTGTTAACCGTAGATGGTAGAGTGACCGATCCCTACCAAATTCAATTGAGCCTGCTTCACAATGATCTTCATGCCTTGCGAAGTGAACGCAATGGAATAACAGCGAGAATTGAGAATGTTCGCCGAGACAAAGCGATTGGTAAATCCTCGGAAGACCTCGTTAGCGAAATCATGGCTGAAACCTCAGGGGTTTCAGATGGAGCTTACGCGCGGGTTCAAGATCAACTCGTGCAGTTACGGGTTGAAGAGCAGGAGCTTTTGAACCAGTACGGCAATGATCACCCCCAATTACGGTCAATTAGGCGACAGATTGAGACAGTCGAAAGCATGCGAACGCAGGAACTGGCTTCGATGCGAGGGGGGCGTACCGGACAGGGCGTTGATCCTGACATTGTTGAGACCTTCCTCAAAATGATGAATCGCAAAGTCGAACTTTTGGTCTCAGAAGAGGGGCAGATCGAAACTCAAATCAAGACGATTCAGCAGAAGTCCACCTCCGTTTCAGCTTTGGTGGAGAAGTTGAGCGCTCTCAAACGAGAACGTGATCGATTGGAAACCGGCTATGCCGCGATTATTGAACGAATGAGCGAGATGAATGCTCTGAAAGAGCATCTCTGGCGAAACCTTTCCATTTTGGATCCCCCATCAGTTGCCGAGGTTGTCGCACCGAAACTATCGATCTGCGGAGTGGCAGGTTTGTTTTTGGGCGGGCTGACGGGGCTTGGTTTTGCAGCATTCAAAGACATGGCGGAGAAAACGTTCCGTTCTTCTGATGATGTTGGCGAACTTCTGAATACTCCAGTCATTGGCCACATCAATATGTTTGAGAAGCGTAGAGTTCGCAAGCGTGAAGATTTTCAGCAGCTCGCTCCGGAGTTGGTCTCGATACACGAACCTTCGAAACCGGCCGCAGAGGCCTACCGTTCTGTAAGAACAACGATCTTTTTCAATGCTCAAAAGAGCAATGCAAAAGTAATTCAGTTGACCAGCCCGATTCCTGGCGATGGCAAGTCGACCACGGTTTCCAATCTCGCAGTGTCAATCGCACAGTCCGGTAAAAGAGTGATTTTGGTTGATGCTGATTTTCGCAAGCCGGTACAGCACAAGCTCTTTGGACTGGACAACAGTTCAGGTGCGACCACGGTAATCTATGGAGAGAAATCTTGGCAGGACGCTGCTCAAGTGATTATACCTGGCGGACTTTCTGTTCTTCCTGCGGGGCCAATTCCTCACAACCCCGCCGAGCTTTTGACTTCCGAGCAGTTCCCGACATTGATCGAAACACTAAAGGCGGAGTTCGATTTCGTGTTGATCGATACGCCGCCTCTGCTTGCGGTCACCGACCCTGCCATCGTTGGCTCATATGTGGACCTCCTCTATCTCGTCATGAGGATCAGGAAAGGAGCGAGAACTAACGCTCAGGAAGCAAGAAAAATCATTTCTGCAATGGGCGGAAGTTTGTCTGGGGTGGTAATCAACGGCCTGCGACGTCAGGATCAGAAATCTTACAATTACGGTGGCCGTTACGGCTACCAGTATGGTGGGTATAAAACTTACGGCGAAACCCCGGAAGCCCCTGTTGGAAAAGCAGCCGCAGAGACCACAGTCAAGTTCAAGCCCCATAGCCGGCAGATTGGGACTTCAACTCGTACGGGTTAGCCGGCCTCTCCAGAGCGGACAAGACCTCACCGCAGCGTCGTGAACTTTGAACCAACTCATTTTGGCAGTTCGCTCGCCTTTATTGTTCGCTCGCCTTTATTGAGTAAGCTCATCGAACTCGGATTGATCGGTCGGCTCTTCGAAGAGTTCTCCCGTAGACGAAGTGTCCGTACCCGTAGGAATCTTTTCTTGCGGCGATTGAAGCGGGGGCGTTTTCTCGGACGCTCCTGATCGCTCCTCCTCTGGGTTCTTAAGACGCATTCGGACAGAATTGTCGACCACTTCGACGCTTTCAAAACGTTGAAGCAACTTGGAGGTCTCTACGTTCTTGTAAAATTCCTTGGCGAGATTTTGTTTGGCCAGCTCGTCGGCAAATTCTTCTGGCAGCGGCTCCCCTTTTACTTTGGCGTCTACAATTTGAATCACCAAGACGCCGTTCTCAAGCGAAACATCAACTTCGGCATCAGCGTTGAAGTGACGTCCCGCGCCGCCGGGTACTTGGTCAGTTGGAATGGTCACTTTTGCGAGGATCCTGTCGTCTTTGATCTCAATGTACGCACGATTCGCCAACGTCTCGTCTGATTGGATTAAGGCATTGATTTGGTCCGCCGTCAAAACCAACTCTTGCGTTTTGCTTAACGCTTCACCTTCAGTAGCCTCTTCAGCGTTGGTCGCCTCGGACTCAGGTACTGCCTGATTGAAAAATGCTTGGACTTCTCGGTTTAGTTCGGCGATTTCTTCCGCTTCCATTTCAACCGCTGGCATTGGAGCTGGTTCTGCGTCGGTGTATTTTTCAACCTGCTGGGAGAGCCACCAGTAACCGCCGACGCCCATCGCCGCGATCAGCAACACGCCCAAGAGCAGGCTTCCAAAGCAACCTGCGATCCAGCACCCAAATTTTTTATTCGACGATCCGCCAGACTGGGGCGGCGAATACGGCCGCGGAGGAGCGTCTAGGCCGTTAGGGGCTCCAGTTCGATTCGAGTTGTCGTAACGAAAATCTTCTTTTGGCTCCGGTGGAAGTTCGCTTGTCATAACTGCATCGCTCGAGGGTTCTTGTTTCCAACATAATTCTGACGCCAATCATCATACCCCAACCGCGGTCGGTTTGTGAAACATCAAAACGTTGCTATAATTCGGCAATACCATTTACAGTCATCCTTCAATAGTTTCCAAACCAATGAACACACGGCAACTTTTTGCACCGACTCGAACTGAAATCTGTGGAATTCCGGTTGCGGATTTGGCTAAGAAATTCGGGACGCCCGCCTATATTTATGATGCCGAAACAATCCGGCAGCGGATCGAACAACTACGTCAGTTCGATGTGATTCGATTTGCTCAGAAAGCGAACTCAAATATTGCGATTCTCGACCTGATGCGAAAGCATGGTGTTGTCGTGGATGCTGTGAGCTCTGGCGAAGTCCATCGAGCGCAGCGCGCCGGTTATGAGTTGCATGGTGAGCCGCACCCGGTGGTTTATACCGCCGATATCTTTGATCTTGAGGCACTTGAGTTAGTCGTGGAACACAACATTCCGGTTAACTGTGGTTCACCCGACATGATAGCGCAATTGGGCCAAGCAGCACCCGGACGCGAGATCACGTTGCGCATTAACCCGGGCTTTGGGCATGGACACAGTGCCAAAACCAACACTGGCGGAGACAATTCCAAACACGGTATTTGGCACGAGCAACTTGACGAATGCATCGCACTGGCGAGCAAAAATGACCTGACGGTTTCCGGTCTGCATATGCATATTGGCTCGGGCACCGATTTCGAGCATCTGTCTCAGGTCTGCGACGCGATGCGGCAGACGGCGCTCGCAGTCGGATCAACGATCAAAACCATCAGTGCGGGCGGCGGATTGCCAACACCCTACAAAAATGAGGACCAAGGACTAGATGTCGATCGCTACTTTCAGTTGTGGGATAAAGTACGCAAAGACCTTGAAACGGAGTTTGGTCATTCGGTGGCTCTAGAAATTGAGCCGGGTAGGTTCTTGGTCGCAGAGTGCGGCTACCTGCTGACTGAGATTCGCGCGATTAAGAAAATGGGTGAGAATCTGTTCTATCTGGTCGATGCTGGTTTCAACAATCTTGCTCGACCGATCCTCTACGGTGCCTATCATCCAATGTCGATCGCATTTACGGGAGAAGGGTCGACTGAATTTCAAAATGCTATTGTTGGCGGCCCATTGTGCGAATCGGGAGACATCTTCACTCAGGAAGAAGGCGGGTTTGTTTGTGCTCGCGAATTGCCAGTCGCCGAGGTTGGTGATTTTCTGGTGATCGAGTGTGCTGGCGCCTACGGTTTCGTCATGGGCTCGAACTACAACAGCAAGCCGTTATCCGCCGAAGTCCTGATCGACGGCGGAACGGCTCACCTAGTCCGGAAGCGTCAGACTCCTGAAGACATCGTGGCTGGCGAGATGATCCCTAGCTAAAACGTTGCAGATTCGCGCGGCCAGTAACCATGAGCGATCAATTTGAACCGGGGTACTCGTTTCCAAAAGTGGAACGCATCGACTTGGTGGTCTGCACGTGGAATCGGGCCGATCAGCTAAAGAGAATGCTCGATTCGGTCTTTCGTCTAATTGTGCCTTACGACTGCTCGTTGCGTTTGGTCGTCGTCAACAACAACAGTACCGATGGCACTTCCTCGGTGCTGGCCGACATTTCAGAGCACAAGTTCTTCAACCGCCATCAATTGTTGGTGCTTGATGAAACGCAACAGGGGCACACTCACGCTCGAAACAAAGCGGTCGAGCACTTGGATAGTGACCTGGTCATGTGGACAGACGATGATGTTTGTGTGGATGCAAACTGGGTTGCCAGCACCGTTGCCGATGCAGACGCTAATCGTGCGATCGGTTTTTTTGGCGGGAAGATATTAGCGAGATTGGAACCGAGAAAGCCAACGTGGATCGCTGAGAATTGGGATTTGCTCAAAGGCTGTTTTGCTGAACGAGATCTTGGAGACCAGCGGCTAGTGTTCAGTGAAAGTCGTCTGCCCTACGGAGCCAATTTCGCTTTGCGCACTTCGATTCAAAAACAGTTTCACTTTGACTCCTCACTAGGGAGACGCGGCGACGAAGTGCTGGGGGAAGACGAGCTCGATTTGTTTCGACGTATGCTCAAACATGGATGGGAGGGGCGTTGGAATCCGGATTCTGTGGTTGACCACGTCGTTGATGCCAGCCGCATCAATGAGGAATACATCCGACGATACTTCGTTGGCCAAGGTCGCGCTCTAGTGAAAAAGGGTGAGGCTTGGCATTGCGACAAAAGACGACTTTGGTGGGAATCACTGCTTCATTATCTGAACTTTCGCTTTAAACGCCAGTTCGCCGCTTCCCCAGCTTGGTTGGCTCAATTGATCCGCAGCGGGCTCGCCGAGGGCCAGTATGCTCAATTGAAAGAGCAGGGGGTAGGCGACTAAATTCGTGTAATCAGGACCGCAACGCGTATCGAGCCCTTTGAACATGGCGGGTGAGCCGATAAATTGACGCACGTTTTGGCCGCCGTTGCAACTTGAAATTGGCATTGCTTTGGGTGGCGTAAGCTTCCCGCTTGCGAATCCCGAGAGATTGTATGATGGCAAGCAGGATGCTTGCCCCACCTTTTTGGATTCAACACACCGGAGGGCTTGCGCCCTGCCGCTAAAAAATTATAGACAAGCCGGTTGGCGTGCTTCCTAACGCAAAAACTTGTAGCGTCAGGGCGCAAGCCGTCCGGTGCCAGCCTTGATTTTTTCTGCACCTACAATTTGTTTACCCTCCCATCACTAACAGACAACATCACCTATGGCACTTGGATTTGGAATTATTGGCTGTGGCATGATTGCCGGTTTTCACGCGCGGGCGATTGCTGAAATCAGCGGGGCAGAATTGGTTGCCTGTCAAAGCCGGCGGCTGGAGGCGGCACAAGAGTTTGCCCAAGAGAATGGGGGGACAGCGTATGCGTCAGTCGATGAGCTCTTGACCGATCCGGCAGTCAACATCGTCACAATATGCACCCCAAGTGGAGCACATTTGGATCCGGCAGTTGCCGCGGCCAACGCCGGTAAGCACGTGATCGTTGAAAAGCCGCTTGAGATCACGCTCAAGCGTTGCGACGAAATTATCGACGCATGTAATGCTAATAACGTCACGCTCTCCACGATCTTTCCCTCTCGATTTCACGATTCAAGTCAGCTGTTAAAGACTGCGATCGACGAAGGTCGGTTCGGCACGCTGACACTCGGCGACGCTTATGTCAAATGGTTCCGGACGCAAGAGTACTACGACAGTGGTCAGTGGCGTGGCACATGGGATCTCGATGGAGGCGGTGCGCTGATGAACCAAGCGATTCACAGCGTTGATTTGTTGACGTGGCTAATGGGGCCGGTTGTCGAGATATCGGCGCAGACGGCAACGCTGGCTCATGAGCGAATTGAGGTTGAGGACGTGGCGACGGCCTCTCTTAAGTTTGCCAACGGTGCTCTGGGAGTAATTGAAGCGTCGACGGCGGCTTTCCCCGGCATGCTGAAGAAAATCGAAATTCACGGTAACCAAGGCTCTGTCGTTATCGAAGAAGAAGACATCAAGACATGGGCCTTCGCCGAAATGACCGCGCAAGACAATGAGATTGCCCGGAAGTATGCCTCGATGACCGACACCGGTGGTGGTGCTGCTGATCCGGCGGCGATTGGGCACGCTGCTCATGCGAAGCAATTCAGAGACGTAATCGAGGCAATTGAGAATGGAGAACCTTTATCGGTTGACGGGGCAGAGGGGCGCAGAAGCGTTGAAATAATTCTGGCGATCTACAAAGCTGCTGAGACGGGCCGAACGATTCAACTGCCTCTAGAAAGAGATCCAGAGCTAAAGGCCAAGTCCGATGCTTAGGGTCGGCTAGTCAGCAAGGCTTGCCCACTTACGTCGTTGGACCAACCATAGCTCAGCTGCCTCAGATAAATGGACATTTTCTCTCCAGCCATTCAAGGTCACTCATACGACGTTGGTCGTCCAGAATTTGAATGAACGATTGTGACGAATCAGCCGATATTGCCGGAGCATTTGTACAGTTTTCTCATTTTGATTGTGCGAAAATCTACTCAATGAAGAGCGCCAATTACAATCAGAGGTGGAGGACGTCCTGCGGCAGATCGCAATAACCTAGATCGACGTGGGCGACCAAAATTCTTTGTTCAACAAAAAAGCTTTCCATTATGAAGACTATCAAGAACGACCTCATCCTGTTCTTAATCATGCTCACTGTCGGACTGATAGGATTCAATATTTTTGGCGAGCAGTTTGGAAGTAAAGGCGGAGTCGTCGATGCACCTGCTTCAAATGACGATCGTGCTCCAATGGTCGATGTCTCCAATTCATTAAAGGCAGAACCTACCGATATCGAAACCGTCAGTCTCCCGGAGCGACAGGTTAAATCGATGCTGAAGAATCGCGCCGATGCGTGGAACAATCGCGACCTCGACCGATACATGGCCGACTATCGAAAATTTGACTTATTGAGGGTCAGTGTAAACGGAAAGACAGAAAAGGGTTGGGAATCTGTGCGTGAATCTTTCGCTAGCCAATTTGGGCCGGAGATGGGTACGTTGCGAATCAGCAATATCAAAATTCACATGGTCGGTGACTTCGCATCAATCGTGACCGCCGACTGGAATCTCCAACAAGAAAACAGGATCACCAATGGGCGGATGAATCTGGTGATGAAGAGAATTGATGCTGCGTGGAAAATCACGACCGAGAACCTGACCGAAAATTAGGCTCGCTTGAGTTGCTCTCGAGGAGTTTTCTTGCGCCGAGGGTCCATCGAGGTCTTAAAACGCCACGCCGGAACGGATCATCAGAGTATCTTGAAGCTCGAGATTGTTGATTCGGTTTGAGGCGTAGACCAATTCGCGGTCGAAAGCGTAACCAAAGTCGAAGAACCCGCTTACTCGGCGAGGACCGATCCATTCGACTCCGACAAACGCTCTGACATCGTTGATGTCCACTTGGTCATCGCTACCATCAAGACGTTCAATGGCCCAGCTGCCTCCGCCGTATTCGGCGCCAACGTAGGACCACATTTCGTAGTTCCCTACGTTGGGAATTCGATGAGCAAGTTTCGTGCGGGGGAAGTATAGATCGAGTTTCATGTCTGGGTTGGGCGACATAAACAGACCAACCGCAGGCAGCAGCTTTACCCTGACGCGATCCAAGTACTCAATGCCCAACTTCCCTACAGTGTATTCGTTGATGCGCTGCCATCCCAACAGGCGCCCCTGCAAACGTATCGCATCCGAAGAGAAATTGTCATAGTCGCTGTAAACACCGACGGTAAAATTGGTCTCTAAACCGGATGTCTTGGCGAGATCAGTGACGTGATCCAAGGCGAGGTATCCCCCGAATGCTTGGGACGGAAGATCAAATCCGGTTGATGGCGTATCTGGACCATCCCAAAACGAAGCGATAAACCCCGGACTGATCCGCAAAGGCTGTCGACTTTGGAGGAAGTTCGGTATCGTCAACGTCGTCGCGAATTCGATGTCGTTGATGTCCAATTCATTGCCCGGGTTGGCCCCACGGTTACTTCCATGCAGATAGGTTTGGCGTATTCGGGGATGTTCTAGAACCCGTGGTAAGAATTCGGTTTGGAAACGCTGCCATTGCTGGCGGGGCCAAGTCCAATCGAAGATGGGCTGATAATTATTGGTAAGGCCCTGATTGGGGAACCGATTTTGAAATGTGTTTGGGTTGACGCCAAAGTTGAATTGAGGCTGATTAAATCCCGTGTTTGGTCTCGGTTGCAACTGTGGCAATATGTTTTGAGGTGGACCGACTGGAGACTGAACTTGAGGCGCAGGAAGATTGGCTGGATTGGGGAAAATTGGAAATGGCTGGAGCTGGTAATTCGATGGGTCGCGCTGAGGAAAAATCTGATTCGAGAATGCCTGAGATGATCTGGGCAAATCCAACGTTGGTATCGCCCCGAAGTTTTGCGGCTGACCATTGGGAAAAACGCCTTGCGGGAACCCTTGAAGGTTCGGGATCAGATTGCCAGCGGGCGCTCCTTGGGGAATGAAGCCCGGATCAAAGTTCTGTGCCGGGAAATTTGGAAACGATAGATTAGGTAACTGACGGGCCGCTTGGGGGGCAGTGAGAAGCCCACTCTGTGGCGACGTCAAGCTGCCTGTTTGGCCTAGGTTGCCAAACTGGTCTTGAAAAGAATCGGGAAATCTCAGTCGTTGCGCACACGTTTGGCTGACGCTGGCGCAGACAAGCACCAAGGCTAGCAGGCAGTGCCTAATGTCGAGGAAATTTGCAAATAGTGTCAAGATACAGGCTCGCGAAACCGGGTAGACCTGCGTAAATATCAATCCTCGACGAGCTCGTCAAGACTAACGTTAGAAGGGCTGCTCAGATTAGGAGATAGCCGGGAGGAGCTTACTGGCACTCGCTTTTGATCGAGCAGCAGTGCCCCGCATGAGGATTACCGACCATTTTAAAACAAATTGCAGCGGTCGATGCTAGTGGTCTTTCAGAGCTGAGTTGACATGTAGTGGGATTCGCCAGAATTCCTAATCAGCCAAGGATTTCTGGCGAAATCCACTACGCTTAACTGATCATTTCAGCTTTGACCAACCACTAGCCAATTTCTTCGCTAACGCCAATCGGCGTGGCAATCAGCGCAAGATTGGCCGATCAGGTTTGTCGCGTTTGACGCGCGGTTGAAATCGCCCAGCTTTACCGAGGATTTAAGTTCTGCGGCCGCATCGAGCATGGTTTGGCCATAAGCAACGTAGTCATCTTCTTCGGCCTCCGGCATGCCTTCGAGGATGATAACGCGCGCCATCAGCGCGATCATGTTCGCCTCATGGCTAATTTCCCCCACCGCGCTGGTGAAGGCGGTTTCGTTGGCGGTGAATCTCTTCAGGTTCTCATTTGCCTCTTCGAGCCTAACCATCAGCCGCGATCGGTCGGCCGCTTCGCTCCAGTCGATGGTTTCTGGGGCCGGTTCTGTCGCAACAATCGAACCGCCACGCACCAGCTCTTGCAGGTCTTCTTTTCGAGTATTGCAGTAGCGAAACCCTGCCACCGCCCCGGTTCGCGAAGAAACGGCCGCCTTCTGAAACAGCATTTGTGCTGCCGGCGCGTGTTCTGACCATCGGATGTCACCGTCGTACTGACTAATGACAGAAAACAACATAGACAGAATCTCAAAACTGAGATTCACCTCGTCGTACTTCGTTTGGAAAACGACTGGAGTGGTCACCAGCTTGCTAACCTTTTGCTGTTGCGCTTTGACCTCGTCTTCGATTGAGGCGGCATCGACTATCGCGCTCCAAGAATTATTGGCGGTACTCGCGCTCGCCTTTGCTGCCTCAGTCGATTTGTTGTTTGCGTTTTGGGCTAAAGCCATTGCGTCGGGCCGCTGCCCAACGATGGCCTCGGCATAAACGTCGCGAAAGAAAATTGATTCATCTGCTGGAGTGCCGTCGGTTTGGTCGAACATAGGCCGCTTGACGCGTTTGACTCGGCGGACCTTTTTCGGCGCAGATTTCTCCTGCGCAAAAATAGCGTTTCCGGAGAAAAAGCAGAGCAGCAATAATGTGAATGCGAGTTTCATTGGTGGCAGGGGATGCAGGGCAATACTTGATGATAATAGATCGGCTCAATGACGGTCGAGTGTGTTTATCCAGTCGGCGACTTCAGGCAAAAGAGCAATCAACCGTTTGAAGTTTACCGGGTTCTTGTGAACTGGAAATTTCTTTTTCTTCAGCGCTAAAATGGTTTTATCTAGGCGTTGACCCGATTTAAACTCGTCGGAATTGGCCAGATAAATCAAAAGTCTTTCGCTGGGACGTGTTTCGACCTGAGGCAATCTTGCAGGGAATTGCGAGTCAAACATGATTAGGCCTTGGAACTGTTTACGATTAGTGAAAGCGGTCAGACAGGCCATCGTTCCGGCGGTCTTCTCGCCACCGATGGCAACCCGGCACGAGTCGAAATCGACTTTCTTCGCCAAGCGTTGGACTGCTTTTGAGATGAACTCATGTTCGCCGGGCGTCCACGATTTTTGGTCAAGTGACTGCGGGATCATCAGCAACATGTTGTTCCGCTGACAGGCGGCTGCTGTGGCCTTCAACGTTTCGGCTGAGTCATGGACTCCCGGTTCCGAGACCCAAACGAACAGAGAAGGTTTTCCGGCGGTTGCAAAATCGTTCTCCGGAACGATCGCAAAGCAACGGTTTGAGGAATCAGCAACCTTAATCTCAACAACTTCGGCCTTCGCGTCCTTGTCGGAGGCGAGTTCGATCGGTTTGGCAAGGCCAACCGGCGGGGCGGCATGGGTCGGCGAAAGTGTGATGGTCAACTGCTCGGCAGCTGGATCGTCGGCGTCTTTCAACGCGGACTCGACGGTCAGCGTGGTCTCCTGTTGAGGAGCCAGCTGATTTAGCTTTTTCTGTAACTGGTCCCAAGAATCAAGTTCTTCGCCATCGAACGCGGTGAGTGTATAGCCACGCTTCAAACCGGCTTCGTCCCCGGGGCCACCGGACAAAACATGTCCAATCTTTAGCTCGCCTCGCCTGGTTCTGGCCGGCACAACGCCAAGCGATAGTTCTTCAAATGGCTCAATTTTGTCAGTCAACGTGGCGGTCACCGAGAGCGTTTCCGATTCGCGCAGAAGTGTGATCACGACGTCATCACCGGCAATCATCGGGCCAAGCAAGTGCTTCATTTGGGCGTGGCTCTTTATCGGTCTTCCATCGATCGTCAAAAGCTTGTCGCCAACTGCTATCCCTGCGTCAGTGGCAGGCGACCTGGGCCGACAATACTCGATGATTGGTTCATCAGCGTACATGTCTTTGCCCTTCATCGAAACGCCCAGCAGTCCTCGATGGAGATCATTCCCTTGAGCCAGTTTGTCGATCATGCGTTGGTATCCCGCCAAAGGGACCGCAAAACCTATGCCCGAATCATACCATTGTGCACCGGCTTCGACGTCTGAATCATCTGGTGAAAGTGGGCAGAGAATACCTGCTAAATCACCGCTGAGTGTGATTAGGGGGCCGCCGTAGTTGGCGCGGGAGATTTTCGCGTCCGTCTGAATCGCTCTGCTCCAGATACGGCCAAGTGCACTGATGATGCCTACTGATAGAGACGGTTTTCTTTCGTCGTAAACTTTACCCACAGCAATGACTGTCTCGCCCGTCCGAAGGTCCAGATCCTCCTCCGGAATAGAAACGGGATAAAACGGAAAACTCTCAGTCGGTTCCGCTTTGAGCAATACAAGGTTGCGGCTGTGGTCTGTTGCCACAATCTCCGCGATGAATCGTTTCGTTTTAGCTTCTTTTGTCGCTGCGTCGTTGTCTTCATCGTTCGCGCGTGCAACAGCTTTGAGAAAGATGCTCGAAGGATCACCGCGCAGGTTATAAGCAGCTGTCAGAAACAGGCCTGCGTCTGAGACGCAGATGGCGGTCGAGTGGCCGCTGCCTTCGACTCCGCCAAGAGTCTCGATTTTGACTACTGACGGCGCGATAAAGGCTACCGCTCGTTTAACGGCTTGTTCTTCTAGTCGCACCAAATCCTCATTGGCAGCATCGCCAGAGCCAAACTCTGTAGTCGCGTTCAACGAAGTCTCCTCAGGCCCTGCAACGGTTTGTGCAGACTCATCAATCGCAATGCTGATAGACATCTCATCCGGTAACTCGTCCAAGACGGGCAAAACGGCAGGTTTTGTGACCTCTTGCGTGAGCGCAGGTCGAGCATCAGCCAAAAACAGCAATGCGAGAATAAGAAAAACGTTACGCAACGGCATTCTCAACGTGTTGATCTTTCGAATTGGTTTTAGCAATTACTGCTCAGACGGTGTCGCAAAAGAAAAGAGGTGTAATCGAATTGAACGCCGTCAACGGCAGTGCTTACTAAACACCCAGCATCGTCCCTAAAGTCGCAAAACGAAAGGCGACCGCTTCAGTTTTGAAACAACCTCTAGTTTAACGCAACGCAACGGCCACAACGAGTCCCCGCGACCAAAAACAGTAACCCGAAAAGCCCATCGGCTTCACGTCGATACCCGCCGGGTTCCGAATGAAGAAACACCATTTTCGCAACAGAAACATAACTCCCAATCAGAGCCGTTGCCTATGGCGTCAATGAAAGAGCGCCCCGATGCCTGACGTCGGGGAGGCAAGATGACTTGACGCATGTGACGAGTAAGTTTCCATCCCAAACCGATATGCCCGAGGTATCCAAGTAACAGAGCTTTTAGCGGATGGAAGCGTTTCAATTTATTGCGGTCCTGTTTGGTTAATGGTGGAGGAAAAGGGTGAAGTTACCGGGCTTGCGAGCGGGCTAAATCTTCTGGATAAAGTTCGCGATGACGATGCCGGGCCGAGTGTTCTTCAATCTGTTTCGACACGAAAGTCCGTGTTTGACTCCAATTAATTGTTATTCCCTAGTTTCCTCTGGTGACGGAACACGCAAACGTGCCCCTTGTGTTTTTCCGTGGTCGGTGTCTTTGTCGTATTTGATTTCCAGTTCTCTGTATTTGCTCAAGATTTTCCCGCACTTTTTGTCGATTTGTTCCTTAAGTTCGTTTCGGGTCTTGGCATG
>CALHPU010000129.1 GCA_938036435.1 uncultured Pirellulaceae bacterium | reverse complement strand
CCTTCAAACATGCAACTTCTAAATCGGCGAGTCTCGGTTTCGGGCAACTAAAATTTGTAAGGCATGGGACTGCTAGAGAGCCACTTCTTCAATCTCTTGCCAGATCGGCAGCAGTGATGCCCCATACCGGACCGCTAGGTCCGTTACCCTTGAGAGTGCTTTCGCCGTTACACATCAAGATTTGACCGTGCAAATCTCGACGCCCTGTTTCAACGACGCCAATTTGTCTGCGCGTTTGGGAATGAATTCCTGCCCGAGGAAGGCGGTGTACCCTGTTTCCTCGATTGCCCGAACGATGGCCGGGTAATTAAGCTCCTGCGTATCGTCGATCTCATTTCGCCCCGGCACGCCTCCGGTATGATAATGGCTGAAGTATTGGTGGTTGTCACGAATGCGTTTGATCACGTTGCCTTCCATGATCTGCATGTGAAAAATGTCATACAGCAACTTGACGCGATCAGAGCCAATCATGTCGCAAAGCGCAACTCCCCAAGCGGTCTTGTCGCACATATAGTCCTTGTGGTTAATAGCGCTGTTGAGTAACTCCATCGTGATGGTCACACCGCTCTTCTCCGCGATCGGCAAAATCCGTTTCAATCCGGTGGCACAATTCTTCATGCCCTCTTCGTCGCTCATGCCATCTCGGTTACCCGAAAAACAAATGATGTTATCGAGTCCTAAAGCTTTGGTCTCGTCAATCCTTTTGCTGTAGGCGGCGACAAGAGCATCGTGGTGTTCGAGGCGATTCCACGCCTTTTGAATTCCGCCAACCTTAACTCCCGCGTCTGTTTTTATCGTTGGGAAATTTACTAGCCCGCACGTCAAACCAAGTTTTTGAGCCTTAACGATTTGATCGGGATTTAGCAATTCGATGGAGGCCAAGCCAAACTCCTTTCCGGCGACGCAGAGGTCTTCGATCGAGTGCTTGGGGTAGCACCATTTGCAGACCGAGTGCTTTACGCCGTCCATTTTTGTCCCTCCTGTGGCATCATCGTGGGCAAAAAGACGCTGCTGCATCCCAGAGGCCATTGCGGCAAAAGCAGCGGAACCTGCAGTCAACTTCAAAAATTGGCGTCGATTCTCTCTTTGGTCGATCATGGTCAGGATCCTTGTTCGGTATTTAATAAGCCGAGCCCTCCTCTGATTAGTCGAGCCCATTGGGTAGCGCCATTGGGTAGCGGTTTGATCTCAGTTTACTCCTTAAGAAACTCGCAGCCACCCAAAATGTACCATCTTGGAAATAAGTAAACATCAATCACGGCAGATCAAAATAGGCAATTTGGATTGCCGGATCTGTATTGACCCAAAAACGAAAAAACTCCATGATTTTGTCCCTTAGCGGAATCTTGGCGAACTTCATTCAATATTGGCGGTTCAGGATCAACGCAGTCAGTGGTCGGCGGGATGCCGGGCAACAAAATTCATCGCATGGACGGCGACAATGAGCAAGCAACTTTTAACCCCTTCTTCGTTTCAGCCAAACTCAATTGTGCTTTTGATTGGAACGTTCATTATGGTCATCGGCTTCGCGGGCTGCGGACCGACCGAACCGGTGGCAACTGAAAATCCGGCCACCGTCACCCCCAACGTTGCCGAACAAAAAACGGAAACGGTTACCGCCGCTAACGAATCGCAGGTCGCGTCGCCAGCGACCGATTCGGTGAAGCTCCCCGAGGTGGACGCGTCTCCCGAGAGCGTTTGCGAAATGTTCATGCAACATCTCAATCGGGGCGAGCGCGTCAAGGCCGAGCGTTTGTTATCATCCACCGCGCTTTCGACCACAGCAAAAGCGGGGCTGTACCTGCAACCTATCGGCGGAAAGGACGCACAAGTCAAAATCAATCGCGCCGTCTACGCGACTGACAAACAACAGCTGGCACAGGTCCAATGCGATGTCACTGAAGTCGAAGACGGAGAAACAATCACCGATGAGCTGACTTGGCTGGTCCGCAAGACTAAATCAGGTTGGAGGATTTTGGGGTTCATGCTGCGTGGTGATGACGGCGTAGAGGATTTCTTGAGTTTTGAAAACGTACGCGACGTAGACGCAATTCTACAGATGAGCCAAACGACCCCCGCTTCGATTCCCGAACGCCAAGCCGATAATACACAGGCGACTCAAGAGCTTTTGAACTAAATAGCCGGACGCCATGTTGACGCGATCTCTGATGATTGACTCAACCGCACTTCCGGAAATGTGCTCACGCAGGCATTTTCATTGTGTCAACTATCGCCTAGGCATGCGCGAAAGCGTATCACAGCACTTATGCGTTAGGCGTAAAGCATGGCACACTAAAATAAAGCATGTCCAAAAATTCACCTCTCAGAATTTCGGGCTCAAAGACAATTTGGCGTGGGCGACCGGTGCAAAGCGGCTCGCAATCGCATAAACTAAAGGTCGATTCTAGATGCCCTGCTATTGGCGAGTGATAAGATGCAAAAGTGGCCTGTTGGAGTTTTTACCAGTATCGACGCTGGGCTAGGCGTTGATCTGTCTGTTGCCAAAGAAATCGGGATTCCTACCGTTCAGATTCATGCGCCGCACCGAGGGAACCGCACCGCGAAACA
Source organism: uncultured Pirellulaceae bacterium (assembly GCA_938036435.1). Lineage (GTDB taxonomy): Bacteria > Planctomycetota > Planctomycetia > Pirellulales > Pirellulaceae > Mariniblastus. Next base: position 31,905 of record CALHPU010000129.1, on the reverse strand, counting down.
CGCCGAAGAAATTCTCGCGCGACTGGCCGAATTTGGGATTACTGTAACAGCAGTCTTCGGCGGCTTCGAAGATGAAAGTTACGCCGACATCCCAACAGTGGTCAAAACGGTCGGCCTCGTTCCCTCTGAGACGCGTGCGAAGCGTCTGGCTGAAATGAAAGAGATCTCTGATTTTTCGAAATTGCTCGGCTGTGATGTCATCGCGCTGCACTTGGGTTTCGTACCCCATGAAACGGAGTCCAGTTTGTACCAAGACGTCGTCGCGGTCACCAAAGACCTTTGTCAACACGCGGCTGCCAACGGTCAAGCGCTGCATCTCGAGACCGGACAGGAGACCGCAGAGGCGCTCAACCAGTTCATCGATGATGTTGACCAAGACAATCTGTTTGTCAATTTTGATCCGGCAAATATGATTCTTTACGGAACTGGAAAACCAATTGAAGCGCTACGAGCGCTGGGACCGCGCGTAAAGAGCTGTCATTTCAAAGACGCGACTTGGTCAGACAAACCCGGAGAGTCGTGGGGAGCCGAAGTCCCTTTAGGTGAGGGCGACGTCGACATTCAGATGTACATGAATACGCTAAAAGAAATCGGTTACCAGGGGCCGCTGACCATTGAGCGTGAGATCCCCGAACAGCCCGCGCGTCAAAAGCAAGAGATTGGCCAAGCGGTGAAACTGATCGAGCAGTGTCGGGCGTGAGTGAAACCTTTACTCAGGCCCAGCGCGTCATTCTGGGCGTGATCGCGGCCTTCATGCTGTTGACTGGCGTCGCGCTTTATGCGTTTTTCCCCGCAGCCAATCCGGCGCTGACCGCGATCTTGATTCGTGTCGGAGCAGTATTGGGCGTGGTCTGGCTGGCGTTTCCTCAGTTAAAAACCGTCGGGCAACGAGTTCCGGTGGCCATCGCTGGTTGCCTTTTAGGCGGACTGGTCCTGATGGCGGCCCGTCCAAACCTGTTCAAGGTTGCCGCCGCTTTGATGGTCGTCTTAGTCGCGCTATCATTGGTTGCCAAAGTACTGCGTAAAAAGTAACTGTACGGTTCTTGCATCCCCGCACTTTGCACGCACGCGGGAATGAGGCGAGATATTGGAGTGCTTTGCCAGTTACCGATTCGAGTGTTCGCAATTTACGTGTTTCAACTCTTCAACCTTCCTCCTAAACTCCTTCTCATTAAGATTGAGTTTTCGTGCAGTTGCAATGATCAATTCTTCGCCTAAGTTCTCCATGCATTCTGCAATTTCACTTTCGCTGAACTGATAGTGCTGGCTTAACGTGTTCGCAATGATATCTTTAGCAGTTCCGGTTCGAGACAGATCGACGTCGCAAAATGAGGTCGCGTCGGCTTTGAAGATCAGAGGCTTTCCAGCCGGAATCAAGCTCTCGATGAACAGGATGCGGTTTGGAATCGATTGCTTGATTCTCTTTAGATCGTCCTCCGGAAGCCTATCTGGATGGTGAATCACGGCAAACGCAAAGAGCGCGGATTCCGCCAGGTCCTCTAGCTCTGGTTTTCGTTTCGCATACATCGTTACGAAACTGCCGTCGGCGGCCTGCGCGCGCTTCCAACCTTTTGATTTCGCGTGCTTACCATCCCACGATGCATGCACAGATTCGTGAAATAGAGTTTCCTCGAGATCGTTATCAGCGATTCGCTTCGTAGCATTTGCAGAATAGACGACAATCAGACCACGGTCAGAGAATGCAGTGGTTTCTTGATCCAATTGATGAACCACCAACCGCTTAACACCGCCACGCAACGCGGTTGGGATTTTCCCGAGCCGCTCCACATAACGCATTGCCTCTCCGAAGGCAGTGTCTTCGTCGCCAAACCGGGCATCGACAAAGACGCGTAACTGGGTTGCATCTGAATACTTCGACAGAAAAACGTAGGCCGGTCGGAAAAGTCCAGCGCGTGTCTTGTCCGGCATTTCCGCACGCTTTTCGAGGCGATCGAAAGTGAGCGACTCGAAACAACTTGGATCAGCATCCGTTATCAAATCGAAATCAGTCCCGACGATCGATGTGCTGTAGTCTTGAGCAAATGAGACCGGCGAGGCAGCACAGACCAAGAAAACAATCATTACCAAGCGACAAAGTATCATCCAGTTCTCCACTATAAAACGGTAATGATCACCGAACTGGAACAGCCGGAACGATTGACCGAGACTTCCAGAAGCGCGTGTAATTCTGGATTTGTCTACATCGTGTTATTTCACTGCAACAGTTGACGTTTTCTTAACACCAAACTTGGTTCCAACGTATGCTGCTGTCAGGAGCACGGTAAATATCAAGCCCCAGAACCAAGTAAGGTATGGCCGCTGCGTCATGTTGGATACAACCACAGCCAACAGCAGCGCACCTACTGAATATCCGTGCTAGGGAGTTGTGTTGTAGAAACTGACTCTAAATCCTATCACGCGTCACATTAGGACCAACATTTTGGCTTTTGCCGCACGTAACCAAACAATCGAGGGTAATTTTTCGCATCGAATTCGACAATGGATCAATTTGTAAAAATCTGCGACAATGCACCAACAGTTCTAAGATTCGACCACCATTTTTCGAGCCTTTGCCTTGCGACGCAAGCGATTACCTTTCTCTCCCTTCAAACGCACCCGAGGACGGTTTGCGGCGATTGCAGAAGCCATCGTTGCTGGCCTGATTGTGCTGGCCGGCATCGTTTTGTTGGCGGCCACAATCACGCTTAACGTGTTGCTTTCGACTCCGGGCGAAATGTACATTTCGGCCGGCTATCTCTCGTTGAGGATCGCGTTGGCGGTGGCGATGATCGCAATCGGTTGTTACTACATTATCGGGCTGTTATGGAAAGTAAGTGTTTCGCGCGAGCGACGCGAAGCGCTGGTCAACCGTGCCGGAGAAATCGATCTGCTGAACGACTTCCGTCGCCGACGCGATGACCTGCCCTCGGTCCCCGTCGAACCACCGCTGCAAGGGACACGTTTCCCGTTCCGCTTGTCGTCATCCTCAAGAGACTTGTGGGGCCTGATTATCTCCGCGTCGATGAGCGTGATGTTGGTGGCGATTGCATCGATTTTAGTCCCAACGGCATTTGCGGAAGCAAAACAGGCCAGCCCAGGTGCTATCGCGATCATCTTTTCACCACTAATTTGCCTTGCCGCGATCTTGTTTCTGTATCGCTTTTTCCGTCAGTTGCTAAAATTGACTGGTATTGGGCCGACCATTATCGAACTGTCCCACTACCCGCTTCATCCGGGTTCTACATGTCGGGTTCGACTTTTCCAGCCCGGTCGTATAGGTTTGAAAGTCGTGACGGCTTGGCTAGTCTGCCAGGAAGAAGCAACATTTGATGAGGGAACTGACATTCGCACCGAAACGCGTGACGTGTATCGTGAGCGTTTGTTTCGCAAGCGTTCGGTGAGTGTTTCGCCCGATGCAGCGTTCGACACGGAGTTTGAGATGAAAATTCCGCCCAATGCGATGCACTCGTTTAAGTCCGCCAACAATAGAATACGATGGAAAATTATCGTTCAAGCAGAAGCAAAAGGGTGGCCGCGTCTCAATCGCACGTTTCGGCTTTCGGTGTATCCGCGCACCGTCATCGAAACTCGCAAAGCCGTCGCCGCGCCAAACCACCGCTGATCGAAATCGATTTGTGTGACGGTGGCAGCCGGCTTCAACCTGGCGATTACCTGATGTGCGAGTATCGCTTGCGCGGTATCGAGGGGCTAGACGTTTCATCGCTAGAGGCATCTGTGATTTGGGTGACTGAAGGCAAAGGCAGTGAAGACATTGGCGTTCACTTCTTTCAACGATTCACAAAGGACGCACTCAGCCGCCAGACTCTCTCGACGCCAAAACGGCTAAGCACGGTTTTACCCAACAGTCCGCTTTCCTATTCCGGCGAGATCGTGAAAGTGCGCTGGGCCGTGCGGATCCGAATGTTCTATGGCGAGGGGCAAGAGATTAGCCGCGACCTTGAGTTTGGGTTGGGCAACGCCGTGATTCCAACTTCAGTTGTCGACGACGAAGACACGATCGAAAAGAATCAAGTCTAACGTTTCTTCAAGCTTGAAAAACTGCAACGTCTTTGACGCACTGATTGGATGTGGCTGCCGAATATGGAATCTTTATCGACAACCGGCAATCCATTTTCTGCCGCCGCAGTTTCAGGTGGAAGGTTGCCTTACTTTTTTGGCGATCCTACTGCCGAGAAGAATCTACTGCAGTTGCTCGATCGCCGTCAGTGGATTGGCCAAATTGTTGGACCGCATGGTTCAGGCAAAACAACTTTGACGCATCATTTGTGGCGGCACGCTCAGAATCAATTTCCAGCGATGGTTCAGGTGACCATTCGTGGCCCAAAAACGATTCAGCGGCGCTTCACCGGTGGTGCGGGTGCTCGATTGGTTGTCATCGACGGAATCGAAAGATTGTCGTACATCGATCGCTGGCTGTTTCTCGGCGGCTTCTCCTCAAGCCGCTATCAACAGTCGAGGAGAGTAGGGCAACGGGATGGTTTGCTGGTGACGGGGCATCGAGATTTGCCGTGGTTGCCGAAAGTATTCGAAACAACTTTCGACGAAGCCACGCTAAATCGTCTAGCCAAGGAACTTTTGCCGGCGGCCATTGGTACCGGTATTCACGATGGTGACGGTGATGTATTTTCGGGGCAGCAATGGACTGATTTTTCCCGCGCTCTATTGCAGCGTCACGTGAGTAACGGTCGAGAAATATTGATGGAAATGTATGACCGCTACGAGGCAATTATCGGCGAAAAACGGCTCACAAAAAAACGCTGCCACTTACAAAAATTGCCGTGCAAAACTAAACTGATGTTTGGTGGTTTTGCCGAGTGAGTTTGATTTATATCGCGAACCAGATCGCTTCGTCGCGTTGGCTGGTCATAATTAACAAATTAGTGTTGCCAATGAAAAGGCGCTAAACCTCTCCTTCCTCTAGCTTTTCGTCTACAACGATTTTCTACATGCCTTCTCTGTTCAGTCGATATCGCCATTGCCAATTGTGTACTAAGCACGGAGTTCGTGCCGATGTTGCTCGCTGGATGATGCTGTTTGTTGTTTTTCTACTTACGAATTGGTTTGCGTCTCTCTGTTGTTGCCAGCAGGCCACTGCACAGGTGCGTTACTACCGTCCGCCGGTTCGTTACGTGCCGCGTTACTCGAATCCAGTTCCGCGTTACCAGTCGTTTCCCAAACGGTATAAAGTGGTGCCGGGAAGCGTTCTGCCACAGAGTTTCGGTTCGCAGAATTTTCGCCGCCTAGTTCCTACGCCAGCTGTTCGTCCACAGGTCCCAACTCCTGCCGTTCGCCCCCGATTACCTATCTCCAATGCTCAGGGCAACCAACCATCCAACACTCGGCCCGGTGGGGAATCAACGCCACCTGAATCTTATGTGGCCAGTCCGGGGTTCAAGCCCAAATCGATCTACCCGCGTATCGCGGGCGACTATGAGAAACAGAAAGCGATTTTGATTTCTGTCTGCGAGTTGTTGCCGACCCACGAAGACGTTCTGGTGGAACTGGTGAATGCTTGCCAAGGCCACATTACCGTTGGCATTCTGGTCAACGACCGTAAGCAATTGATCGAAGCGACGCGCGTGTTGATGAAGCAGGATCGAGAATACGACCATGTCAAGTTTTACAACGTGGAATTGGATACGATTTGGTTGCGGGACTTCGGGCCAAGAATTGGTGAATTAGAAAATGGAAAGGCCGTTTCATTTGATTTCTTGTACGAGGGCACTCGTCCGCGAGATGAGAAACTACCTAAGGCGTGGTCCAAGCTCACCGGCGAGCGTTACCATGCGGTGCCATGGACAATGCAGGGTGGCAATCTGTTGTTTAATGGACGCGGATTGGCTTTGACGACCAACCGAATCTTCAAAGACAACCATATTCAGTTTAAAGACCTCTTGCCGGGCACTGATCCAGTTGCCGAGGCGCGGCAAATGGTGACGCAAGAATTCAAAAAGAACTGTAATCTTGAAGAGATCGTAATCCTTGAACCTTTACGAAACGAGGCGACGCGTCACGTGGATATGTTTGCTGCATTTGTGGCCCACGACCATGTGGTTGTTGCGTCGCTGGATCGCAATGCAGATCCGGTCAACGCGTCGTTGCTGGACCGGAATGTCAAGCGTCTCGAAAACGTAATGGTCGATGGCAAGCCGTTGAAGGTGACCCGCATTCCGACGCCGGCCAGACAAGGAAAGTTCTGGAGTACGTTTACCAATGTGATTTTTGCGAACGATTTGGTGATTCTCCCGTCATTCAATGACAATCCGCGTGACTACGTCGAAAGAGCAGTGGCTGTTTACAAGTCGATTCTTCCCGACCACACGATCAAGGTCATCAACACGACGACTTTGAAAAAACTCGAAGGCTCTGTGCATTGCATGAGCATTAACGTACCCGAGTTCGCTAAACTGCCGCCGAAATACCTGTCGCTCGCTAAGTCGATTGCGTGGGTGAAAAAGGGGACACCTTCGAGCAAGAAGACCAAGAGCACCAAGAGTATTTCTACAAATACCACTTTGGCTAGGTAGCTCGAGCTTCGGCGGAAGGGTTGCTGGCGCGATCGTAGCCGGAGAACTTGGAAGCGGAAAGGCGCGAGCCTTCGGGTACCGGACGCACAGGACAGCTTGTGCCGGGCCGCTTTTATGTAAACCTGCCACCGCAGTTCAACGATGCTGATTCAATGCAAACATTTTCTCCGTCTGCTCTCCAACGCGTTTGCACTCTAACCAATGCTGTTAGATGCACGCCCAGAGAGGTGGTACAAAGTCTGTGGAGCGGCTACGGGAGAATACAAAAAGTAGATTTGGACTTCGATGAACCGGACCGCACCCAATCAGCCATTGTCAAATTTGTTGAGGCAGGCAGGGCAGGGGAGTCGCATCCGCGCGGTTGGAATGGCGACGCGTCCCACTCTCGAAAAATTCGGTCTTACGAAGTGGAGCGAAATTTTTACGCCACGTTCTCTTCGCGATGCGGTGACCAATGTCGCGTGGCCAAATTCTTGGGTGCCGAATCGCACAGTCCAGCGTCGGAGTCTGATTGGCTGATGGTCTTGGAGGACCTTGACCAACCAAGCAACGGATGTGAAGGATTTCCTGTGAGGAAAAATTCGGTGGCCAAGCAGGAGTTACTGGCATGCTTAAGTTGGCTGGCAAGTTTTCATGCAGCGTTTATGGGCATCGATGCGCGGGCCGTCGAGAGTGAGCTTTGGCCGGTGGGGACTTATTGGCATTTGGCAACGCGCCAAGACGAGTTGGATGCGATGGAGTCGGGTGATCTAAAAAAGGCTGCTGCGGAAATCGATCAGCGATTGAACAGCTGCAGGATACAGACGTTGGTTCACGGGGACGCCAAACTGGCCAATTTTTGTTTCCCAGCGTCGCCCGGCGTTGCTGCAGCGGTCGATTTTCAGTACGTCGGTCGGGGTTGCGGCATGAAGGACGTGGCCTATTTGATCAGCAGTTGCCTGAGTGACACCGAATGCCTGCGGCAACAAGATACGCTGCTGAACGCATACTTCGAAATGTTGCAAGCTGCCGTTACCGCTCGGCCAGATCTCGAGATTGACTTCTGTGCGCTTGAGTCTCAGTGGCGTGAGCTATATCGATTTGCGTGGGCCGACTTTTATCGCTTCCTTGCCGGTTGGAGTCCGGGGCATTGGAAGATGCACGGCTACAGCGATGAAATTACTGCGGGTGTCTTGCGTGAGTTGGGATAGAAATAGGCACGGGATTCCGATCGAGCTGAATTAAATTGAAGTGAATTGAATTGGCAACTGGCGTGACCTGCCTACACTAGAATATCCTTCACCACTTTTCCATGCACGTCGGTGATGCGATAGTCGCGCCCTTGAAATCGGTAGGTGAGGCGCTGGTGGTCCAACCCAAGCAAGTGCAGGATCGTGGCGTTCAAATCATGAACATGAACGCCGTATCGATCTTTGTCCACGATGTTGTAGCACCAGTCGTCCGTTTGGCCGTAGCTGATCCCCGGCCGCACGCCACCTCCTGCCATCCAGATTGAAAAACACCGTGGGTGATGGTCCCGCCCAAAACGTTTGGGATCGCCTTGCTTGTAGACGGTTCGGCCAAACTCACCGCCCCAAATCACCAACGTATCCTCGAGCATACCAAGACGTTTCAAGTCTTGGACCAATGCAGAAGACCCTTGATCCACTTCTTTGGCAATGGCCGGGTGTCGCTGAGGTAAATTTGAGTGGTTATCCCAGCCGCGATGATAGAGCTGAATAAAACGTACGCCGCGCTGTGCCAGTCGGCGGGCCATCAAGCAGTTGGCCGCGTGGGTGCCGGGGATTTTGGCGTCGTCACCATAAAGTTTGAAAGTTTCTTCGGTTTCGTCAGAGAAATCGATAAGTTCTGGGGCCGAAATTTGCATTCGATATGCCATCTCGTATGCGGCGATGCGTGTTTGGATCTCGGGATCGCCAACCGATTCGAAGTGTATTGAATTGAGTCGCTGCAAACGGTCCAGCATTTTTCGCTTTTGCGTTAGCGTTGCTCCCGTCGGGTCCTGAAGATACAACACCGGGTCTCCCGTACCTCGCAGCTTTACCCCTTGGTGGTTGGAGGGTAAAAAACCACTGCCCCAAAGACGCGAGTAAAGTGGTTGAGCTTCGGAGTCGGTGTTCTTATCCAATAGCACAACGTACGCCGGCAGGTCCTCTGCCTCACTGCCCAAGCCGTAAGTACACCATGATCCGAGGCTCGGGCGTCCGGGTTGTTGGTGGCCGGTTTGAAAAAAAGTGATCGCTGGATCGTGATTGATGGCTTCGGTGAACATCGACTTGATCACGCAAATGTCGTCAGCGATCTTCTCATGATGCGGTAGCAAATCGCTGATCCACTGTCCGGACTGGCCGCGTTTGGCAAATTTTGCGATCGATTTGGCGGCGGGAAATGCCGCTTGTCCTGAAGTCATTCCGGTAAGTCGTTGTTCTCCGCGAATCGAGTCGGGAAGATCCTGACCGTCAAATTTCTCTAACATCGGTTTGTAGTCAAACGTGTCCATTTGACTTGGCGCACCCGACTGACATAAATAAATCACTCGTTTCGCTTTTGGGGGGAAATGAGTGGGGCCGACGTTGCCGGGGCCATAGCCCGGTCCGTTATTGGATGCCAGTGAATTGAAGTCCGCATATCCTAACCGAGGGGCAGCGCCAGCAGCGGACCCAGATGCCAAAAGGCTTCCCAAGGCGGCAGCGCCGATGGAATTGACGCCGCGACGAAAGAAGTGACGACGATTGATCTGAAGTTGTCGTTCAAAAACAGGGTTCATGATTCGTTTTCTGAAGTTGGTTTCGTTTTACGTGGCTCTGTAGTGGACTTCGCCAGAAGTCCCCTCTCTTTTAAGGAATTATGGAATTCTGGTGAACCCACTGCGAACAATCAAAGTCCGTTACTCTCGGGTGACGAACTCACTCAGGTTCAGCATCAAACGAGTAACCTCCATCATCGCTGCTAGTTGAGATTGGTCTATTTCAGCATCCACCTCCGATTCTCCTACCGCCAGAGCCAATTTCGCAATTTCGGGGTCCGCTTGGCAAGCCTTCAGCCGCCCATAGTAGGCTTCAATGAGCAGCGATAATTCATCTTCGGTGGGTGAGCGGCCGAGTGTTAGGTTCATCCCACGCTGGACCTGAGCACTTAGATCCTCACCCTCTTCCAACATCCTTGCAGCTAGCAACCGGGCGGCTTCCACGAACTGCGGATCGTGCAGCATGACGAAGGCTTGCAGCGGCGTGTTGGTACGTGAACGTCTAACTTGGCAATACTCTCTGGCTGGAGCATCAAAAATTGCCATCGACGGCGGAGCAACCGAGCGCTTCCAAAACGTGTACAGGCTGCGGCGGTATAGCTTCTCACCGGTGTCCTGTTGGTACTGCGACGAGTAACCCGCACGGTTGTTGACCTCCAACCATAGTCCCTTGGGATGATAGGGGAAAACGCTTGGGCCACCAATGGTTTTGTTCAGGGATCCGCTAACGGCAAGCGCCGCGTCGCGAATGGCTTCGGCGTCCAACCGAAATCGAGGCCCGCGCGCCAACATTCGGTTTTCGGGATCGGCCGCAAATTGATCGGCCGTTACCGCCGAATCCTGTTGATAGGCGTGGGTCATCATGATTTGCTTCAACAGCCGTTTGACGTTCCACCCGTTTGAGCGAAAGTCGACTGCCAGCCAATCAAGTAGATCTGGGTGGGTTGGTTGAGAACCCTGTAGACCAAAATCTTCTGGAGTATCGACGATGCCGATGCCAAACAAATATTGCCAATAACGATTGACCGTCACGCGAGCGGTAAGCGGGTTGTCATCGGACATCAACCACTTAGCGAACCCGAGTCGGTTTCTCTCAAAAGTAGCACCAGAGGAATTGAGCCAATCGGGAACCAGCGGTTCGACTTCCTCGCCCGGTTTATCGTACTCGCCTCGATCAAGGACATAGGTTTTTCGACGCTCTTTTCGATCAGCCATTACCATCGTGTCGGGTACCTCGGCCATCATCGCGTTGTGCTCCATACGCGCGGCCTGCAAAAGTTCAACGGCCGCTGTCAGTTTCTCATCGCCGTGTTTGAGTACAATCAGTTCCAAGATGGCGTCTTTCTCTTCGGGCGTTCTGTCGATGGCTGATTTCGCTGACGCGGCGAGGGCAATTTTCGCCACCGGCAACGGAGTTTCACTGTTGCTGTTGGCGACTACGAATTCTTGCAGCAACTTTTCTTGGTCAACTTCCCACACGCTGGCCAGTTTTCGAAATTTGGCATCGGCTGCGTCGAGCTTCATTCTTGTGGCACCGACGAATTGAGCTTGCAATGGGGAAGGAATCTTTGCCTTGGGCGCAAAACCGTTGAATCCTTTCTCTGGGACGTTGTTGAAAAAAGCTGTTAGCTGAAAAAAGTCCTTTTGCGAAAGCGGATCGTATTTGTGATCGTGGCAACGGGCGCATTGAACGGTCAGGCCCATCCAAACGGTTCCCGCGGTCACAGCGCGATCGATGACGTATTCAATGCGATACTCTTCATCGATCACACCGCCTTCAACAGTGATCGGGTGGTTGCGGCAGAATCCCGTTGCCAGCCGTTGTTGATTGGTGGCGCTACGTAGCAGGTCGCCGGCGAGTTGCTGGATCGAAAATTTGTCAAAGGGCTGGTTATTGTTGAAGGCGTCGATCACCCAGTCCCGCCACGCCCATTGATCGCGTTTAAAATCGTATTGGTAACCGTTGCTGTCGGCGTACCGCGACGCGTCGAGCCACAGGCGCGTTTGATGTTCTCCGTAGTGAACCGACGCTAAAAGCCGATCCAACGCGGTTGACCAAGCTTCTTGGTCTGAGTTTGAATCGTCTTCGAATGCTTTTATTTGCGCTGGCGTGGGCGGTAAGCCTGTCAAATCAAACGACGCTCGCCGCAATAATTTCCTCCGAGTGGCCCGCTTCGCCGGTGCGATACCGTTGGCGGAGAGTTTTTTCTGAATGAACGCGTCGATGGCATGTAGTTTCTTGGACTCCCCTTCAACATTTGGAACTGCTGGTTTGACCGGATTCTTAAAGGCCCAATGCCCTTCGTATTTGGCCCCCTGATTGATCCACTTACGAAAAAGATCGACTTGATCAGAGGTCAGCGCTCTTTTGTGGCTTGCTGGCGTCGGCATTCGATAGCCATCGTCGTCACTGGAAATACGTTCGATCAATTCACTGCCATCGGCGTCGCCGGGAACGATCGACGATAGCGTCGCGCCCGCGAAATTGTCCAGTCTCAGCCCCGCGGCTCTTGCGGATTCATCGGGGCAGTGGCAAAGGTAGCAACGATCAGAAAGCAACGGTTGGATGTCACGCCCGAAATCAACCACTTGCTCGTCTGCAGTTTGAGCCTCGCTTGGTTGATTCGCCTCGTCTTGTTGGGTGGCCATCACCGTGGCGGATCCACCCACGGTCATCCAAAACAAGACTTGCAACCGAATTGAAAATGATCGTTTCATCGTGGCGATATCGAACGAGTGTTTTGTCCAGATTTAGTTTTGGTGGGGTAAGCTTCCAGCTTGCCAATCGTACGCGATTGTTTGACGGCAAGCAGGATGCTCGCCACACGTTTACACTGACGGAGCTTGTACATCGTAGCGACAAGCGTTAGTTAAACCAACGTAGCCGAAAGACGGTCCGTGTTTTGTCCAAGCGCGGCAACAATTTGGCAATGATTTCACCGATAGAAGGCGAGAAATGCCTGTTTCGGACTGCAAAAATGAAAAAATTAAAAGGTTGAAGATTTTCAGTTCGAAACTTTGTTGGCACGGCATCGATTAAGTTTAGCTCAAACGTGTCATCCACCAATTGCGACGTAGCAGGTCGATTATCGAAAAAGGTTCTCGTAACAACGGTGCTACTTCGTTTAAGATTGGTTAAACTCAAGGCACGATAGCGGCTCACACTTCCACTTTCCATTTGAGGCAGTCCATGTTGACAAGAAGTTCATTGTTTGCGTTCATCCTTTTAGCAACAGGAGCGATAACGGCTCCGATTGCGGTTGCTCAAGATGCTGCCTCCGTCGACAGAACTGGGCCGCATCCAGCAGTCGCTCCTGCGGTAGCCGACATCGACAAAGTCGCCGAAGCGGGCCCCTTCAAGCCTGAATGGGAATCTTTGGAAGGCTATGAGATACCTCAATGGTACAAGGACGCAAAATTTGGAATCTTCATTCACTGGGGTGCGTACAGCGTGCCAGCTTATGGAAGCGAGTGGTACCCGCGTCAGATGTACATCAACCGCAAACGACGCGGTGACAACTTCTTCGAACATCACAAAGAGAAGTACGGCTCGCATAAGGAGTTTGGCTACAAGGATTTCATTCCGCAGTTTAAGGCTGAGAATTTTGATGCGACGCAATGGGCTAAGTTGTTCAAGGAGACCGGGGCGCGTTACGTCATTCCGGTTGCCGAGCATCATGACGGGTTCGCGATGTACGAGAGCGATTACACGCGCTGGGATTCTACCGAAATGGGCCCCAAGCGAGACATCGTCAAGGAGCTGGCCGCTGCTGTGCGTGCCGAAGGGATGAAGTTTGGCGTTAGCAGTCACCGCGCGTTCAACTGGATGTTTTATGTCCGCAACGCAGACTACGACAATGCCGATCCACAGTATGCTGATCTTTATGGTCGGGCGATGCCGTTTCTGTTTAAGCCAGATGCGTGGAATTATCAAGAATCATTTCCGCCACAAGATGACCAATTCAAAGACGATTGGCTGGCACGCTGTTGTGAGCTGGTGGACAAATATCAGCCGGATGTGTTCTGGTTCGATTTTGGAATCGCCCCTGATCGTAAAAACGGAACGCACGAGTCAAACCATTTTGCGGAGCACCTTAAGCGCTTTTCGGCGTACTACTACAACCAGTCCCAGAAATGGGAAAACGGGATTGGGATTATCAATTACAAGTGGAATGCTTTTCCCGAAGGTGCTGCTGTTTTGGACAAAGAGCGCTCCAAAATGGCCGAAATTCGCAAGCCGTTCTGGCAGACTGACACTGCCGTTAGCGCCAGTTCTTGGGGGTACACGGAAAACCAAAAATACAAAACGGCCGATCGTCTGGTTGACGATTTGGTCGACATCGTAAGCAAAAATGGTTGCTTGTTGCTAAACGTGGGGCCGCGCCCCGACGGAACCATTCCTGAAGAGGACGTCGCAATCCTCAAGGGCATTGGCGATTGGTTGAAGATCAACGGCGAATCGATCTATGACACGACTTATTGGAAGACCTTTGGCGAAGGACCGACCGGTGTTTCGACCGGCCATGTTGCGGAGAAGAATGACAAGCGATTCACTGCCGAGGACTTGCGATTTACCGTCAAGGACAAGGCGCTTTATGTGACGGGTTTGGCGTGGCCCGAAAGTGGAAGCGTACTGGTCAAAACGCTGGCCAAGGGGTCGGCTCATTTTCCCGAGCAAATTTCTTCGGTAGTGATGCTTGGCTCAGACGAAAAATTGGAGTGGTCACGCGGGGCTGATGGTCTAAGCGTTAAACTGCCCAAGAACCGTCCTTCGGAGTACGCCTACGTGTTGAAGGTGTTGTCTGCTTCAGGAAATGACAAAGCACCGGGCGTTAAAAAAAACGCTGATGTTGTGCTACCGTCGGACGTGGCACCCGATCAAGCGTACTGGTATCAGCGATACAAGACTCAAAAGAACGTGCCCGACCCCGCCCAGATGCTACTTAATACGGATCAAGAGCCAGATTTAACAGAAGGTTTTACCGAACTGTTCAATGGACGTGATCTTACGGGTTGGAAGCCGTATGGTGGAACCTGCAAGTTCGAAGTGGAAGATGGCATGATCAAGGGAACCTGCGTGCCGGGATCGGAGAGCACTTATCTCTCGACCGAGCGTAGCGATTTCAAAGACTTCGTTTTCACTTGCGACGTCAAGTGGCTGGTCGATGGTAACACTGGTGTGATGTTGCGGTCACGCAAACGAACAAAGGACAAAAAGAAAACCGATTCTGATGAAAACCAGACCGTGTATGGACCTCAGGTCGAGTTGGAGGGGTTTGACGGATTCGCCAAGGGCCGTTTTTGGTCCGGCGGCATCTATGGGCAGAGTTGTGGAGGCTACTTTTATCCGCTGTGGTTGAAGCAGCACGTTCCGACACGAACAGCGCTCAAGGAAGAAGGCTGGAACCGAGTGACTATTTCGGCAAAAGGAAACCAAGTGAAGACTTGGATCAATGGCGTACCGATGGCCAATTGGACCGATGACGGATCCTATCCCGATGGTTTCTTTGGACTCCAGATTCACAAGGGTCCTCAAGGCACCGTGTTGTTCAAGAATATCAGAGTTAAGGAATAGACTTCTTCCCGTCAAAAAAAGGGGCGTGCTGATGGAGTCAAATAGAGACTCCTTTCGGTTTGCGGTAGTGATTGTTTTAAACGCGGGGACAAATCGTGCGAAGACTAACCCAACGCGTGAGTTTTGAAGTTCCGCATTAAAAATCGAATTTCAAATTCTGTTCGACAGAGCGCACGTAAATCTGAAATCGCGAAGTGTTTCAATAAAAGCTCGACGCGCAAGCGAGGGATCCGGAAATCTTCGGAATTATCCGCCCGCTTGCGTCTGGCTTGTATTTGAGCAACTTCAAAACGCGCAAGCGAGGAAAACACGAAGGCAACGGGAGTATCCACTCGTCCACGCTTCGAGCTTTAGAATTGTTATTTCAAAACTGACGCTTCGGGTAAACGGTAAGATGTCAACCTCGCAGCCAAAGAAGTGTAAGACCAAATTAATCATGTCCAAAACATTCGTTGCCCAACCTGCTATCCCATTCTCACTATTGGACCTCCAAGGAAACCGGCACGAACTGGCTGACGATGAAGGTCACTGGTTGTTGCTAGTTTTTCACCGGCATCTTGGATGACCGCCGTGCCGCGCGCATGTGACGCAGTTGCGTCATTCAAAAGAAGACCTAGAACAAGAGGGCGTAAGGGTCAAGATCGTCACGTTTGACAGCGAGGCGCTGGGGCAATGGTACGTATCTAATCTTGGAATCGAGTGGCCGATCTTACTCGATACCGAACGGAATCTTTACCGGGGCTACGGCTTGTTAACCGGTTCTTGGTGGACGCTTGGCAGTCCCGTGGCGATCTGGAAATACGTCAAACTGATCTTTGCGGGACACGGTTCTTTAAAGAAAGGCAAGGATATTCGCCAGCTGGGAGGTAATGTCCTGATCGACCCGCGGGGGATCGTGCGAATGCATGTCGTCTGCTCGACGCCTTTCGACCGACCCACCGTTGATTCAGTATTAGCCGTTGTGCGTAGCGACAGTTCTGCCCCGGTTGCCCGACAGCGCTCCGGAGGTTGAGCGAAGTTCTCATAACCCAATAGGTTGTTCCGCCTCTTTCGAGCTTATGTGATTTAGAAATGTCACATGCGATGCATTTTGAAAACTAGTGGTTTGTCAGGAATGGAAGTTAGAGTGTGTCATCGTAGCCGGAGTCGCCAGACTTCGGTTTTATACTGCTGAACTGAATTCTGGCGAATCCAGCTACCCTAAAATTAAATGTTGACAGACCACTAGTGAACAGTTAGATGCTTCACTGAGAAGGGCAATCGAACCTGTCAAAAGTACCAGGATGCCACCATCGAAGTGTTGAAAAAACAGCCTTGGATTATCAAGAGCGAAAGCTCTATCTTGATGTCGCATCAAAATTAAAAGCGGTGCTGTTTTTTCGCCAAAATATCACCAATCCGTGACGAACCCAATATAAATTGGCGACAATTTCAAGGATGTATGCCTCTATATTTCGCCCGACCAAGGTGATTTTCGACTCCCAAATCAACAGGGAAGCACCTATTTCTGTTAAGTCTTTCCCAGGAAACCACCTTAAAAGAATTGCTTGGCGAGGATATACTCGGTTGCCCGATTCTGGTAACGGGACACACCTTGTTCGCCATGCTCCTCGATTGATTTCCCTGATGCGCAATCTACTCTTCCTCACTTGCTTTATTCTCTGCCATCTGCTGTCAGACCTCACTTTGGTCCAAGCACAGGCCCCTGCACCCGCTGCGCTGGAGCTTGAAGCGAGCGACGGTGGTCGCTACGGATTTTCTTTTTCCGGAACCTTTACCAACCGGGAAAAAGCAGATTTTGTATTTACGTCTATCGGAGTTGACCTATCACTCTGTCTTCGCGCCTACGATATCGATAACGACACCGAAGTTTCCGTTTTGCTAAATGGTGCTTTTTGGGATTATCTGCCCACGACCTCAAATAATGGATTCCGTACTGTAAGGATTGAATTACCAGCCGAAGATATGGTTCCTGGGGAAAACACGCTAAGTTTCGTTCAACGTGTCCCGGGCTACCGATGGGGAATCACTGACTTAGGTCTCACTGCCTCCAAAGTGTTACGCCTTGATGTTCTTGATGGGGAAGCCTACGGATTTTCGTATCGGAGAACCTTCGCCAACCGGGAGAAAGCAGATTTTGTGTTTAAGTCGACCGGAGATGACTTGGTCTTATCCCTAAGTGCTTTTGACATCGACGGCGCCACCGAAGTTTCTGTTTTGCTAAACGGCGATTTTTGGAATTATCTGCCCACCACAGCGAATAATGGAACAGGCAAAGTAACTATCAAATTTCCGGCGGAAGACTTGGTTTCGGGGAACAATACATTAAGTTTCGTTCAACGTGTCCCGGGTTATCGGTGGGGAATTAGTGACCTATTGCTCACTGCCCCTAAACCGTTAAGTCTGGACGTCCTCGACGATAAAGCCTACGGATTTTCTTTTCTCGGTACCTCGACGAACCCCAAAAAGGCGAATTTTATATTCACGGCTACCGGCAACGACCTGTCGCTGGGGTTATGCACCTTCGATATCGACAACGGCACCGAAGTTTCAGTGTTACTAAACGGTGCTTTCTGGGATTACCTGCCAGTCACCGCGAATAATGATACAGGCTTCGCCTCGATCACTTTTCCCGCGGACAGCCTACTTCCTGAGGAAAACGTTCTAAGCTTCGCTCAACGTGTTCCCGGCTATCGATGGGGGATCTCTGATTTGTTACTGTCCGAGACCAACACGCCGGGCATCTTTGTGAAAGATAACCAAATCGTTTCTTTACTGGCGGGGCCGATGACGCTCAAAGGAGTTAACTTTGAAGGTTCTTGGTTATACTCGCAAGGACAGAAGCTTGACGAGGTCGCCAAGACTGGTGCGAACTCTGTAAGAATTGTCTGGAACACTTGGCAAAACACCCAAAATTTGTCGCTGGTGATGAATTCAGCAATTTCCAACGGTCTGCTACCGATTCTGGAACTGCATGATGCAACCATCGGTCACCAACTATCAAATCAGATCGGAGACGTTGCCGCATTCCGACAAGTCGTTGACTGGTGGGTCTCCGAAGATGTGAAAAGTGTTTTGCTGCCACTCCAAGACCAAATGATCGTCAACATAGCCAACGAGGCGTTCCGCACTGATTTTGGACAACCGGGGTTTGTCCAGGAGTACACCAACGCAATCGTGAAACTAAGAGGCGCAGGCTACACCACGCACTTTATCATCGATGGACCTCAGTGGGGACAGGACTACGTCGGTGGAGTGGCTCGACTGCGAGAACTTCAACAAGTAGATTCCAACATCTCTTTGGGAGTTCACATGTACAATTCGTTTCTTCCCGACAACGCGATTGATGATCTGTTCAACTATATGAGCGCCGCCAATGTGCCGTGGATCATAGGAGAGTTCAGCGTTCAAACTCCCGGCTGTTCTGGTGAATTGGACTATCAAAAGGTCATGCGACTGGCCAATGAGAGCCAAATTGGTTATCAGGCTTGGTCATGGGGGCATGGCAACTCTGACTGCGCGGAAATGGACATGACACTCCCAAATGGCGACTTCGCAGACTTAACCGACTGGGGACGGATCGTAGCCGATGACTTAGCCAATTCACCGAACTACCTGATCCCGTTTATTAACTCTCAGTAGTTCGAGGGCTTGAAAACAGCGGCTGCTGGTGGTCTGATGGGAAGTAGAAGTTAAGCTACCCAAACCACCCTCAAGAGCCAGAACCGATGAGTGCTGAAGATCGTCTTAAAGAACTTGGATTCGAATTACCGCCTGCCCCAAAGGCCGTCGCCGTTTACAAACCCGCACTGACGATTGGCAATCTTGTCTATACCTCTGGGCATTTGCCCGTAATGCCCGACGGCAGCCTGCTGACCGGTTGCGTTGGCAAAGACGCCACTCAAGAACAGGGCTACGAAGCGGCGAAGCAAGCTGGCCTCGCAATCCTCTCCACGTTGCAGTCGCATCTCGGCTCGATCAATAAAGTTAAACGCGTGGTGAAGCTTTTTGGCATGGTTTACAGCACCGATGATTTCACTCAGCAACCTGCCGTCGTCAACGGTTGTAGCGAACTGATGAAGAGTGTCTTTGGCGATGATGCGGGCGTCGGGACACGCAGCGCTGTGGGTGTTGCGGCATTGCCGCTGGGTGTTCTGGTAGAAGTCGAAGGCATTTTCGAAATCGAATCGTAGGCGAGGCCGCGGTCGCCAATCTTGCGCACCCTGGCATTCATAGCGACACTCTTTGCAATATTCTTTGCTCAACGCATTGAAAGAGAATAAGTATGGCTGAGATTTTTGATCATGTTTATCCTTCGGCTCAAGGACTCTCGGATCGTTTGGCGATTGCACTTCGCAAAATCGAGTTCACTCGAAACTATACGATGATCTCTCTTGAGGGGCTAAGCGCGGACGATTGGTTTTGGGTTCCCGAGAACACTCACGATTATGTGACTCACATTGCGTGGCAGGTGGGCCATATCGCCATGTCGGAATATGGGCTGACGCTATTTCGACAGCGTGGGCGAAAACTAGAAGACGCCGAACTGATGTCGGGGAAGTTTCGGAAATTGTTCCTCAAAGGCTCGACTCCCAAAAATGATCGAGAGGCCTATCCGACGCCGGATGAGATTTTGGAAGTGCTAGACAAAGTTCATCAACAAATGCGAGCCGAAATTGCAACGTTTGAGCAAACGCTAGACGAGGAAAGCGGCGCTCCACACGCGGGGTTTGCGACGAAGTACGGAGCACTGTTGTTTGCCGCAGATCACGAGATGCTGCATGCGGGGCAGATCGGTATGCTGCGGCGGTTGATGGGTAAACCGCCAATGCGGTAGCTACTTGGGACTCCAATGACGGAGTTGCTAGTTTTAAAGAATAGGTTCATCGGCTAAATCGATGAGAGCTGTTAAACCAGCCCTTCGATCAGATTTTTCTCATGTTCTTCAACACCTGAATAGGTGATAGTGAACATGCCCGATTCAAGACGCAGTAACCATTCGCGTTGCTGCATAAACCACAGATGGAATTCCAGCACCTCGTAGCTGAAGTCGACTTGCTGTTCGAGGCCGCCGATGGCGAGACCGGGGTTTCGTGCGTCATCCCGCCGACGCTTGTAAAACTTGGCTAGGATTTCACGTCGCTGCCGCTGAGTCGTTTTCGCGCAGAACTCAGGCGGATGCTCAGTGCCGATTTGAGCAGCCGCCGCGACGACTGCAGGAGCTTGCTGCGGCGGAGCGGCCGGTTGTTCGCTGGATTCCATCACGGCGGATTCGAATCGGACATTGGGGATCGAAACGGATGGTTGCTCCAGCGGTGCTTGTTGGCCCTGAGCGACTTGGCCTTGAGCGACTTGGCCCTGCTCCGGCGCGGGCATCACCTGTGATGGTGTTGCTACGTACTGGGACGGCTGCGATGGCGTTGCCTGATACTGCGAAGGAGCTGTTGGGTTAGGTTGCAGAGCCTGATCTGCGGGTAACGCTTGGCCGACGCTTTGAGATTGGCCGTGGTTAACTTGCAGATTTTGTTGAGCTGCCATCAAATGCAACTGTTGAGCGAGTCTATGGTCGTATTGCTGGCGTTGGGCAGGATCACGCAAGACCTTGAACGCTTCGACGGCCATTGGGACCTTCGAATGGTCGCCAGAAGTTTCAGCCTCGTAGGCTAGTTGACGAAACAAGTCTTCGATGCGGTCCAATTGATCCATTGGGTTCGCGCCGAGAACTTCGTAGTAGTTCACTTGTAATGAGGCATCGGCTGTCATAGCTTCAGGTTGTTTAATTTCATCAAGGATGGAAAACAAGTCCGTTGGAGGAGGATACCTTATGGCTAACGTTCAACTGGCCGAAGCACAGAAAAACATCTCGAAGAACCGCACATGCGCGGCGTTAAAACGTGTTTTTCCGATTAGTGCGGCTTCTGGTTTCCTAAACCTTCACGCTTTGTCATAACCGTTAAAATTTTACAGTTGGACCAACGTCGGGTCACACAGATGTTCGATCTCAGCAGTAATCAGTTTTTCCAGCACTTCACGCATTGGAGGTCTTTTGGCGGGGTTCTTTAACAGCATTCGACGAACCAACCGGTAAATTGGCGCCGGACAAATAGGCTGCTGGATCATCAGGTCGATCGGCAAGGTTTTCTGAGACGCGTTGGCGATCTCTTCGATTGACTGGCCTTCGTAGGGAGCAACACGGCTGAACATTTTGTACATCAATGCCCCCAAGGCATAAACGTCGCTGGCGTAATTGGCGTAGTAGCCTTTCTCAAAACACTCGGGCGCGGTGTATTTCGCCGACTGCAACCGGTCATGAGGCAACCATGCCTCTTGCCCGACAGGATGCGACTGGGACCACCCGATTAGCGTTGTCCTTCCTGTAGGCCCCAGCAAAACGTGCGAGGGATCCAACCCTAAATGGACACGGCCCTGTTCATGACTGGCGTGAAGCGCTTCTGCGATTTGACGCGTAATCCAGATCAACCGATTGAGCGTGGCATGGCAGTTACCCGCGTGAAACCGATCTAGTGACGTTCCTGACATCCACGGTTGCACCAGAAAAAAAGGAGCCCGATCCAATTCCGCGTCCAGCAACCGAATCACGTTCCCATGCATGATTGTTTCGGTTGCGATTGCTTCGCGTCCGAGACGATCGAGAGCAAATTGCAGCTTCGCCGGTGGGAGATGCGGATTGACCAACTTGATCACGTAGTCCCACGGGTGATCGGAGCCCAAAGATTTTGGTTTGGCACGAAAAATGTGATACCAGTGACCTGCGGTTACCGGTTGCCCGATCTTCCAATAGGCCACAACTTGGTCGCGTTGTCCAAGAAGGGTTTTGGCAGGAGTAAGGTGCATAGCGAAAATCAGGTAAACAAGAAATAAGTGGCCGCAGGTCAGGCAGCGCCGAAGCACTGCCTGTCCCCTGCGAATGCCGAATCTAAAAACTGAGCGACTGGATGTACGACCTATAATAAAGAAGCCGACTCGCTCGGTCGTTTTCGTTTTCGACCCATGACGATGGAGTACCCTTTACTTCGTCGTTTGTGATAGCAAGAGTGAAAGCGTCGGAAAATATTCCGGTCGCGACGGATTGACGGCGCAGGAACAGTTTTTCGCGTTCGTCTGCTTTGGCTGGTCGTTCTTGGCTCAGCCGTCCAAAGGCGCATCCAATTTTTTTTTCTTTCAGCAATCGCTTAACTGTCGTGAACAATTGGTCGGGCAGTTCGTACCAAGATGCAAATTCTGTTTGCGTCGGTTAGCACTTCCAGCAACCTGCCGCCATCAGGAGGTTTTGCCGTTTCCATGAGAGTTTTTCAAGCTAAAGGGCTTGGATACAGTCGTGTTTCTCCAGCTCAAGCCACGCGCGTGCGTCTGGGATTTTAAAGGACGGGCCTATGGAAAAGCTCTCCCCATCACATTTCTCTGATTCTATTTTTCTTTCGGTCTTCTCTTTGTCTAATTTGTCAAACCACATGAAGTATGTCCTCGCCGCAACGTCTTTGATGCTAATTTTTGTTTTCACGGGTTGTTGCTCCACTGGTCCTTTTGGCTCACACTCGGCTTTCAAACAATCGGCTCTACCTAGCGGATACCAAACCGTCTTTCAAAATCAGACTGGCTATGGTGCGGCCGGTGCCGGCGTACCTCAATTGCAATCGGCCAACTACCCACCAGTTTACGCGCCTCGCCAAGGCGTCTTTCAGGTTCGCAACGCGAATCCTGTGTATGGCTATGGCGCAGCACCGCAACATCACTATAGATTCGGTGGTCAAGCAACATTCCCGCAAAACAATCAAGGGTTAGCCGGTGGATTGATGAGCCCGTTTGTCGGCAGCACGTACGCCAGCGGCAGTTGCTGAGGATCGTAGCATCAAGCACCGTGTGTGTTTTAAACTTCGGGATCCATAGTGAACATGTATCTATCGCTTTAACGTGTTGCGATCCCCCAATCCTCTGTAACCAGTTTTGGACGTTTCGAAGGCATTCCAATCATTAATGCGGTAGACCGTTGTAGGCCCTACGCATTATGCCCTCACTTAACAGCGGTGGAACTGACGCTCCCAATTCTTATTGGACTAGAACCTTGGGCAACCGGAGGGATCGGCCCCGAAAGCTACAGTTTTGCCGGCAAAGTAAGGATCATTGGAGGTAAGCCTTCGTACGAAACAGCTAAATTGTCCGAAGTTAAGTTGCCTCTGATAACGTTTCTTGATATTCTAATTGTTTACAATTCTGCCCCGTGGAGACCTTGTCTCGCAAGGTTCAGAGATGTTATCGCCAGTTTTTAGTGGTGGGCGTCGGCATCGCCAGCCCTGTTCTGTTATTTGGACGTTGCTCCTTCTTTGTACCTTCCTCGCCGGATGTGAATGCCTGGAGGCCGCGACGATCACTGCTGATGCATCTGTTGCCGGAGTCCGAGACTGGACGGCAAGTTCGACATGGGTTGGCGGCAGCGTCCCGGGCGTTAACGACCGGGCAATCATTCCGCAGAACATGACGGTGTTGCTAAACGGAACTGATCACATTGTTAAAGAGCTCGTCATTCAGGGAACCCTGATTGCCGAAGAAACAGCAGGAGTCGATCGCTCATTGGCTTCCAATTGGATCCATGTCAACAGCGGAGGAGTCTTGCAGGTCGGCACGGCAAGCGACCGCTATGACGAAGCCGAATTTACAATTCTGCTTACCGGAGATGATCCTAACCAGACGTTTAGCGTTGAGACGGCACTGGGAAGCTTGACCATCAGCAATAACGATTCGTTTCTGATGGCCGCCGGTGGTGGAAGGCTGCAGTTTTATGGCCAAGACAAAATCGCATTCACCAAGCTGGCATCAACGGCTAACTTTGGCTCAAATCAAATTCTGGTAGAGCGTCAAATCGATCGGGATTTTGACGGCGATTTGGATAGTGACGATGGCACGTTGAACTGGCAAGTTGGTGACCAAATTGTCGTTGCCAGCTCATCCAGAGACTATGCCGACGAAGAAGTTCGTACAATCACCGCGATTAGTAATCAGTCGAACAATCGATCGCTGCTCACGCTTTCTAGCCCCTTGACCAGACGACACTACGGCGCGATTGAGACTTACAACAACGCTTCACGCAGTTGGGACATTGATCTTCGTGCGGAAGTTGCACTGCTCAGCCGTAACGTGCGGTTGGAAGGAGAATCCTTTCACGACACCGATAACAGTTTCGGAGACCGCGCGCGGTTTAATCCGACTCTGGGCAACGCGGGCGATGGGTTTGGTGGTCATATCATGATCATGGAAACCGCTGGTCAGATCAACATCGATGGTGTGCAATTGGACCGGCTTGGCCAGACCGGACGCCTTGGTCGCTACCCGATTCATTGGCATCTGGCCAACGATCGCAGTGGGGACGTTTTGCGTCAAACCAGCATCACGAACTCCAACAATCGTGGTGTGACGATTCATGGTGCACACAATGTGCTCATTGAAGGCGTGGTGTTACATGACATCCATGGCCATGGATTCTTCATGGAAGACGGAGTCGAAACGGGCAACCAGTACATTGCAAATATAGCTTTTGGCATCCATAAAGTCGGTCGCTCTGGGAACAACGTTGATCTAAACGATCCCTTTATCGTCGATACGCATGACCATGTTGGTCAGAACCCTGAACGCTTCTTCAGTTCGGTTGCCTACTGGATCACAAATCCAGACAACACTTGGATCGGGAATGTTTCTGCAGGAGCCGATGGCACCGGGTTTTGGTTCATACTCCCTGAGTTTGCGCTCGGAGCATCAGGAGATGACCCGCAGTATAACGGAGTCAATGCAAATGAAACCAACCTCCATCAGTTTGATCATAATTCGTCTCACTCGTCGCATGTCGGGTTAAATTTTGATCGCGGCGGTGACGTCGAGGTTCCTATTGGAGCGACTTTGGATCCAAATTTTGCCGGGCGGCGTTACGACCCTCCGAGCGAACCGCAGTTCAATCATTTTACGGCCTACCAGCATCACGTTGGTGTTTATCACCGTGGCGACATTGCAAACTTTCACGAGAACCGGTTTGCGGACAACTTTACCAGTACCTTCATCACGTTTACGCAGCGGATAACTGACTCGCTGTACGTTGGCAACAGCCGAGGCAATGCCGACTTTTCTGGGCCCCGAACCGGTCACTCGCTGTACGATGGAGCCAACACGCTTGACGGGAATCACTTTGCGGGCTTTACGTCTCCGAACGCATTTATGTTTCGAAATCACGGCGTTGGGACACGCCACGTCAATCACCTGATGAGCAACACGTCGTTTGAAAATGACGGCTCAATGGGGGCCGTTAGTATCTCGACTCGAACGGGTGGGGCGACACAGGGCAACCCACTCGAACAAGCGGCCGGTACACTCTACGACGTCGATGGATCGTTAACCGGACTGGTCGGTGGAGGCGCTGGATACTCTGTGGTCGCCAATCATCCATTCTTTTTCGATGCTGCGGACATTAGACCTGCAGGATGGAACGCTGTGGTGTCGGACGACGTTTACTCTATGTTGCTGTTCGATCCTGTTAATCAAAACGCGGACATTCGCGTTACGACACCGGATGGCGATTCCGCAACGTACGCACGTAGCGGATTCAGCACTCATGTGAAAACAGGTGCCGGCGACTATGTCGTTGATTTCCCTGACGGTATTGAGAGTGTCGCCGGTGGGTTGGAGATTAGGTTCTTCGGCCGACAAGGCCCAACGGGGGCCACCGTTGTTCGATTCGAGGGAATTGCGTCGGTGCTGGTGCCGCAAAATATCAGCAGAGTCATCGGACTAGATAATTTGCGGAACGCTAATCGCACTTCCTTTGAAATTATCGACGGCGACGTATGGGTGAAATTCTTCAGTTCTAATAGGGATGTCGAGTTTGAGTTTGCGACAAACAGCCCGCCTGTTGCGATTAACGACGCTGCAACGACCGGTCAAGAAAGCGCCGTTACGATTGACGTTTTGAACAATGATAGCGACCCGGACAACGACTCGCTGACCGTGTCGGTTACTACATCCAATGCCGGTACGTCTGTTGTTGTGGCCGACTACTCAGATGACTTTCAAACTTCTCCCGGCCCAGCAACCGGTTGGCAGTACCTGTGGAATCAAAATGGCCCGTTCGGAGACACCGCGAACTATTCGGTGATGGTCGAGGAAGGCGGGCGGTATCGTGCCCCTACCGAGGAATTTTTGAATTTAAGGTCCGGTTCCGGCCATCCCGGTGGTGGCGTCGATAATGGTGTCGCGTTTGATGGTTACGCCATCGCAGCCTACACGATTCCGTCCGATGGTAACTACAGCATTGAAAACAGCTTTCTCAATCGTAGTAATACCTTTGGCGACGGCGTTGGAGTCATGTTACATGTTGGAAACTCAGTGACTCAAATCGGCAGCATCCCTGCTGCCAGCACAGGTGGCTTTGACACAGCACTGGGATTTTTGACCGCTGGAACGACGATTTACATTGGCGTTGGCCCCGATGGGCCGGGGGCTGGCTCGAGCGCGGGGGCAGATTTTTTCACTTGGGATTTCTCGATCACGCGTCAAGTGACAAACGGAAACGGGCAAGCCGTTGTTAACCCTGATCAGACGATAACCTACACTCCAGATCCCGAATTTGTCGGTGCCGAGACCATCAATTATCAGATCAGTGATGGCCGCGGCGGTGTTGACTCAGCCAACATCACGATAACTGTTGAGCCTGCAGAGGAGTATCTGCAAGGCGACGTAAACCGCGATGGTATCGTCAGTTTCTTGGACATTCCATCATTCATCTCGGTCCTGCAAACCGGAGGTTACACAGAGGAAGCAGACATCAACCAAGACGGGGCAGTGGACTTCTCGGATATCGCTGCTTTCATCAACGTGCTTATCGGAGCCTAGGCCTACCAACGTTGACCAAGCACGTGTTCTTGATTTATCAGGGGAGACTCGACCGCTAATGTGGCACGCCGGCCATCATTTCGGCCACTTCCGTCTTCAGGTCTGTGAAGTCTTCCGGCGGGAGATTGAGCTCTTTGGCAACGGCGTCGATCAATTTGTCCAGTTCCAAATTGTTGGCGACGTTTTGTTGGTTTTGATCAATCAAGAAGAGAGTTGGGTATCCCTTTACGCCAAATTGCTCTTTAAACTCTCCGTTATCTACTACGTTCTTCCACGGCAGCGGATTCTTTTCAAGATACGCCTGCAGATCTTCGGCCGTGTCGGCGGCAATCCCCACAATCTCAAAACCATGCGGCTCGAACGCTTCGCGAATCTTCTCGAGCGCCGGCAATTTGGCAAGACAGGGAGAACACCACGTTCCCCAGAAATCGATGACAACGACTTTTCCCGCATATTGCTCAAACTTAACTGCTTCACCGTTGGCCGTTTTCCCTTCGAAAGACGGATCGGACAACTTCGGAGGCATCTGAGCTAATTTACGGTTGTGCAATTTCTTCAGAGAAGCCGTTTTCTCTCCATCGAGTCCATCGAATTTCCAGACATTACCTTCGTTGATAAACTTCGCCACCGAAGGGGCCGCACCTGCGTCAAATTTCTTGGCGTCGCCATCAGCTTGTCGGGCGACTTGCAGAAACACGGCGTCTTCAGCGTAAGCACTACGTTGAACAGGCCCCCGGATCAGGATTAGTTCCATCGGAGCCTCTTGGGTGACCGCCCACAATTTGCCGACGATGGCCCAGCGCTGTTCGTCTTTGTCAAGAATTTCTAGCGTCTTTTGGACTGCGTCGGAGCCAAGCGACTTTAGCTCCAAATCCAAACCGTGCTCGTCCAACGGCTGTTTCAATCCTTCTCGCACTGAATCAAATTCGGCAGGATAGTTCTTGCCAATCTCGGGATCATTGAGCAACATCGAGAAGGACGTTACCCAAATCGCGACCTCGTTGGCTCCCTGTTCGGTCATAAAGGGCTCCGCGGAAGCGAAGTCTCCCGCACTGATGGCGGCTTTGATTTTGCTCAGCGACGCTTTGGCCGATTCAATATCAGCGGTGTGGTTTTCGATGGTGTCACTGTTTTGAGCCATCGAGAAGCTGGGGGTTAGCATGGCGAGCAAGACGGATGCACACATCAGCAAACTCCTGAGGCTGGATCGCGTATTTCGACGGTGGAAGATATCAACTGTTTTGTTGGGAGATGCTTGATTCATTTTGGTTCCAGTGTTTCTGTCTATGATCACTGAGAACTTATTCGTTTTGTTGTTTCACGGCAAGCCAGTTGACGACTGGTCGATGGACGGGAAATGGGTAACTTGTCTTTTCATGTATTCCGTCCATAATAAAATCATGAAACGTTAGAGCTCTAAACCAAGCAAAATGTGGCACGACTCTCCGAGGTCGTAGTTAGCTCCCAGTGGCGTAAGCTTCCAGCTTGCGAATCCTGCGAGACTGTATGATGGCAAGCAAGATGCTTGCCCCACTTTAAATTCGGATAGTGCGCGTAAATCCTCGGCTCCAATTTTCCCCGACCTTTAGGTGAAACCCCTTGAATGCATCTGAAACAGAAACGACGGCTGAAAAACCAACGGAGGACGTGGTTGCCATCATGCACCAGATTGGCGTGCAAGCGAAATCAGCCGCGTCACGATTGGCGATTGCGTCCACCGCGGAAAAGCAAACGGCTCTCCGTTCGGCAGCGGCTTGGTTGAAGAAAGACGCCGCGGTCGTGCTGGAGGCCAACGATAAAGACATGCTCGCTGGCGAGCAACGCGCGCTGTCCAAAGCGATGCTTGATCGGTTGAAGCTGGACGAAGCCCGCATCGACGGGATTGTCTCAGCACTCCAAGCGATCGCCGAACTGACCGACCCCGTTGGGCAAAAGATGGCTCAATTGGATCGCCCTAACGGACTAAAGATCGAGCGTGTGCGCACGCCGCTGGGTGTGATTGGCGTAATCTTTGAAAGCCGCCCCAATGTGACCGCCGATGCTGGAGCGCTGTGCTTGATGGCAGGCAACGCCGTAATCCTGCGCGGTGGCAGTGATTCGTTTCATTCATCTGGTGCGATCCACCAATGCATGGTCAAGGGCCTGGCCGAAGCCGGACTTCCCGAGACAGCGATTCAGATCGTACCGACGGTAGACCGGGCCGCCGTAGGAGAAATGCTCAAAGGGCTCGACGGAAACCTGGACGTCCTTGTCCCGCGCGGAGGCAAGGGGCTGGTCCAACGGGTCCAAGACGAATCGCGTGTTCCGGTGTTTGCTCATCTGGAAGGGATCTGTCACATCTACGTCGATCAATCGGCCGATCTAGAGATCGCAAAATCTGTGGTGCTCAACGCGAAGATGCGGCGGACAGGAATCTGCGGAGCAGCAGAGACTCTGCTGATTGATAGAGCCGTCGCCGACAGTCACTTGTTGCCGCTGGTCACGATGCTGCATGAGGCGGGGTGCGAGGTGCGTGGCGACCAAGCAGTCGTCGGCTCGTTCGCTTCTGCGATTGCCGCGACTGAAGAAGATTGGTCGACCGAGTACTTGGACGCGATCATTTCAGTCAAAGTCGTTGATGGCATTGGTGAGGCGATTGGGCATATCGGCCAGTATTCATCCGGGCATACCGAAGCGGTCATTGCAGAGGATGCAGCGGTGGTCGAGCGTTTTTTCAACGAGATCGATTCCGCGATTTTGATGCACAACGCATCGACTCAATTTGCCGACGGCGGTGAATTCGGCATGGGAGCCGAGATTGGCATCGCCACCGGCAAGATGCACGCGCGCGGTCCGGTCGGCGTCGAGCAATTGACCAGCTTTAAGTACTGCGTACGTGGCAGCGGCCAAGTGCGACCGTAGCACAAGCATCTCCCTTGCCAAAGTGTTTCGACGGTCTACTCGGTTTCTGCACCACCATCGGTCATATTCTTATAGTCTGGCACGGGTCGCTGATGCGAGTAGTCCGGGCAACCGCCAAGCAACATTGTGATCGCTGCAAGGATGGTCAGAAAGAAACGGCTGAAGGTTTTTGACGGGTGCACAAACTGTTCCTTTCAGTTGGTGAAAGTGCTGTAGCCGAGCTGTAAGAACTTAAAACGCGCTAGTTCCTCTTCCGTCATCTCGGTTACCAAGATTAGAGTACGCTTGTTGATCAATCTTCGCATCGACTGTCCGTACGGATCCGTCCCCCAAAGCGAAGTTTACGACGTTTCCGGCGTGCCAACTGTTGAAACCAAATGCTATGCGGGAAAATCTCGTGCTGATAGACGACCGAGAAAGAGGCATTAATTCTGCATCTGATGTCTTGTGGTAGCTGTTGATTTCGATTGCTGTGGATCCAAGAAATTCAGACATGTCGTGTCCAAAGTCATTCTCTGGGGAGCCAATAATCCAATGGTCCGATCCTCGATTTATGTTTTCTTGCGCGTCGTTGGAGAAAACACTAGTGTCGAAAACTCCTTCGCCAATCATTGCAGTATTGGATAGACCGTCGTCTACATCAGACTGTCGAACCTTTGTTTTGAGTCTGGAGACTCCATAGTATCTTGCCGGTTGGGTAGGTGGCAGTAGCCCATTTCTTGATTCTTCAGCAACTTCTCGTCGAGCCACACTATTAGCTTCACTATCTTGAGGTCTTGCGTACAGTAACGAGGATGTTGTTTGTGTTCCGGTTGCTACTCCCATGTAGGAAGAAGGGTATCTTGCCTCAATTGTAGTCCGCTCGGAATTCCCCGAGGAAATTTGATCTGAGACGGGGTCGCTTCCGCAACGAAATATTGGCAAAACTTGCTCGCAAGCAACCTCATTGCCTCCGCCGGGTGTATCCCTATCCAACCAGTGAGCCGCGTTGTTGTCAGTCTCTGTTGAATTAGCGGCTGTTGACCTGTCTGTGAAATCGATTGTTTCGAAAACGTTACTTTGTTCGATTTGCTCAAGTATAAAAGCTGACCATCCTGCGCCTTGCCCGATCACTGATCCCGGTGGGAATCTAAAGTGGGACGAATGATAGTTCGTCACAGCAGTGGACAGCTGCCGCAGATTGTTGGTGCATGTAATCCTTCGCGCTGCCTCGCGTACTTGTTGAACCGCAGGAAGCAACATGCCGATTAGAATGCCGATGATCGCGATCACCACCAACAACTCGACCAGCGTGAAACCGCTATGGTGCAATTGGTTGCGAGGAAATCTGGTGTAAGCGGCCAAAGGAAGGGAGTGGCTCTTATCGCGACGCATCGTGACTACCTTTTGCTAGAGGCAATTTAAGAGGTGGGCGATAGTGGCATGTCAAAGCTCGCGCTTCGAATGCCCTACAATTTCATGATACGTATTTCACGCAATTCTGCCAGCAAAAACTCGTTTCATTAAGAAATTCTCATTGACACGGCCCTAGCACAGCCTTGCTTTGGTAAGCCCCGATACGTTCGACAGTTTTTCGCTAATCCCTTGAAATGATCGGTTTGCCGGAAGCAACACTGGCAAGTTGGAGGACTGGGTAAACTTGGTGTTTTATGGCAGAGGTCATTAGGGCAATATTTCTAAAAAGGCTTGGATGGGGCTTGAGAATGCTAGGCTTGGTCGTATACTTCCGCCCGTCACAAAAGTGGTGGGTTGAGAGAAGACAGAGGCTGACTCGTGACCGATGCGAGCCTATATTTTGCCTTTCCTTGGAATTCGAGTCCAACACCTGTTGACCGGTTACGAAAGGTCATTAAAATCCCTAACTCTCAAATCGAAGGCTCATTGATGATGCGGGGCCTTCTATCTACTTGAGGGCCTACTTTGGGAAAGTTGGCAGTGAAAACATTTCAGCGGATTTTGTGTAATGGTTTGTCCTTACATCGCCGATTGAAAAGTTCTCACTCTTAACTTTTGTTTTGAGTCTGTCAGGCGGAAGAGCCTGATGAATGTTCTTTGACAATTTAGTTGTAAATTAAGATGGCATCAGGATGTTTGATGCTGACGATTTCTTCGCGGGGATCTGAGGCTGTAAACAAACATCCACGACTGTTTGGATGACAACGGCACGCTTGGTGAGATTGATTCTTGAGGTTTCCTCAGGAGCCAATTGATCTGACGACTGAAGTCGCGTTGCAAGTGAAAGC